>JBBQSF010000014.1:0-35040 GCA_038214085.1 Bacteroidales bacterium | reverse complement strand
TCGATATACCACACGTGCAAATTTTTCGCCTGAATTCTTTTATTTTCAGAATATTATCTTTACATTTGCACCCCCAAACATAAAATTAATTTTAATTAACGGATTATTAACCATCTTCTGTAGTTAATTTTGGGGAACTGCAGAATACAATTTTTATTATTTAAATGACTGAAAACGAAATTAATGTAACTGAAAACGAAAACATCGAAGTTACAAATCAAAATCAGGAAGAAGTTGCTCAGGAAGAAGTTGCTGTAGAAACAAAACCTGAAGAAATCAAAGCAGAAGAAAAAATCGTTGTTGAAGAAGCAAAACCTGAACCACCAAAGGATTTCGACTGGAATGCTATTGGTAAAAATCAGGATATTTATTCAAGCGATGAACGTAAAAAATTCGAAGAAATTTACGACAAAACACTAAGCTCTGTTGTAGAACACGAAGTTATCGACGGAACAGTTGTAGCAAAAAACAACAGAGAAGTTGTGGTTAACATTGGATACAAATCCGATGGTATTATTCCATTATCCGAATTGAGATACAATCAGGATCTTAAAATTGGCGATACTGTTGAAGTATATGTTGAAAGCCAGGAAGATTCATCCGGTCAGCTTATTTTGTCTCACAAAAAAGCCCGTTTGCTCCGTTCTTGGGAACGTGTAAACAAAGCATTGGAAAACGATGAAATCATTAATGGATATGTAAAATGCCGTACTAAAGGTGGTTTGATTGTTGACGTATTCGGAATAGAAGCTTTCTTGCCAGGTTCTCAGATTGACGTGAAACCAATTCGTGATTATGATATTTATGTTGACAAAACTATGGAATTCAAGGTTGTTAAAGTTAACCATGAATATAAAAACGTAGTTGTTTCGCATAAAGCACTTATTGAAGCAGAACTCGAACAACAGAAAACTGAAATTATTTCTAAACTTGAAAAAGGACAGATTCTTGAAGGTACCGTTAAAAATATTACTTCTTACGGTGTGTTTATCGATCTTGGTGGCGTTGACGGACTTATTCACATCACTGACCTTTCATGGGGACGAATCAACCACCCAGAGGAAATTGTAAAACTCGACGAAAAAATCAATGTTGTAATTCTTGATTTCGACGATAATAAAAAACGTATCGCTCTTGGTTTAAAACAGCTTACTTCTCACCCTTGGGATTCGCTTGATACAAATCTAAAAGTTGGAGATAAAGTTAAAGGAAAAGTTGTGGTTATTGCCGATTACGGTGCATTTATCGAAATTGCTGCCGGTGTTGAAGGCTTGATCCACGTTTCTGAAATGTCATGGTCGCAGCATTTACGCAGCGCTCAGGATTTCTTAAAAGTAGGGGATGAGGTTGAAGGAATTATACTTACACTTGATCGTGAAGAACGCAAAATGTCTTTAGGTATCAAACAACTTATTCCAGATCCATGGACTGATATTTCTTCAAGATATCCGGTTAATTCAAAACACAAAGCTATCGTTCGCAACTTTACCAATTTTGGAATTTTTGTTGAATTAGAAGAAGGAGTTGATGGATTAATTCATATTTCTGACCTTTCATGGTCGAAAAAAATCAAGCACCCGGCAGAATTCACTAAAATTGGTGAAGAAATTGAAGTAGTAGTTCTTGAAGTGGATATTGAAAACCGTCGCTTAAGCTTAGGCCATAAACAACTCGAAGAAAATCCATGGGATGTTTTTGAAACAGTTTTCACTATTGATTCTATTCATAAAGGTACCATTGTTACTACTGCAGAAAAAGGTGTAGTTGTTGCTCTGCCATATGGCGTTGAAGGTTTTGCGCCACTTCGTCATATTCAGAAAGAAGATGGCACCAATGCCAAAGTGGAAGAAATGATTGATTTTAAAGTGATCGAATTTTCAAAAGAAAACAAAAAAATTATCGTTTCACATTCTAAAATTTGGCAAGATGTTGTATCTGCTGAAAAGAACAAAGAAGACGACGAAAAGAAAGACAAAGAAAAAAATACAAAGAAAGCTGTTAAAAAGTTAAAAGACAGCATGGAAAAAACCACTTTGGGCGATCTTGACGTTCTTGCTAATCTAAAAGACAAAATGGACAAAGAATCTAAAAAAACCTTAGCAAAAGCTGCTGAAAAAATGGCTGAAGATTTTAAGGTAGAACCTAAGGTTGAAGAAAAACCTGAAGTTTCTGAAGATTCTGAAGAACCAAAAGCAGAATAAATAAAATTTAATATTTTTAAACCGCTGATTTTTTCAGCGGTTTTTTTTGTTTTATACATTATGTCGGGTAGATTAATTTATTTATTTTTTGCAAAATATTGTTAAAATTAAATACATCCGTAGATATTAATTGATTTATTATCTATATTTGTAGAAGAAAAACAAAATCTAAATATTAAATATGATGAAAAAATTACTTTCTTTTTTCCTTATTGGCTTTGCGTATGTTTCATTACAAGCACAGCCCTGTACTCCAGGACCAGAAAATGCTCCGGGAATTTATCCTGATACTATTACAAATCTGCCTATTGCTTCTGTAGGCTTGTCCTATTTTGGAGTTATTTCTGCTGTTATTCCTACCGATTCAACCATCAGTGGCATTTCATTTACTATTGATTCTATTGGTATAACTGGAATTGATGGTCTACCTACTGGGTTTATTTATACTCCTAATAGTACTAGCGGTTATTGGCCCGGCGGCGGAAAAGGTTGTATTGCAATCACTGGAACTCCTACCTTGGCTCAGGTTGGTACTCATCCGTTGGTTATTCATCTTCTTGCAAAAGTTGGAGGTTTACCAATGGCATATACAGCCACGGGATACAAAATAATTGTTCAGAACAGCGGAAGTATTTCTTTTGAAGTTGCTTCTGATAAATTTGATTTGCTCCAGAATTACCCTAATCCATTTGATTATTCAACTGATATTCGTTTTGTTTCCCCTGTAGTTGGAAAATATGATTTTTCAGTATGTAATATTTTAGGTGAAGTGGTTTATCTGTCAAAAGTTAATGCAGTTACAGGAATGAATACTATTTCATTTAGTGGCAAGAATTTGAAATCTGGTTTGTATATGTATAAATTAAGCAACGGCAGTCAAACTTTAACAAAACGCATGACTATTGAATAATGCCGAATGCCTTTTAAATTAACAATATTAGGTTGCAGCTCAGCAACACCAACATTACACCGACATTCAAGCGCTCAAATACTTAACGTAAATGAGCGCTTGTTTTTAATTGATTGTGGAGAAGGCGCTCAAATGCAGATGCGTAAATACGGAATTAAATTTCAGCGCATCGATCATATTTTTATCAGCCACTTGCATGGCGATCATTATCTAGGCCTAATGGGGTTGTTGTTTACGTTTCATTTGCTTGGCAGGAAAAACCCATTGCATCTGTATGCCGATCATGGTTTACTGGAAATAATTGATATACAAATGGAATTATCAAATACCAGTTTGATGTATCCACTTGAATTCCATGCACTAAACGACCTTTCTTCTGAAGTAATTCTTGAAACAAAAACAATTACAGTACGTACCATTCCACTTGAACACAGAATTCCAACTGTAGGTTTTCTGTTTTCAGAAAAGCCAAAAGAACCTAAAATAAATAAAGCACTTATCGAGCAATTGCAAATACCCATAAGCGCAATGTTTCAGATAAAAAATGGCGAAGGATATACTGATAATTTTGGAAAATTTTATACTACGGAAGAATTAACTTTACCTGCCCAAGAAATTTCGACATTCGCTTATTGCTCTGATACGGCATATACCGAGTCTTTTATCCCGCTCATCAAAGGAGTGAAAATGCTTTATCACGAAGCAACTTTTATGCAGGATAAAGTAAAAAATGCACGTGAAAAATTTCACTCTACTACGATTGATGCTGCTACAATTGCAAAAAAAGCCGAAGTAGAAAAGTTAATTATTGGGCATTACTCTGCCCGATATAATGATTTGCAACCTCTTTTGGATGAAGCGCAGACCGTATTTCCTAATACAGCATTGGCAGTAGAAGGTATGGATTATTATTGTTAGCAAAATGAAAGATCTAACAAAGGGAAATGAAGGGAAACTAATATTGTATTTTGCAGTACCAATGCTGCTTGGAAATGTTTTTCAGATTTTAAATACTTTGGTTGATAGCATCATTGTTGGAAATTTTCTTGGTAAGCATGCTGTCGCTGCTATTGGAGCGTCTTTCCCAATTATTTTTGGCCTTATTTCATTAATTATTGGGATCACTGCAGGAATCACAATTATTATTTCACAGTATTTTGGTGCTAAAGATTTGGTAAATGTGAAACGCGCCATTGATACGGCATATATTTTTCTATTTTTTGCTTCAGTATTGGTTTCTGTGGTAGGAATATATTTTAGCGAAGATATTTTCTTGTTACTGAACCTGCCGGCAGAAGTACTTCCTCATGCAATACTTTACCTTCGAATTTATCTTGCAGGTTTGATATTTATGGCGGGGTTTAACGGAACCAATGCGATATTAAGAGGTTTGGGCGATTCTAAAACACCTCTGTACTTTATGATAATTGCAACCATTATCAGTATTATTGTTGAATTGATTCTGATTGTTTATTTTAAGTTTGGCATCGAAGGAGCTGCTTATGCTTCACTAATTTCGCAGGCTATTGCGTTTTTATCTGCAACATTTTATTTGAATAAACGAAATCCTTATATCCGAATTTCGTTTACTAAAATTTATTTTGATAAATTGATATTTATTAAAAGCCTTAAGATAGGCCTTCCTTCGGGTTTACAGCAGGTTTTTGTTGCGTTTGGAATGATTGCGTTGCTTCGTATTGTTAATGATTTTGGAACTGACACCATAGCTGCATACACCATTGCCGGCCGAATTGATTCCTTCGCTTCTTTACCAGCCATGAATTTCGCTATGGCATTGATGGCTTTTGTCGGGCAAAACCTCGGTGCCGGAAAACCCGATCGCGTTAAAAGAGGTTACAAAGCAACACTTCTGATGACGGGTGCTTTTTCGATTTTTGTTTCCATACTTGTTTTATTATTTTCAAAAAGCCTGATGTCTCTTTTTAATCAGGATCCTGAGGTTATTCGCATTGGTGCTTCTTATCTTTTAATTGTTTGCTCATTTTATGTGATTTTTTCCATAATGTTTGTTAACACAGGAGTATTCAGGGGTGCTGGCGATACTCTTGTTCCTATGTTTATTACATTATTCTCTCTTTGGCTGATCCGTATTCCTCTTGCCTATTTTTTATCGCGTTGGATCGGAGTATCCGGGATATGGTGGTCAGTCCCAATTGCATGGTTTGCAGGTATGATTGTTACTATGATTTATTACCAAAGCGGTCGCTGGAAAACAAAAGTAATTGTGAAGCCAGGTTTAATTGAAGAAAATATTGATAACATTGTTAAATAAATAAAATGATTTTAATAGCTGACAGCGGGTCAACAAAAACAGACTGGCGATTAATTATAACCGAAAATGAAATCCGTTCATATTCTACTTCTGGGTTAAATCCGTATTTTATGAATTCAGAACAAATTTCGCTTGAACTTGAAAAGGAACTTGTCCCATTTATCAGCAATTCAAAAGTGCGAGCTTTGTATTTTTATGGTGCAGGTTGTTCGATTTTAGAAAAAATAAATATTGTTGAAGATGGATTAAAGCCTGTGTTTCCGAATGCGGATATTTATATTTTTTCAGATCTTTTAGGCGCTGCAAGAGCATTATGTATTGGAGGCGAAGGAATTGCCTGTATTCTTGGAACCGGATCAAATTCCTGTTGTTTTGATGGCAATCAGATTGTGTCAAACTTACCATCTCTTGGATATATACTGGGTGATGAAGGAAGTGGCGCTGTTCTTGGAAAAAGCCTTATTAAAGCTATATTATCAGAAAAAGCGCCTACAGATATTATTCAACTTTTTAATACAGAATTCAATCAAACAAGAGTTGAAATTTTAAACAGAGTTTACCAGTATCCCTTTCCGAATCGCTATTTTGCAGCATTTTCCATATTTATTCACAAATATATTTACCACCCTTTTTTACATCAGCTTGTTAAAGATTCTTTCAATAATTTTATTGAACAAAATATATTTCTTTATCCTGATTTTAAGCTCAAACAGGTACATTTCACTGGCTCAATCGCATTTTATTTTCAAGATATTTTAAATGAAAGTGCAGTCGAAAAAGGTATTAATTTAGGACGAATTATTCAATCGCCTATTGATAGTCTGGTGCCGTTTCATTTTCCCGATCTAAAAAAATACAATTCATTAAACTTTTATGAACGATAATAATTTTATTCAACGCTTTGTTTATGTGCAATAATAAAATCAGTTTTTTTGCTATTCTTACACTTGTTTTCTTTATGATTTCAGGAAATGTTTTTTCTCAATCAAACCTTGATACCTTAGTTAAAACAAGCGATTCTATTCCTGCATTTGATTTCGATTACAAAGAATTAAGTAATGATATTATATTGAGTGCCAAACCTGATACAATTAATTTTTTAAAAGGATTTTTTTCTGACGAAAAAAAACTTTGGACATCACCTTTACATTTTACGGCAAAACGTTATTTGTTTTGGGCACCTGTTTTAATTGCTACAGCGATTTCATTGCGCCACGATGAGCAGATTTATAGTAATTTTAAAAGTTTTCAGGCTTCGCATAAATGGGCTGACAAAGCAAGTCCAATTATTACAATGGGTGGCGAAAATCCGGTGGTTGTTGGAACAAGTTTGTTATTCTTTGGAAGTGGTTTGATTTTTAAAAATCAAAAGGCAAAACAAACAGGAATATTGTCGTTGCAAGCCCTTGCTCATGCGGGTTTAATTGTTACAGTGGGCAAACTTATTACTGGCCGCGAACGACCTAGTTACGGAAATGGACAAAGTACATGGCACTGGTTTCCTGCATCACTTAAGCAATTCTCCAGCGATCCTCAGCCAAAATATGACGCATTCCCCTCAGGGCATACAATTGCTGCATGGAGCGTGGCTACTGTAATTGCAAAGCAATATAGCAATAATATAATAGTTCCGATTTTGGCATATAGCGCCGCCACGGCTGTTGGCCTTTCTCGACTTACTCAGGATGCACACTGGTTCTCGGATGTAATTGTTGGTGGCGCTCTTGGTTATACCATTGGTTCATTTGTGGTTAAAACCAGAAAAAATACTCACTGGACACTGCTCCCAATTAGCGATGGAAAAAATGTGTTTTTGGCTGGGACTTTTAAACTCTGAATTCTGATATGAAGAAGTTAGTATTTGTAATTTTCCTGTTGATAAATTCTATTGCCTTTTCTCAGGATTACTCTTGGTGGAATAATGTTCACCATTGGGATGGACACACTTCCTGGTTAAAATACATTACCATGTCGCCACAATACCTTGGCCCTAATGCCTTGCCAGTGCCTGAAGCAGAAAAAGGGCTTCTGAATGAAAATGGATTTATACAATTGGCTGCCGATGCCCATTTCAGCAAAGGAGATCAGACACAAAATGCTTTTGCAAAAGTTTTTTATCCTATTGTGAAAAATATTATTGCCTGTGAAGCCTATGTGGTGCCTTTCGAACATTTTAAAATGGATACCATAACCCGCGATATTCGTGCTGCTCGAGATTATGATGGTGAGGGAACAGCAGGAGGAGATATTTATTTTGGAACATTAATTCAATTGGTAAAAAATAAAAAATTACCAGATGTATTGTTGCGGATGTCGTTTAGGACTGCATCCGGTACTAATGTTTCTTCGGCACGATATACCGATGGTTCAGGATATTTCTTCGACCTTTCTTTTGGGAAAGAATATGCAGAAAAGGATTCATGGCTTAAATCATTCAGACCTTTTATTGATCTTGGATTTTACAGCTGCCAAACAAATTCCGATGGCTATCGCCAGAACGATGCACCCTATTATGCTGCAGGAATAAGCCTTGCACGAAAAAATATTTCTTTTGTCACATCAATAGCTGGTTATCATGGATACCTTAAGAATAATGACGTGCCATTGGTTTTCCGCACTGGGTTAAGTGTTTTAAAAAATAAATTTCAGTACGAACTTGGTTTTCAAAATGGGTTAAATGATTTTCCTTATAAGAGCTTACGTATATCGGTAAAATATAATTTCAGCGATTCCTGGTTGCTTAAAAGTGGAAGGACGCTTAATTAATTTCTTCAAAAAATTTTAAAAAATTATCCACTTCCGATTTCCAATAATTGTAATCATGAATCGCCGCATCTGGCATATTCAATTGCACTTTCAATGAAGGGGAATTCTTTTTTAAGGCATCATAAAAAAGTTTTGTTTGCTGCGGTGGAACCACTTTATCCATTTTTCCATGCCCCAAATATGTTGGCGTTTTATAATCTTTAATTCTATATAAAACATTGTCAACTGTTTCCCATCGTTCTTTGTTGGAATAATAGGAACCGTAAAACCCTGTCATCAAATTATCTCCTGGAAGTTGTGTTTGATCGTAATCGCCTGAAAGTGCTGCTGCACCTATGAACAATTCAGGCATATCAAGGGCTATAAGTGCTACACCTCTAGCTCCGGTTGACAAGCCAACAAGAAAATTTTTACCTCCGGTTTTAAACAACCCATATTTTTTCTGTAACTCAGGAATAATAGTGTCTGTGAGCCATTTTCGTGTTGGATAAACTGTCCAGTCTTTTCTTGTTTCAGGATAATATTTCGTAGAATAAACGCTTTTTCCCATATCTGGTAAAACCAAATTATATCCTTTTGCCTTGGCTTTACTGCATAATTCTGTTTTTGTGCACCATTCCTCAGCGCCAAGATTCCATCCCTGCAAAACAAGCAATGTTCCTTTTGAAATTGAATCACCGGAAATTTTTATATACACTTTTCTGTTACCGAAGTGAAGAATAGTATCATTTTTAGGTGCGCTTGGTATTAAAGTGTCCAACTTTTTTTTTGTATTGATGGATTGATTTTCTTTTTTGTTCACGTTAAGAGCGGAAATCAGAAAATATCCTATAGCAACAAGAACAATAAGCGCAGTGCCTCGAATGGTGTATTTTATTATGTTTTCTCTCATGTGCTCATTATTTTTTAGAGTTAATAAAATTTAGTATTCCAGCATAATCATCAGGGTGAAACCATGAAAATTCTTCTTTCTTTTTAAACCAGGTAATCTGCCGTTTAGCATAGCGGCGGGTATTTGTTTTTATTTTTTCAATGGCATCATCGTAAGAAATCAAACCTTCAAAATAGTCAAAAAACTCTCTGTAACCAACTGTATTTAAAGGATTCAGATGGCGAAGCTGGAAAAATAATCGAGCTTCAGCTTCAAGACCTTTTTTAATCATTGCATCTGTTCGAAATGAAATGGACTGGTTCAACTCAGATCTGTCGCGGTTCAAGGCAATGCAAATGCTGCTGAATTCGCGTGGCTTTTTAAAATTTGTCCGGAGTTCTGAATATTTTTTCCCTGAGCTTATGCATACTTCCAGAGCTCTCATCAAACGTTTGGAATTGGCGAGATCCACCACTTCATAATACTCAGGATCGTATTCTTTAAGCATCATGCGAAGTGAAGAAATCCCTTCGTTTGCATATTTGAGTTTCAAAAACTGCCTGAGTTCTTCATCCGGATCAGGCAAATCGTCGATGCCATGCAATAGTGCATCAATAAATAATCCCGATCCTCCAGCAACTACTAGATAGTCATGGATTGTAAAAAGCCCAGTAATCTTTGCCAATGCTTCGGTTTCATACTTGGAAACATTATATGAATCATTTATCGAAAGGTTTCCAATAAAATGATGTTTTACTGTTGCAAGTTCTTCAGCAGAAGGAGGGGCAGTACCAATTTTAAGTTCTTTGTAAAATTGTCTCGAATCTGCAGAAATTATCTCTGTATTAAAATGCGATGCCAGTTGAATACTTAACGCTGTTTTTCCAATGGCAGTAGGGCCAGTTATTACAATTAGATTCTTGCGTTCATTAAAATTCATCACTTGATTTTTCAGTGCTTTCGGAGCTAAATTCTTCTCCGAATTCTCCAAAGGGTTCTTCACCTTCTTCACCTTCAAAATCATTCTCGTTCGCATCAAAAACTACAGCAGCTTCATCTTCAAATTCTGTTATGAATTTTTGTGGTAACACAGCGCCTTGTTTTGGCAATTCTCCGCATTTTTTTGAAACTCGTGGATACTTTGCACCTTTTTGAGCTTCGGAAATTTTCTTCAACTCAAGGTAAAAAGTAATCATGTTTAAAAAATCATAAACATACATGATGCGTTGATGCGGATCGTATATTGTTTTAGCCAGAATGCAATCTTTCATTATCAATGGTTTTGTTGCATCTTCCTCATCGGGTTCCGAAAGATCAACAAGGGCTATTTCGCTTTTTCGTTTCCACGAATAATCGCAAAAATAAAAAGAGGCCATTTCATTACCTTTTAATTCGGCTAGTTCTACTATAACCTTGTGAAGATCTTCGAAATTCTGATTTGCAGCAACTTCAATATCTGCATAAAAATCATCGTAATCTTCCAAAACAATTCTAAAAGTGTATGCGTGCATAGCTTAAAAATTTAGTTCATTCATACATTTTGCGAAAATACTAAAATTGATATAAAGATAGTAATAAAATGAGCGAGATCAAGGGATTTTTAACAAATTAAATGCTTTTTTTTAGCAACAATCCTAGCTTTTTTGCTTCGCTGAGCATGAGATTATAAGCCTCTTGATAATTGTTTGAAATCAAACCATCGAGAATTGCTTCTTTTATAGCGTTTTTTATAATTCCTATTTCCCGGCATGGGCCGATACCAAAGGTTTCCATTATCATTTCTCCACTTACAGGTGGCTGCATATTTCGTATGCGGTCTTTCTCTTCAATTTGAACAAGTTTTTCGCGCACGATTGCGAAGTTTTGCATGTACCGTTTTACTTTTTCCTGATTTTTTGAAGTGATGTCTGCTTCACATAACAGCATAAGGTCGTCAACTTCGTCGCCGGCATCAAATAAAAGCCTCCTGACCGCGGAATCAGTTACTTCGTTCTCGGCAAGCACTATGGGTCTGAGATGAAGCGTTACCATCTTCTCCACATATTTCATTTTTTCATTCTGAGGTAAGGAAAGGTTTTTGAAAATTCTTGATACCATTTTGCCTCCAACAAACTCGTGACCATGAAAAGACCATCCTGATTTTTTGTCGAATCGTTTGGTTGTTGGTTTGGCGATATCATGAAGCAGCGCGGCCCAGCGAAGCCATGGGTTTTCGGAGTGCTCCGCAACTTTATCAAGCACTTCAAGAGTATGGTAAAAATTATCTTTATGTCCTTTGCCTTCAATAATATCAACGCCTTTAAGAGCAATCAATTCAGGGAAAATATAGTTGAGCAGTCCAGATTTTTCAAGAAGCAGAATTCCTACAGAAGGCTTTGTTGCCCGCATAATTTTATTTAATTCGTCAGCAATTCGTTCTTTTGAAATGATACTGATTCTGTCTTTCACTTTTTGAATGGCTTGAAACGTTTCCGGAAATATTTGAAATTGGAGTTGTGTCGCAAACCTTATGGCTCTAAGCATACGGAGAGGATCATCCGAAAAAGTAATTTCAGGATTCAGTGGCGTTCTGATTATTTTTTTTTCTAAGTCGGAAGAACCGTTAAACGGATCAATCAATTCGCCTAGGTTTTTTTTGTTTAAACTAATTGCCAGCGCATTAATTGTAAAATCCCTACGAAACTGATCGTCCTGAATGGTTCCGTTTTCTACAGCAGGTTTTCGGGAATTGCTCTGGTAGGATTCCTTTCTGGCTCCTACAAATTCAATGTCCATGCCATCGTATCGGAACATGGCAGTGCCGAAGTTTTTAAAATATTTTACCAAAATATCATGGCTGATAGAAGCTGCAACATGTTTAGCGAAATCAATTCCACTGCCAGTTACTACAATATCGATATCTTTTGAATCGCGTTTTAATAAGAGATCACGAACATAACCACCTATAAGAAAGGCATCTGTTTCATGAATTTCAGCTTGCTGCGAAATGATTTTAAAAATAGGTATATCGGGTAAAAGATTCAAAATAATATTTTCAGTTTCGTATTATTTCGTATTCGCCATCCTTAAATACTTTAATGATAGTGGATGACTTAACCTGAATGATTTTATCATGATATAAATTTACAACATAATCAGCAGCATCCACGATATCCTTACTGATCTTTGAAAAAAACAAAGGGGTTTCATCACCAGATAGGTTGGCCGAAGAAGATATAATTGGATTTCCAAATGCTTCAATAAGTTTCTGGCAAAATTCATCTTTTACAATACGAATTGCAGCTGAACCATCAGAAGCAATTACATTTTTGGCAAGATTACGAGCCGATGGGTATATAATTGTAAGCGGATATTCAATGTTTTGCATCAGATCCTTAGCAACAAAAGGAATTTCTTTTACATATAGTCTGAGCATTTCTATGGAGTTTACCAGTGTTATCAAGCTTTTTGCTTCGGACCGATGTTTTAATTTGTAAATTTTTTCAACAGCTTTTGCATTGCAAGCATCACATCCAATGCCCCATACTGTATCGGTGGGATAGAGAATAATTTCCCCCCGTTTCAGGACTTCTAGTGCTTTAGTGATTTCTGCTTGCATAAGTGTTTTTTACAAAATTAAGATATTTTTTTGAGCAAATTATCGATATTTATTAAAAATCCGCATTTAAAATGTTTTTGGGGACATTCCCTGAAACCATGAAGCCCACATGGTTTGCATGCCAATTGTTCTGTAGTTTGAACAATAAAGGATTGTTGCGACAAGGGACCAAATCCAAATTCGGGAACAGTGGAACAGTAAATTGCTGTAACTGGAGCATCCATAGCAGATGCAATGTGCATTGCCGCTGAATCGTTAACGAAATTCATTCGTGCATTTTTTATCAAAGCGGCGGTATCCAGCAAATCCAGTTTGCCAGCAAGATTAATTACATTAGGGTTTCCTGCGTTTTGGATGAGCCTTTCACACAAATCAGATTCGTTTTTTGCGCCAATCAAAATGATATGAAATTCTGACGGAATCTTCTGAATAAATTCAACCCACTTGGATTCGGGAAACTGTTTGGTAAACCATACCGAGGCAGGAGCGATGCAAATATATTTGCCTTTAATAAATGGAGAAACTTTTTTAATGTTACTATCAGAAATATAAAGTTTAGGTTTGAAATAGTCTTTGTTTCCGGTGAAGTCAAGCAGTTTAAGATTGCGCTCGGTTTCATGCAATGGTTTTTCTTTGCTCCCAAATTCATGTTTCACCCGAATAGAAAAAAACATGGAGAACGGATTTTTATCAAAACCAATTTTTTTCTTTGCTCCCGAAAAAGCTGTTATCAGTCCAGAAGATCCAAAGCGGTGTGCATTTATGATGAGATCGTATTTTTGTTTTCGTACTATTTTTAAAACCGAAAACAATTTGCGAAGTTTTTTTCCTGATTTGTCAAGAATGATTACATTCCTTATTAATGGATGCTTTTCGAACAATCCTTCCGTTCCTTTACGCAGCAAAAAATCAATGGAAGCTTCTGGAAAAAGAAATTTAACCTTTTCAACTAAAGAAGTTGCAAGAATTACATCGCCTATAAATGCTGTTTGTATGATCAGTATTTTTTTCATTGCATAATTTTACGAGAATCATTCGGTACGGATAAAATTAAGCTTGGCGTTCTGCAAGCGTGTAAACTGATCAAATAAAAGGTTCGACCTGCTTTTGCTAATTTTAAATGTGCTAACACACGACAGTTCAAAATTGTTTTGAATTATTTCAGCATTGTTTTCTTTAATGATATGCATTACATCGTTCATGAGCGGATAATCAAAAAGTACTTCATAAACATCGCTGATTTGTTTTTCAATGATTTCTGAATTTTTAATTGCTTCTGCGGCGGCAGTGCGGTAGGCATTAATTAATCCTGGAACACCAAGTAAAGTGCCACCGAAATAGCGTATTACCACAATCAGAATATTGGTAAGATCATTCGATAGAATTTGTCCGTATATAGGTTTTCCGGCAGTTCCGGAAGGTTCGCCATCGTCACTGGAACGGAATGCTGACTTATCGGATCCAAGGCGGAAAGCATAGCAGTGATGGCATGCATCGTGGTATTCCTTTCTAATAGCAGAAATTGTTTTTTTTACCTCATCCTCAGTTTTAACAGGAATTGCTTTTGCAATAAATTTGCTTCCACGGTCTTTAAAAACGCCTTCGGAAACCTTGTCAATGCTAAGATATGTATCAGAAAAAAGCATGTGCAAATATAGTGAAAATTTTCTTGCACTGTATCTCATTTGTACCCATAACTGTCGGGGTGACTTCCTTTGCCAGTTCTGGAGAGTTATTCCGGCAGTTATTCACTGAGTTATCCCAAATTCCAAAGTTCTGGTTTTGTTGATTATTTTTTCATTCCTTAAACCACAATAATCGCGAAATGAAGAGAACTCCCAATCAGCAGGATGTTTCACCAAATTTGCTTTAACTGGATTGTTGTGAATATAATTGAAACATGTTTGTGGATATTCCATTTCAGAAAAATTTGTCCAAAGTGTGGTTGCGCCATTTGAATTATAACAAAGTGGGGGTTCTTTGACTGGTTTTGTTAAGCATTCTGCTTTGGTCTCTTCTCTGAATAAAGTGCCCGTTCTTTTCTCCTGATTGTTTATTGCACGCGTATAAGAACGCAACATTATTCCAATTGAATCATTGAATGAACGAGGTTTCCCGGCTCTTGTAACTGTCGGGGTGACTTCCAATGCTGCAGCTATCGAGTCACCCTGACAGTTACCTCTATAATAAACCATTAAATGAAAATGATTCGGCATCAGGCAATACGCAAGCAGATCCCCATAAGGTAAAACATGGGTTTCTATTTTCTTTAAAAAGAAAAAGTAATTGTCTCTTTTAAAAAATATTTTTCCGCGGTTATTGCCTTGGTTAAATATATGGTAAATATGGTTGGGTTCAAATATCATTTTAATGATTAAAATCAAAAAAGGGTTTCCTTTCGTTAATAAACAGGAATTGCTTTTGCAATGAATTCACTTCCACGATCTTTGAAAATTCTTTCGGAAAGCGCGTCAATGCTAAGATATGTATCAGAAAAAAGCATGTGCAAAGATAAAGAAAATTTTCTTCCACTTTATTTCATTTGTACACATAACTGTCGAGGTGACTTCCAAGGCTGCAGCTATCAAGTCATCCTGACAGTTGCCTCATACTATTACTTGTTTCTGTTCATGCTTATCCTAATGTGGCGGTTCCTTGTTCGGTTTTGTTAAGCATTCTGCTTTAGTCTCTTCTTTGTTGTAACTGTCGGGGTGACTTCCAGGGCTGCAGCTATCGAGTCACCCCGGCTATTGCCTCATGCAATTAGTTGTTTCTGTTCATGCTTATCCTAATGAGGCGGTTCCTTGTTCGGTTTTGTTAATCATTCTGCTTTAGTCTCTTCTCTGTTGTAACTGTCGGGGTGACTTCCAGGGCTGCAGCTATCGAGCACCCCGACAGTTTTCCCCCACAGTAGTAGAAATTTCAATGGTTTAATAAATCCTTGAAATCATTGCATCGGCCAGGTTATCTACAATATTAGAAATTGGAATGGTTTAATGTAACTGTCGGGGTGACTTCCAGGGCTTTAGCTATCGAGTCACCCCGACAGTTTTCCCCACACAATAGTAGAAATTTCAATAGTTTTATAAACCCGATTAATAAGCAAACACCCGGAACTATCTACAATAGTAGAAATTTCAATAGTTTTATAAACTGAATACCAAATATCGGCTGGAGGAAAATCTACAATAGTAGAAATTTCAATAGTTTTATAAACTTCTTTTACGATTTACACAGCGACCAATCTACAATAGTAGAAATTTCAATAGTTTTATAAACTAACAATATCCAACCCATCAGGACTAGATCTACAATAGTAGAAATTTCAATAGTTTTATAAACTACCTTTAATAAGCCATAGTGGATCTTGAAATTTGCTTTCTATCTTCAAAGCAAGCATGAGCACCTTTGAAAAAAAATAACAATGCGAATAATTTCTATCCCCGCCTGCACTAAAAGAAAATTAAATTTCAGAACAGTCGGGCAGGTTTGACGTATTGATAATAACTAAAGGGATTTGCTTTGTCTTCCTCAATCTGTTGTGATTTGCTTTCTAATTTCTATCTTTGACGTATTGATAATAACATACCCTGTTGAAATGCCAATGATATCAAAGATAACACGCTATTATCAATCATGAAAAAATGAAATGATCTCTGTAGTTTATAATGAATTACAGGGATTTTTTTATTTCTAAAAAGTGGCAGCACATCTTTAATTTCTACAGTAACTTTTAAAATAATTCCAATTGTTGTGGCGGGGCATTGGTCTGTGTGGGTTTTCTTCCATAAAAAAGTTCCATGCTCCCAAATTGCTTGTCGGTGATGCAAAGTATTCCAACATGCCCCAGTTCGGGCAAAAGTCCTTTAACCCGCTTAATGTGAACATCAGCATTTTCGCTGCTTGCACAATGTCGTACATATATCGAAAACTGAAACATTGCAAAACCGTCGGCCATAATATCTTTCCGGAATCGTGAAGCGACTTTTCTTTCCTTTTTTGTTACCACCGGAAGATCAAAAAACACTAATACCCACATAATTCTGTATTGGTTTAATTTATTTAGCATCGCTTAAAAATCAGTAAAATCATCAGATGACTAATGTAATTCAGGGTAAACCATTTTTTTTGAACTGCCTTCAAAACATCTTACCAATGAGGCGGTGGTGCGTTGTAAACCCACCATTAGCGGGCTATTTTCGCCATCAATTTCAATATCCATAGCAGGTATTATTAACAGCTTTTGTTTAATCTCTTTTGTAAGTTCTGTATAATCAATTCCACTGTGAATAATTTCACAAACAATGCTGTCAACATAAGGTCTGTAAGGCTCCATTATGTCATCGGCAAGGCAGTAAGCATTGTATTTGTTTTTGTGATGTATGCCTAAGGTAGGAAGCAAACCTGAAGCAACTAAGCCGCGTGCAACAACTGCACGTAATATTGCATATCCATAATTTAGTAAATTGTTTGGTGGCTCTCCATCGCGAAATCGTTTAAAATTCATTGATTCAGGAAATATTGTTTTCCAGTAAAATGCGGCTGCTTGTGCTTCATAATTGTCAGGATCTCCTGAACGAACCAGTTTGCTCCATTTTGCAAGCCAGGAATAATCTTTGCCATACTTTTTGAGCATCATGACTTGATTCCATATTTTCATACTTACGGTTTGCTGCCACAATTGTTTTTTTACAGGAACACTAACATCAATCTGTACCCTGAATCGTTCATTCTGCAATGTGTTTGATTCCAGCGGAAGAAATAACCCCGAGGGATGATGCGTTTCGGAACAAGCAATTACTGCCACATTATTATCGAGCAATGCAGCCAGAACACCCTGCGTAATGGTTATTTGCTTATCATCGAGAATAACTACGCCAATATCTTCAATAGGAATTTTTGCTATGCTTTCTTTTTTGAAAGCAGGAGGGAGGTCTTTGTTTTTCTCGATTTCCGGAAGTTTTACAACCAGTTGTTTGTTCTCGAGGTGAAGGTAGGCAGGGTTTCCGAAAAATAAAGTACGTTTGATCATTGGAAAAAGTTTTTTTATCCGTCCCGATCAATTGCCAACAGCGATTAATATATGCTATTACGAATATATTATAGAAAGGTTTTAGCTTGTTGTTTCTGTAACTGTCGGGTTGACTTCCAAGGCTGCAGCTATCGAGTCACCCCGACAGTTTTCTGAAAATATTTTTCTTAACAAACTCTTGGTATGATGAGAATTCCCAATCCTGAACTTGATTTACAAGATTTGCGTTAACTGGGTTTTGATGAATATAATTAAAACATGTTTGTGTGTATTCTTTTTCGGGAATGTTCCTCCATAATGTGGTAACACCTTCTGAATTATACCAAAGTGGTGGTTCCTCGTTTTGTTTTGTTAAACATTCAGCTTTGGTCTCTTCTCTGAATAAAATGCCAGTTCTTTTCTCCTGATTGTTTATTACGCGGGTATAAGAACGCAATATTATTCCTATTGAATCATTGAATGAACGAGGTTTTCCTGCTCTTGCAACTGTCGGGGTGACTTTCAGGGCTGCAGCTTTCGAGTCACCCCGACAGTTGCCTCTAAAATAAACCATTAAATGAAAATGATTTGGCATCAGGCACCAAGCAAGCATATCCGCATGAGGCAAAATATGTGTTTCAATTTTTTTTAAAAAGAAGAAATAATTTTCTCTCTTAAAAAATATCTTTTGCAGGTTGTTGCCTTGGTTGTAGATATGATAAATATGTCCAGTTTCGAAATTCATTCGGTTTATTTTTTGCACACTGTCGGGTTGACTGGTAACTATTTAGGCTTGTGCTTGGTCACCCCGACATTTTTTGAAACAAATGCATCATTCTTATAATTGCTAACTTTCAATTTTTATAATATTTCCTAAACAATCAATTTTTACTTTGGAAGGCATTAATGAAAACAATGCTCCAAGACTATTTATTCTATAAAACCGGTTACTTTCTTTGGCTCCATAACTATTTTTCAAGTCAGATCCTTTGGTTTCCAAATGATGTTTTAACCAATAATCACTTTCAGATAAACTCCATACGAGATAAAGCTTATTACTTATCGCTTTATAATCTTTACTTTCATTGGCAAGCGCAATTTCTTCAGGAGACATACCTAAAATAAACATTTCATTTTGTTGCATACTCAAATTCAAGTTCCAATTTGCCTGAGGCAGTTTCTCAAGAAAGCTTTCTGGATAAGTGCCATCGGGTGTATCTGCTATTTTGTCCCAAACTTGGTTTGCGTTTTGGATTACAACCGGAATACCATATTTTTTCCGTTCTACCGCATGCCAAAAGGTGCAAACATGTTCAACATTATTTCCTTCTGAATTTGAATAAATGGCAATATGATGGTTATTGCCTGGTTTTACAAACCCAATATTTTTTCCGGTTTCATCTTTTTTTACAGGAACAACAGCAGAAAGACCTGTGAAGCAACGGACAGATTTAATGGGACGTTTTATGCCTTCATCTTCATACCACTTAATCAAAGGTTTATTTTCGTACTGCACATCTTTAAAAGCTTCTTTGGGCTTGTTATTAAACTTATTTAAACGATTTTGTATAATTTCTTTGATTTTTGAATCTATGACTTTTTCAACTTTGGTAAAGTCCGTATTCACGGTGTATTTAATTACAAACTCATCTTTAAAACAAGAAGCATATTCTAACAAAACCTTTTTTTCTTTGTCAAGATATATAGGCTCTTTTTTTAATGAAGCAATTGCTCTTTTTACATCTCCTTCATAATGCAACATTCTATTTTCAACTAATTCTTTGATATATGGTTTGAATATCAAATGGGGATTTTCAAATAAATATTTTACGGGTTTTTTCTCTTCAATAGTTTTAATTTTTCCGTAAACACTTCCCTCACTCAATGCTCCACGTGGTACAATTATACCAGTTTGTAATACTTTTTTATTTCCTCTTTTACCGGATTTCCGCGTTCCTTTTACAGCAACTTTTTTTCCTGCTTTAACAGAAATAAGAATACCTGCAACAGCTGTTACCACATCTTCCAAATTAATTGGCTTTTGGCTGATGATGTATTTTTCCAGTAATGAATTTTTTTCGCGGAAAAGATCAGAACGCTTTTCAACCTCTGCATACATATCATCACGGGTTTTACTTGAACTTAATGTGTTAAAGCTCTGAATAAATCTTTGTTTAGTGCAAGCAATTGTTAAAGCATCAACTGCATGGTGGCGATGGTCATCTCTCTTTGTCCAATCTTTAATAATTTCTTTTGAATGTTTATTTTGCCCATGATCGCTTTCCCATTCTTTAATTTCAGTTAAACCAAGTTCTTTATATTTTGGCATTTGTAAATTCATGGTAACGTCATCCCAGCCCCATAAATGGCGTAATTCAGCGGTAACATTTCCACTTGTACTCCATACATTATAGCATATTGTTTGCAAAATCTCTCTTGCTTTTGTCGCTATATATTGGCTTTCTCGCAATTGACGATCAATAAAATTATCCGGAATTTTACTTTCAGTCATTAGAAGTTTGTCTCGTTTTGCTTTTCCAATAACATGGTTGGCGTACAGCATGTTTACTCTCTCAATATATTCAATAAAGGCTTGTTCTGATTTACCTTTCATAAAATCGTACGCTGTTTGGTCGTTCTTATTGCGGTTGCAATGACGGTGTGCCAATGTTTTATTGCTTTGCGAATCATCAAAAAGTTTTGCCTTGGGAATGATGTGCTCAATATCTACATCATTACCTTTAATGGCTTCAGACAATGAAATTGGTTGACCGCAATAAATACACATCGCGTTCATTTTTTTATCTTGGTTATCTATCTCTTCATACAAGCGCCATTTAATAATGTTGTTTCTGGTTGCTCTCAATCCATATTCAGCTAAACGCTTAGTGATTTCCTCATTTTCACGTTGCCTTTTACTCATTGCTTTATCGGTATCGTTCCGTTCTTCCCTGCTTTGTTTTAGTTCACGGGCTAATTCAACTCTTATTTCATCAAATTTGAAATATTTTGTAATCTTTCCTTTCTCGTCTTTTTCACTATATTCCTCAATTATTGCATTAACAACATTTACCATCTGATTCAGAATTTTTTCAACAATGGGTTGTCGTAAGGAATTTTTAGCAATAGGCTTTAATTGTTCTAAAAGTTTTCTTTCTAAATTTTGTTCTTTGGTAAGAGAATTGGAATGGTCGTAACCTGCATAGCTCATAGCTTCGCTGTATCCTTCACCTGCCATTAAATACGGTAATATTTTACGAATTACTTTTGCGGATTTATTACCAAAAGCATATTTTGTGAAATCAATGTTTGCTAATTTATCAGCAGTTATTTTGTCAATATTGAATTTTATTTGCAAAATTTTACTGCATTCTTCCTGATCGTTTATTGAATAAATGGTATGCCAAAGTTGATAAAATGGCTCTTTTTCAACTATGGGGTCAATAAATTGAATTGGTTTAGTATCCATGATTTCTCCGGTTTTCTTGTCATATAAAAAGCCTTCTCCCTTACCTTCGATTATTTTTAAATCTAATTTTAAAAGATTGTCATATTTTTTGGAATTTCCAAAGCATTGTTTGATAGCAAATTTTGTAATGTTCCCTTGCAAACCTTTTACTAACTGTTTGTTCACAAAACAATTCTCTTTTTTTAGATTAAGAATTTTTAACAAATCCGTTTGTGTTAGTTTTTCATTATTATCAAGATGTTCTAACAGCGACCATTTTTGCTCAGAAGTTAAAACAATATCACCTCCTGAACGTGAGCTAATTTTAATGTTGTTGATGTTTTCCCACATTTTTGCCAATTGAAAAAGTGGAGAGCTTTTGGGAGCAACCTTTGGCCCAACAAAATATTCTTTTTCGTCTTTTTTAGTCCAAAATCCTTCAAAATCGCAAACAGAAACTAATCCTTTTTGAGATTTTAATGGACGTTGATAGTAAATAATTTCATTTCTGATTTTATCAATTAGTTCTTGGGTTAAGTAGGGTTGTTGTTTACAAATTGTATCAAACTCTTCAATATATGCTTCTCGTGGAAAAATATTCTCTTTTATTCTGAAATATTCATCTTTTTCCAATTCATTATAAAAATACTGACCAATTGTAAGATTCAGTTCTTTAATTTTATCATGTCGACTTTTCACAGTTGCTACATATTCTGTATCTTTTTTATCCAGATTGGCGTCGCTACGGCTACTTTTATAACCTCTTTTCTGATTGAGCCATAAAAGAATACGACCAAGCTCTTTTGGGGAAATTTCTGAGACAGTTGCTTTATTACGAAGTGCCCATAGTTGTGTCTTTGGTAATGATTTTATAATATCATCAGGCATCATATCGTTTTGAACCAAAATATCAACAAGATATTTTCGACGCAATTGATATCTGTCATATCCTTTTCGGGCAGTTCTTGCTTGAGTGCGCAAAGAATTTCTGCTTTCTCCAGTACCTTTCGCAAAATCTTTTCCTTCTGTACCCTCATATGGAATAATTCGACTACCTAGCCCTAAAATTTGGCAACTAGTATTGTTATTATCCTCTTGTTCTGTAATCATTGCCCAGCCTATTGATGCTGACCCTAAATCCAATCCTAAAATATTTTTCATATATTTTGATTTTTACTTTATTTTTTATTTATCTTTGCTACAATTAGAAGCAAATCACAATAAGGATTATTCCGTTGTGAAAACATTTAAGCCGCCCTCGTCTTTCAATACGGGGGCATTTTTTTGCTTTTAATCCGCATTTTTCCACTCAGCTAAAATATAAATATTTAACCGAAAAAAATATCTTTTCTAAAAAAATAATTTGCTTATCCTATCGCCAAAAATACAATGGCAATAATTGCTGCCAGTATTCCAATTATGTTGGCTTTGCTGAGTTTTTCGCGAAAAATAAAAAAGCCCGATAGTGCTGCAATTACTACTATACCAATGTTTAGCACCGGAAAATAGACAACACTTTCATAATAGTTCATTCCCTTTAAAAAATAATAAGTGGAGTACCAATTGAGCAATCCCAGAGCAATTCCGGCAAACAGGTTTTTTAAAGCAAATTTTTCTTTTAAAAAAAATGTTCGGTATAAAAGAATAATTAGTCCCAAAACAAGAGCCGATGAAAACGCAAGTGTTAGAAATGCCTGAGTGCTGCCATGAATATAAAATTTTTCGCAATGATTCAATAGCGAATCATTGAGCCCGTTCCCAAAAAATAAAATCATAGGTAAAATCATAAACCGATTCGCTGATTTTTCTTTTTTTTGAAAAATTGTTAAATACAGTGCCAGAAATGTAATTGCAATGCCTATTATTTTTAATAACCCGGCTTGTTCATTGTAAAAAACAAATCCTATGCTTACAGGAATAATCAACGACATTTTTGATGATACCGCTGTTACTGCTACTCCAGCCTTTTGCGAAGAAAGTGCAAATACCTGAAACGTCAATATGAGCGTAAACCCAGCAATAATTGCATACATAAACCATGGTTCCGAAGCAAATGAAGAAATATTGCAGTTTGCGGGCAGACTGAAGTATCCGCAGATTACTGTTACCAGATAGTTTACAACAATTGCCTGCCTGTTGTCGATACCTAACTTTCCGAAGTATTTAAATGCAATAACAATTAAGCTCGAAAGTATTATGGTTGCTGGCAAATATAACATCACATTGCTGCGTTAAGCATTGTAGTGATGGTGTCGCTTTCAAATCGTTGCTCCGAAATAATTCTGCCATTAAGCATTGGCGCTGGTATCCCGGTTTTGAAATTTTTATTTCCGGTAAGAATTCTTGCTTCATCCCACATTCCAGCGTTAATAAATGTTCCAAAAACTTTTGCGCCGCCTTCTACAATTAATGATTGAATATTTTTTTGGTAAAGTACATCAAGCAATTGAGGAAGAAATGGAAGGTTTAAATCTGTTTTGATAAATTCTGTTAATGAAAGATTTTCCCTATTTTCATTGGTAAAAACAAGGGTAGGAGTGGCGTTGTCAAAAATATGATAATTTTTTATATCCGGCAATACGTTGGCAAGAATTATTCTTAAAGGGCTTTTGCCATTCCAGTCGCGGGTTGTAAGAGATGGGTTGTCTCTAACCACTGTATTTTTTCCGGTAAGAATTGCCTGTTCTTCTGCACGCCATTTATGAACAAGAATTCTGATTTTTTCATCGGTAATCCATGTTGGACCAATTTCTGTTTTTTTCTCAGGTGCCAAATCAATAAAGCCATCGCTGGTTTTAGCCCATTTTAAAATGATATACGGCCTTTTATTTTTATGAAATGTAAAAAATCTTCGGTTTAAAAAATTGCATTCATTGCTGAGAACTCCTGTTATTACATTGCATCCTGCTTTTTTAAGTTTTTCAATTCCTTTGCCATCAACTGCTTCAAATGGGTCGCGAGTTCCAATTACAACATTTGGAATTTTTTTCGAAATTATCAAATCAGCACATGGTGGGGTTTTCCCATAATGCGAACAGGGTTCAAGGTTAACGTAAATGGTCGATTCTTCTAATAAATTTTCATCCTTTACACTGTTAATTGCATTCACTTCTGCATGAGGTCCGCCGTATTGCTGGTGATAACCTTCGCCAATAATGGTGTCGTTAAAAACGATTACAGAACCAACCAATGGATTTGGAGCCACATTGCCAATTCCGAATGATGCCAGATCAATGCATCGTTGCATGTATTTTTCGTGAATATGCATGGTCAAAATTAGTAAATTTCCTGAGAAATGATTCCGAAGTTAATTAGAGATTTCACTAATAAAATTGTTTGTAATTTCGCCTCATGAGATTTCCTACAAATTTAGTTTCCGACTTGTTAAAAGTTTTCCGCGCTTCTTTAAACGGGATATATGATAACAGGGAAACAGATAATTTCTTTTTTCTGGCAATGGAGAAATATATCGGATTAACAAAAACCCAGATTCTTGCTCAAAGAGAATTGAAAGTAAGCGAATCCGTTATCAATAGCACTGAAGCTTTAATTAACAGCCTTAAAAATAACATTCCGATTCAATATATTCTTGGTGAAACAAATTTTTATGGGTTAAAATTAATAACAGATTCCCGTGCGCTGATACCTCGCCCTGAAACGGAAGAACTCGTTCATTTGCTTATTAATGATTTTAAGAATACAAAAAAAATTATTTCGGTTCTGGATATTGGAACAGGTTCTGGATGCATTGCCATTGCTGTTAAAAAGAATATTTCTGATGCTGAAGTTTTTGCCATTGATAATTCAGAATCTGCATTAAGTCTTGCACGCGAAAACGCTTTAAAAAACGAAGTTCAGATTAATTTTGTGCTTATGGATATCTGTGTATCCGAAAACCGTAATTCACTTCCATTACATGATGTAATAATTAGCAATCCGCCTTATGTTAGAGAATCGGAGAAAAAGTTCATGCAACCAAATGTGCTGGATTATGAGCCACACAATGCTTTGTTTGTAACTGATAAAGATCCATTGATTTTTTACAGGCAAATTCTGCACTTATCAGAAGAAAAGCTTAAACCAGGAGGTACTATTTATTTTGAAATCAATGAATATCTTGCCGATGAACTGCTGAACCAAGTTACTAAATTCAGTTTACAGGCAAAAATCAGAAATGATATTTATGGAAAACCCAGATTTTGTATAATTAAAAAGCCCGAATAATTCGAGCTTTTTAACTTATCGGCGTTTATTTTTAATAATAAAATTCTTATTAATAGGAATGGTTTTTCTTTTAAACTTTCGTTGATAGGGGCTTTTGTAATGTCTGGCGTTTGACGCTCTACGATGCTTCATGATTCTTTTATGCCTTCTGTGACCTCTGCATGAATCAAATGCTGTTAAAGTAACAACAGCAATGACTAATATTATAAACCATCTTTTTAAATAAATCATATTCAGCTTTTTAAACATTTGATTCGAATTATTAACTATTTAATCAAACATTCTAAATTTCAATTTGTAAAACTAATGAATTTTTTATATAACTCAGCATATTAAATTTGATTTTTATACTGTTATTTTTGCTTTTAGGTTTCATTTTATTTAGTTATATCTTAAAATACTTTATCAATCAGCATTTTAAGATAATAAAAAAAAGAAAATATTTTTGCAAAAAACACTCAACTTTACCTATTTTAGTAAGCTAAAAAAAAGCCGATTATGAAAAACAATTTTTACAAAATGATGTTCTCCGCTATACTTCTTTTTGGAATTTCGCTCTTATCATCAGCATCCAAACTTGAAACTACATTAACAGGAACATACACTATAGGAGGTGCTTCACCCGATTATGCTACTTTTTCAAGTGCTGTATCTGCTTTAAACAGTCAAGGGGTGACAGGTAGTGTCGTTTTTCAGGTTCGGCCTGGGACTTATAACGAACAAATCAGCATATCTCAATTTTCAGGCTCATCTGCGTCCAATACGGTAACTTTTATTTCAACCTCTAACGACAGCACTGCAGTTACATTAACCTATCCTTCGTCAGCAACTGCAGCCAATAATTATTCCTTAAAATTTGATGGAGCGGATTATGTTATTTTTCAAAAAATGACAATACAACGTTCAGGAACAAGCACATTTGGGAATGTTATCGAATTCTCAAATTCAGCAAGCAATAACCAAGTAAAAAACTGCCGAATCATTGGCGTTAATACCACATCAACCACTTCTAATTATGTACTGGTGTATTCGCCAAACACAAGCTCCGACAATTACAATACGTTTTCTAAAAATACCATGAACAACGGTTCTTATGGATTTTGGTTCTACGGGCAGGGAAGTACAATTTTGGAAACTGGAAATATTTTTTCTGGCAATATTCTAAGTAACCAAAGTGCTGCAGGTTTCGATATAGCCTATCAAAACAGTGTTCAGATAACCGGAAACCAGTTTTCGACAAATTCTAATTATGCTTCAGTTAATGGCATCCGTACTTTTTATTGCGACAATGCATTGCGCATTACAGGCAATAAAATCATACTTCAAAACGGAGGAACAGGTATTTATCTCTATTACAACGATGCTGTGCCACAGAATGGATTAACTGCTAATAATTTTGTTGCAATTGCTGGTACAAATGCATCTATTGGTATTTATGTAAACCTGTCCACTACCCAAAACATTTTTTATAATAGTGTAAATATTACCAATACCAATACAGCATCAAAAGCACTGAGCCTTTCGGGGCTGACATTACAGAACATTGACCTAAGAAACAATATTTTGAACGGTGGTTCGGGAATGGCTATTTATGTTGACGACAATTCCATGACAGCATTGAGTATTTCCAATTACAATGATTTATTTACTTTAGGTTCGGTACTTGGCTACTGGGGTACTTCCGGTAACAAAGCTACACTGGCCGATTGGCAGAGCGCATCATCAAAAGATAATAATTCGGTGAGTTGTAATCCGATGTTTTTTTCTGCAACCGATTTGCATTCAAGTTCAGGAATTATTAACGGCCATGCTATTCCGCTTTCTTCTTCAACAACTCCTGTAACTACTGATATCGATGGCTCTACCAGAAATACTACAACACCTGATATTGGTGCTGATGAATTTAGTGTGGAAGATGTTGGTGTGAGTTCCGTTGTGTTTCCGCTGAATGCATGCCAGAATACATCCGGAAAAGTTGAGATTTATATCAGAAATTATGGTTTATATTCTTTTACTGGATCTATTCCTGTATTATATCTTATTTCAGGTGGAAATGTAGTTTCCGGGAATACCGGTAATGTGACTATTGCCAGTGGAGATAGTATTTTGTTCGAGTTTCCGACAACAGAAAATTTTTCTTCAGCTTCGGCTTTTACCATGAATGCCTACACCAACCTTTCCGGGGATATAAATCCAAATAACAATCAGTATTCAAATTATCCTTTTCAGATATTTCCACTACCACTTGCTGATGCCGGTATAAGTCAGAGTATTTGTCTTGGCGATTCTGTTGTTCTTGTTGCTTCGGGTGGAAATACGTATGAGTGGAGCACTATGCAATACACTCCTGAAGTTCATGTAACACCTGTTTTAAGTACTATGTATTACGTTACGGTTACCACAGTGAATAATTGTTTTTTGAGCGACAGCGTATTTATTTTTGTTGATACTATTCCTCCTCCGGTTGCTTCTTTTTCTTTCGTTCCTGCGGGATTGTATGTGCAGTTTACCAACACTTCTACAAATGTAGATAGCAGCTATTGGGACTATGGCGATGGAGGCTGGAGCAATGAATTGTCGCCTATTCATTTGTTCCCTTTATCAGGTAACTATTTGGTAACACTTATTGTATGGAGCAATTGTCATTCAGATACTGTAGCGCAAACTCTCGGTTTGGTTGGTATCGAAGAAATAAATTCAAACGGAATAATTGAAATTTATCCAAATCCTGTTACTGATATGCTTTTTATTTCATCGGTAAAACAGGTTGAACAAATTGTGATTGCTGATATTTCAGGAAAACAAGTATTCAATTCCACTTATAATATGCCTCAACAGGGAGAAATAAAAATATCACTTCAGGGTGTAAAACAGGGTTTGTATTTTGTAACGCTGAGTACTGAAAACATCACCTTTCACAAAAAAATTCTTGTAATAGAATAAGGTTTATTCTATAATCAACTTTTTTGAAACGGAAGTATTTTTCCCGCTGATGTTTACGAGATATATTCCCTTTTTAGCAATAGAATATTTTCGAATTTGGGTTCCTTTTTTGAAGCTATCGGATTCGTTAAAAATCCTTTTTCCATTGATATCTGTAATGTTGATTGAAATTTTTATTGCTTCAGAACAGTTTAAGCTAATTGAAAAATCTTTACCTGAAGGGTTTGGAAGTATCGTATAATCAAATGCTGAAGTATTTGTTTCTGAAATTGATTCAGTATTTCCGATTTCTACTTTCATTAAAACTGGCAAATGATCGGACATACCATAAAGAGCGTAAGTGATACTGTCAGGAATATCAGGATTTAATGGCAATGCGGTTAAAGAATCATTCAAATGATTTCCATCGTTTCCAAAAGGAGTATAAGAATCGGGAATGTACTTAACAAAATTGTCGCCTTCTACAAGGTCTTTGGTTGTGAAAATAAAATCGAAACGATCATCAAGGCCACCAGAAGCTCCACCACCAAATTGTCGAACCCTTGTGCTTTGGGTATGAACCTTTGAGTACAATGGATTGTCATGCCAATCGCCAATTGCATTTGCAGGATCAATGAATCTTACCAAACCCGAATCCATTAAGAGTTTAAGTGCCGGTTCTAAAGAACTGTAGAAATTCATGTCGCCTCCAAAAAACACATTTGATCCTGATGTTTTTGTTTCTATATAGTTTTTTAAGAGTTTAACCTCTTCATATCTTTTAACTTCATTTGTAGAACCTGAACTTGCTTTTAAATGACCGCCATAAAATTCAAGAAATATAGAATCGGCGGCAATGTCGAATGAATTATTATAATACAACTTATAGTGATTGATGTATCTTAAAGCAGTAATAATTGTATCCTGAAAAGTAAGCGAAAAAAAAGTGGAGTTGTAAAACAACATGTTGTCAGTGTCAGGTCCGTCAGTAAATTCAGCTTTCTTAAAATTTGTTTCACCATTAATGTTTAAAACATAATTGAGAATATGCGAAGCGCTGGTGTCATTGTCAATTTCATTAACCACCATTATGTCAGGTTTAATGTAGCTTGTGATTTGTGTCAGATAATGAATTTTAGCAGTGGAAGTTGGCGTGTAATTCAATATATTGTAATACATTATCTTAATTGTATCCTGAGACTTAGCATAAAAACAAGATATAAGTAATAATAAAATGAATATAGATTTTTTTATGAATTTAGATATCTGCATATGATAATTTTTTGCAAAGTTATTGCAAATATTAGCTTTCAGCAAGTATTTCTTTGTTAAATAAAATATTATTATTATACTTGCAAATTAGAATAGACGATAAATAAGTTTAACTGATATTTTTTAGACGAAGATATTTTATGAAAAATAAAAAGTTTTGGATATTTCTTTTGTTCGTTTTTGCTGCATTTAATCCAGTTAATGTTTTTTCTCAAAAGAATGGCGAGGATACCATTTATGTATTTGAAAGCATGAACGACAGTACTGATCTTACATCTTATTATTTTCCTATAGCTGATTCCATTGGATATTATTTTTTCAATTATACTGATAGTAATTTTGTAGCTACACTTTCATTGGATTCACTTACCAAAAATTATGAAAACTGGAACAACGATATCCTGTTTTTTAATAAAAGTTTTGATCCTTCCAAAATTCAAGATTCTATAATGATGGTGATGCAAGATAGTGTTCACCGATTTTTTCCACCAATTTTAGGTCCGATTACTTCAAATTTTGGTTGGCGCAGGCGAGGGTTTCACTATGGAATAGATTTAAATCTTGAAACGGGCGATACTGTTAGAAGTGCATTCGATGGAATAGTTCGCGTTGCGAAAATGGGTTGGGGAGGCGGTTATGGAAATGTAATTATTATTAGGAATTCAAATGGTTTTGAATCGCTCTACGGACATCTTTCCGGTATAAAGGTGCTTCCCAATCAGGAAGTAAAAGCTGGAGATATAATAGGTTTAGGAGGGAATACTGGTCGGTCGTATGGCAGTCATCTCCATTTTGAAATTCGATACCATGGAATAGCAATGAATCCGGAGTATTTCATTAACTTTTCGTCGTTTACTGTTAAAAAAGATACGGTTTATCTTACGAAAAAAAGCTTTGGTTACGTTTCAGCCATCCAAAAAATTGCAGGTGCTACTAAGTATTACAAGGTAAAATCAGGCGATTCGTTATCTAAAATAGCATCAAAGAACGGAACAACTGTAGCCTATCTTTGCAAACTTAACGGTATTAAAGCAACAAAGGTATTACAGGTTGGCCAGGTTATCAAAGTTCATTAATCAGTTTGGGTATCTTTCTCTTGAAACAAAATTTAAAAATAATCGTATAAACTTGATAAAAAATTAGTTTTTAATTATCTTTACAAAAAAAATCTAATGCTGCCAACTTATCGTTTAGTTTGTATTTTGCTTTTTTTTATACCTTCTTTTTCATTTGCTCAAAACGAAGAGGGTCAGAGGCCTAAATATGCTCCCTGGGGTGAAAAACACATGAATATGAAAGACGATAAAGGGAAACAAGGAGAATGGAAATATTACACCCGCGATAGAATTCTGCTTTACTCCATTACATACAAAAACGATATAAAAAACGGTTTATGTTCTAAATATTATTCATCAAACGGTATTGTTCGCGAAGAATCTAATTATTACTGGGGTTTGAGAGATGGTGATTTTAAAAACTATTTTAGCAATGGTCAAATAAATACTGAAGGTACCTATAAAGAAAACAAGAAAACAGGTATCTGGATGTCCTATCATAAATCTTCAGGAGAAAAGAAAAATGAAGGCTCTTATGTCTTAAATAAAAAAGATGGTTTATGGGTCTTTTACAATTCAAAAGGAACAAAGTCGATGCAGGGAAGTTACAAATTAGGTGTTAAAGATGGAGAATGGTTTTCTTACAATTCTGATGGAAAAGTTATTGAAACAAGCAAGTATATCAATGGGGTTTTACAGCTAAAAGAATCCGTTACCAATAATAAAACGCCAGTTAAAACTACAAACAAAACTACAAATAAAACGCCTGTAAAAACATCGGATAAAATAAAAACCGATACAACAAAAACCAATACTACTCCCAAACCCAATAACAAGTAATTCCTGATTTTATACAGGAAAGAATCTTATCTTTTCTTGCTCATAAACAATTCCGATTGTACACAAATTCAGCATCTATAGTTCATTGCTTGATGGGTCAAACCATTTTACGAATACATTGCTGATTAATCTCATGGAATCATTATACAGATAATGAATTCACAGCAGTCAATAAAATGAACACCTTCGATTTTCGATTGACATTTCCTCAGTAGGCATGAAATAAGCTAAGCCCGATTTCTCCCTAAGTATTGGTATAGATCCTTTTCGCTAAATTACTTTTGTTGAATTTTGATTTAAACTTTTGCGTTGATTTGCAAATTACCTACTGAATAATTAAAAAAAAGCCGCTGATAAAATAATCAGCGGCTTTTTGTAATAATAAAATTACTGTGTTATTGTACCAAAGTCATTTCTTTGATCAGGTTTTTCGCACCGGCATATTTGTCGATCATAAACAAAACATAACGGATGTCAACACAAATAGTGCGCTGTAGTTCCGGTTCGTATGCTATGTCGCCACTCATGGCTTCCCAGTTTCCGTCAAAGGCAATTCCAATTAATTGTCCATCTCCGTTAATAACAGGGCTTCCTGAATTTCCACCGGTGATATCAGTATTTGCAATAAAGCAGGTAATGAGTTTTCCGTTTTCAGCATAAATACCGTAATCTTTAGCTTTCCAAAGTTCTTTCAGTTTTTTAGGAACAATAAATTCTTCGTTGGTTGAATCTTCTTTTTCCATTACTCCGTCGAGTGTGGTTTCAAAGTCATAATGAACAGCATCAGCAGGGTAGTAGTCGCCTATTTTTCCATAAGTCATGCGCATTGTAGAGTTTGCATTTGGATAGTAAACTTTGTCAGGATTCATCTCGCGGAGTCCAGCTACAAATAAGCGATCGCCTTTGTTGATTTTTTCCTCAACGCCTTTAATCGATTGATAAACATTGATATACGCCTTAATCATTGAATACATAGTTTTAAAGCCAAGATCTTTGTCTAGTACTTTGAAAGTTGGTTTTTTCAGAAAAGCATATAGTTTTGTGGAATCAACCATAATGGATTTGCTGTAAACTGCATCAGCGAATTTGTTGAAATCGTTTGAATATTTCTTAGCAACAACTTCAGCAAATATTGTGGGTTGTTGATCTACAGTAACATCTTCATAATACATCTTCAACATTTCTGCAAATAACTGTTTATCGCATGCTTTATTATAATTTTTAAAATATTCAGCACATGTTTCTTTAAATGTTTCAGCCGCTGCGGCAATTGCTTTTTCTTTTCCTTCAGGGGTTTTTAGTAAGTTGTAAAGCTGAAAAATTCCATAAGAAAAATAAATCATTTCAGGACCTTGTAAAGCTGCTTCTTCAAGATACTTCATGGAGAGATTGTATTTTTTAAGTTCTGTATATCCGGTTTCAATATCGCTTAATGCCGAACCGTATTTTTCTTTTCGTGCTGCATCCTGATTTACCCATTTGTTGAAAGCTGTTTCAATGGCTTGTTTTTTACCAACAACATCCAGTTTTTTCAAACCACGGGTTTGTCCGATAAAATATTTCCAGTAGTTGCTTGTTTGAGCATATTTTGATGCATACTGAATTCTAACTGTTGGGTCAGCATCCATATATTCTTTCATTATGGAAAGTTTTTTATCCCTGATTTTTACAATTGCAGGATTCGATTGATCAATTGCAAGTTGAACTCCAAAAGAGGTAAGGTATCTGTCGGTACGTCCTGGATATCCCCATATCATTGTGAAATCGTCTTTTTTAACTCCTTTTAATGAAACAGGTAAAGAGTATTTTGGAACAAGAGGAATATTTGCTTCGCTGTATTCGGCAGGGCTTCCGTCGGGTGCAGTATAAATGCGAAACATTGAAAAGTCTCCAGTATGGCGTGGCCACATCCAGTTATCTGTATCGCCACCAAATTTGCCAACTGCTGAAGGAGGTGCACCAACAAGCCTGACATCTTTGTAGGTAAGATAAACAAACATGTAATACTCATTTCCATCGAAAAAACTCTTTACGTTAACTTCATATTTTCCTTTTTCAGAAGCTTCCTTTTCTAACTTTTTTGAAACTTCTTCAATTTTTGCATCTCTTTCGGCTTCGGTCATTTTATCAGTTACTTCTGCAAGAACCGTTGAAGTAACGTCTTCCATACGGATAAGAAAAGTGGCTGTAAGATCCTTGTTTGGAAGTTCTTCCTTTTTACTCATTGCCCAGAAGCCTTCAGTAAGGTAATCGTTTTTTATAGAACTATGCGATTGAATGGCATCGAAACCACAATGATGATTGGTTAAAAGCAAACCTTCGTTCGAAACAACTTCTGCTGTACAGAAAAAGCCAAGCGAAACTATAGCATCCTTCATGCTTGATTTGTTTACGCTGTATATTTCATCTGCAGTAAGATGCAGACCAGCTTTTTGCATATCCACATAATTAAGACGTTCAACCAGCATTGGTAACCACATGCCCTCATCGGGAACGATAGCAAACACCTTTGTGCCTAATATAAAGGCAAACAAAACAGGTAATAAAACTTTTTTCATGATTATAAATTAATTGTTAAGATTTAGAAATTTCATTAATTGCAAATATATAGTAATATTTTTTTTTCTAAGATTTTTCTTCCAAATATTCGGTGAATTGGTGGTAGAACTCTATGAAATCCTTTCAGTAAGTATTTTTATCTCTGAAGCTGCCTGATGATTCTGATATAATATATTATAAACAGCCTCTGTTATAGGCATATTTACATGATAGTTTTTGTTTATTTCCCAGATGCATTTTACTGCGTAATATCCTTCGGCAATCATTTTCATTTCCATTTGAGCAAATTGTACTGAATATCCTTTGCCAATCATGGTTCCGAACATTCTGTTCCTGCTGAATTGTGAATAGGCGGTTACCATCAAGTCACCCAGATAAACAGAATCAATAATATCTCGCTTTATTGGGTGCACTGCATAAACAAAGCGTTTAATTTCCTGCAAAGCATTGGCGATGAGTGCTGCCTGAAAATTGTCGCCGTAACCTAACGAAATACAGATTCCATTTGCAATTGCCACAACATTTTTAAGAACAGCCGAATACTCTGTTCCAAAAATATCTTCAGAAACAGATACCATCACATACCTGCATTTAAAATATGTTGCTATATTGTTAGCCAATTCAGTGTTTTGAGAGGCGACAGTAAGATAAGTCAATTTTTCTAAAGCGATTTCTTCGGCATGAGAAGGTCCGCTTACTACCGCGAAATCTTCATAAGAAATATTATATGTTGTATTAAAATAATCGGCAACAATATCGTTGTGTTCAGGCACAATGCCTTTGATAGCAGAAACAATTTTTTTTCCATTAAATTTTTCTGAAGGAATTCCGTTTAGGGTTTTATGTAAAAATGCTGATGGAACCACAAAAATCAGAATGTCTGAGGCTTCTATAGCTTCTTCAATATTTTCAAATAGATTTATTTTGGATATATCAAACTGAACTGAGCTTAAATAACCGGAATTGTGACCGAATAGTTTCAGGTTTTCTCTGATTTCCGGTTCACGAATCCACCAATTTATCTTACTTGTGTTATTTAATAAAATTTTTACAATAGCCGTTCCCCAGCT
>JBBQSF010000013.1:0-35429 GCA_038214085.1 Bacteroidales bacterium | reverse complement strand
CTTTATTCCTATGATGCAGCAAAGTAAAGGAAGTCTTATTGTTGCAAAAGATGTGTTGCCAGCAAACAATTCTGTAATGCCCGTTATTCCTCAAGTTCTCGGAAACAATCCTGACTTGTTCATTTCTGTAGCTAAAATTCTGAGCAACTTGGGATACAATCAGATCAACTGGAATATGGGTTGCCCGGTAAAAAACTCCACCCGTAAAAAAAGAGGTGCAGGTCTTTTGCCCTACCCAGAACTTGTAAATGAGATTCTTGAAAAAGTTATTTATAAAATACCGCAGCGCTTATCCATAAAGCTAAGGCTTGGCTTAAACAACACAAATGAAATTTATCAACTAATTCCTGTGCTTAACAATTTCCCGATTGAAAATGTCACCATTCATCCGCGTATCGGAATTCAGATGTACGAAGGCGAGGTACACCACAATGTTTTAAGTGATATTATTCCACTCATAAAACATGAAATTATTTATAACGGTGATATTTGCTCACTTGAAGATTTTCAGAACATCAGAAAAAAATATCCTACAATTCAAAAATGGATGATTGGCCGTGGAGTATTCTACAACCCTCTCCTACCGGCTATTCTAAAAGGTGAAAACATTTCTTCGTCAGAAATAAATTCTAAAAATTTCTTATCTTTCCTTCTTGACCTTTACCAAGAATTGTTAATTTACAAATCGGAATACCGCACGGTATGCAAGATTAAGGATCTATGGGCTTTATTTAGCAAGCGATTTGTAAACGATGAAAATATTTTTTATCAAATCTCTCATGTTTTTACTATTGAAGAAATGATTCAGACCACAAAAAAGATTTTTGAAAAAGAGGAAATGATGCCTTGGAGATAAATAGGAAAACAGGGAAATGTAAATCACAAACAACTACCAACTAATAACTCCAAACTAATAACCACCAACTCCAAACTAACAACTACCAACTAATAACTACAAACTACTGTATTTATCCCCAATCAGCCAATAGAATTTTCAAGCCATTTTCTTGCTTCATTCATTTCAATTCCTTTGCGGGCAGCATAATCAGCAAGTTGATCCCGCCCTATTTTTCCAAGGTTAAAATATTTTGCGTCTTTGTTTGCAAATATATAACCACAAACCGAAGCAGCCGGCGTCATCATAAATGTTTCGGTGAGCGCAATGCCTGAATTATATGAAGCATCGAGCAAACGGAAAATGGTTTCCTTTTCGGTATGATCAGGACACGAAGGATATCCAGGCGCAGGGCGGATTCCAGAGTACTCGTTCAAGAACAGTTTATCTTTTTCGCTTTCAGAATCAGATTCATACGCCCACCATTCCTTACGAACTTTTTCATGAATCAATTCGGCGAATGCTTCGGCAAGGCGATCAGCCAAAATTTTTAACATGATTTTATTGTAGTCATCATCCAAAAATTCAGGTAGCAGAAGGGTTTCAGCTACTCCATGTCCTGCTGTTACAGCAAACAATCCAATATAATCAGGCTTTCCAGATGTCTCGGGCATAATAAAATCAGACAAAGATTTAAAATACGGATTTCCTGAAGGTTCTTGTCGTCTTAGAAAATAAAGCTTTTCAAGCGTTTTGGCTGAATGCAGATTTTCGTAGATATTAACATCATCGCCATTTGAATTGCATGGAAAAATTCCGGCAACGCCTTTTGGCACAATTAGGTTATTTTTCTCAATATGATCTAATAAAATATTGGCATCATGGTATAATTTTTCGGCTTCTTTGCCTTTTACAGGATCTTTAAAAATTGCAGGAAACTTACCATTGATGCGCCATTGGTGAAAGAAAAAAGTCCAGTCGATATATGGGCGCAATTGTTTTACAGTAACATCATTCATTATAAAAATGCCTGTTTGTGCGGGCTTCGGAGATGATACAACAATTTGCAATTTATTTTTTCTTGCTTCATCAAGCTCAACAAAAGTAAGTTCTTGTGTTTTTCTGAAATGTTCGTTACTGAGTTTTTCGTAATCACTGTACAACTTCTCACAAAAGTCAATACGCTTAACCGGGTTTAGAAGTTTAGCCATTACATTTACACTTTGCGATGCATCCTTTACATACACAACTGGCGCATTGTATTCTGGCGCAATTTTTACAGCAGTATGTTTTGCCGAAGTGGTTGCACCACCTATCAATAGAGGAATTTTTAAGCCACGATGTTTCATTTCTTTAGCCACATTTTTCATTTCATCGAGCGATGGCGTAATCAAGCCACTCAAACCAATTACATCAACATTATGTTTTAGGGCTTCGTTAATAATTGCTTCAGCAGACACCATAACACCCAAATCAATAACTTCGTAATTGTTACAACCCAGCACCACACCGACAATATTTTTACCTATATCATGGACATCTCCTTTAACAGTAGCCAGCAATATTTTTCCAGCCGATGACATTTTTCCTGATTCTTTATCTTTCAAAATAAATGGCATCAGTATATTCACTGCTTTTTTCATCACTCTGGCACTTTTCACCACTTGCGGAAGAAACATTTTTCCTTCGCCAAACAATTCGCCTACGTGATTCATTCCATCCATCAATGGTCCTTCAATAATGGATAAGGCTCGTGGAAATTTTTCCATTGCTTCTGCAATATCATTTTCAATATGCTCTGTAATCCCTTTAAACAATGAGTAAGCCAGACGTTTTTCCACACTTTCCAAACGCCAACTTTGCTTCTCAATTTCAGTCTTTGCTTCATCCTTATTGTTTTCGGCATACATCAACAGTCGGTCAGCAGCATCCATACGCTTGTTCAGAATCAGATCTTCCGAAAGTTGGAGCAGCGCAGGTTCAATTTCATCGTAAACTGTGAGCTGCGACGGATTCACAATTCCCATATCCATTCCTGCTTTTATGGCATAAAAAAGAAATACAGAATGCAGTGCTTCCCTGATCTTATCATTTCCCCTAAACGAAAAAGACAGATTGCTCACTCCACCGCTGATTTTACAATGTGGCAACTTTTTTTTGATGATTTCAACTGCTTTGATAAAATTTACTGCGTAATTATTGTGTTCTGGCATTCCAGTAGCAATAGCGAGAATATTGGGATCAAAGAAAATATTTTGTGGTGGAAATTTTATTTTTTCTGTCAACAATTTATAGGCTCGTGTACAAATATCAACCTTGCGTTCAACGGTATCGGCTTGTCCATTTTCGTCGAAAGCCATTACAATTGCCGCAGCTCCGTATTTTTTTATTTTCGCAGCATGCGTTAAAAAAATTTCTTCACCTTCTTTTAAACTTATTGAATTTACAATTGCTTTTCCTTGAATGCATTTTAAAGCAGGTTCAATCACTTCCCAATTTGAAGAGTCTATCATAAACGGAACTCGTGCAATTTCGGGTTCTACACTTATTAAATTCACAAATTTAACCATGGCTTTTGGTGCATCAATCAATGCTTCGTCCATGCAAATATCAATCACCTGTGCTCCGTTTTCCACCTGCTGTCTTGCAATAGCAATGGCTTCTTCGTATTTTTCTTCTCTGATAAGACGAGCAAACATTCTGGAACCGCTCACATTGGTGCGTTCTCCGATGTTCACAAAATTCATTTCTTTTGAAATTTCTAATGGTTCAAGACCGCTAAGCATTGTAATTACAGGAATCTGAGGAATAATTCGAGGAGAATATTTTGCTGCTATTTCACTGAAGAGCTTCACCTGGTCTGGCGTAGTTCCACAGCAACCGCCAATAATATTTACCAGCCCGGGTTTAAAAAAATCTGCTTCAATAATTGCAGCCATTTCTTCCGGCGATTCATCGTAACTTCCGAACTGATTGGGTAGTCCTGCATTGGGGTAAACCAAAACATTGCACGATGCAATTTTGCTTAACTCTTTCAAATAGGGCACCAGTTGGGCTGCACCCAAAGCACAATTCATTCCCACAGCAAGAAGATCGGCATGTTCAACAGATGTATAAAATGCTTCAAGGGTTTGTCCAGAGAGCGTTCTGCCACTTGCATCACTTATTGTAAATGATACAAGGAGTGGAATTCTGGATGATTTTTCTTCAAAAACTTCTTCTGCTGCATATAGCGCAGCTTTGCAATTTAAAGTATCAAAAACAGTTTCAATCAGTAGCATATCTACTCCGCCGTCCAGCAATCCATTGATCTGTTCCTTGTATGCAATTACAAGTTCATCAAAAGTTACCGCTCTTAAGCCGGGATCATTCACATCGGGCGACATGGAAGTCATACGATTGGTTGGGCCAACAGAACCCGCAACAAATCTAGGTTTTTGCTGAGTAGAAAATTTCTCAGCTGCTTTTTTGGCAAGTTTTGCAGAAGCAAGATTTAGTTGATATACCAGATGTTGGAGGTTATAGTCTTTTTGCGAAATAGCATTTGCATTAAATGTATTGGTTTCAATAATATCTGCACCTGCTTCAAGATAATCGGAATGAATGCTAAAAATGATATCGGGGCGCGTTAGGCTCAATAGATCATTGTTGCCTTTAACAGGAAAAGGGTGATCCGCAAGCAGATTGCCACGGAAATCATTTTCACTGGGGTTAAAGCGCTGTATCATGGTTCCCATTGCCCCATCCAGTATGAGAATCTTTTCTTTAAGAATATCAGTTAACATTGTTTTTATTTAGATTATCAAAAGTAATAATTTTGCAATTTAAGTTTTGATAAAAACAAAACGGGAAACAATTCTTAACGAATCATTTCCCGTTTCTTCACTAAGCACCGTAGTCCTTACTGAAGCCAGATTACTGTTATTAAAACCGGTTTACTCTATTTAACCCTTTCGGTTTCATGATGTAAACCCGACCGTACTTCTGCCTTTTCCTTTCAAATTGGCTTCCATACTGCCCTACTTCCTAAGCTGCCGGTTTTTAAACCTTAAGATTTTCTTCCGGAGAAGTTATTCATTGCTGCTTTTGTGACAGCCTTGTTTTGCTTCTTTAGCCTTTTACAACTCTCTAAATAAAGAACACTTTAGTTTTCGTTTCGTTATCAGAGGATGCCTTCCTCAGTACTTTCACGTCCCGATATTGCATCTGCTTATTCAGTTGGTTTTTTATCGCTCATCTGATGAAACAAATATACGAACAATATGATATCATCGACTAATTTTTATCACGCTTTTTATTAACAATTTATTAACAGGTTTATTAACAGCTAAATCATAATCCATACTTTTACATACAAACGAAATAGTATAATAAAGAGAATATTACTTTAGAATAAAATTGAGGTGAAATTTCAATTTTGTTAATAACCTATCGACGAAAAAAGCATTTTTTACCATTAATATACGTACAAAGTACTTTTGAAAAAGGAATTTCTTCTTCAGAAACAGTCATAATATCCTTGTCGAGAATCACAAAATCGGCAGATTTACCAACTTCGATGCTTCCTTTTGTTTTTTCTTCGAAAAAGGATTTAGCAGCCCAAATCGTCATGGCTTTTAATGCCTGAGTGCGAGTGAGTGCATTCTCCGGCTGAAATCCCTCAGGTGGAAATCCTTTAATATCCTTTCGAAAAACCGCAGCATAAAATCCAAGAATGGGATTTATGGATTCGATAGGAAAATCGCTCCCATTGCACAACCAATTGTTTTGCTCCAACAAAGATTTGTAGGCATAAGCGGTTTTGATTCGTTCAGAACCCAAGCGAATTCCCGCCCATAGCATGTCCGATGTTGCATGAGTTGTATTTATTGCTGGAACTATTGAATATAGGCCAAATTTCACAACATCGTTTGCCGCAACCACCTGTGAATGTTCAATACGCCAGCGCAAATCATTTTTTCCCTTTAAATACAATGCATATATCTCAAGAATTCGGTTAACGGCTGAATCCCCTATTGCATGTGTATTAACCTGATATCCGTATTTCAATCCGATTTCACATATTTTTTTCACTGAATCTGTTTCTGTAACCACAAGTCCAGATGTTTCGGGCGCATCAGCATAAGGTTTCTTAAGACAAGCGCCTCTAGACCCCAATGCACCATCAGCATATAATTTTAATGATCTTACGGAAATATTTTCAGTAAGATAAACTCCTTGCTTTACAAAATATTCAATGTTTTCAACAGTTGGATTAAGCATCGCATATATCTTCATTTTCAGTTCACCGTTTTTCTGCAATGAATCAATCAACAGCGCAATTTCCTTATCAAGCCCGGCATCACAAACAGTTGTAAGACCAACACCGTAGCAATTTTCAGCAGCTTTATTTAAAGCTTCTATATTGGTTTGCTTGTTGGGTTTTGGGATGATATTTTCAACAAGAGTCATGGCATTGTCAATGAGAATGCCAGTTGGAAAGCCCTTGAAGTCCAACATAACATTGCCGCCAGATATTTTTGTTTGCGCATTTATTCCTGCAAGCTGCAATGCTTTTTGATTTGCAAGTGCCGCATGGCCATCAATACGAGTAATGTAAACTGGAGTATCGGGAAACAAATCGTTCAGTTTTTTATTTGTTGGAAAAACTTTTTCCGACCAGTCGTTCTGATCCCATCCACGACCGAGTACCCAAGGCTGTTTGTGTGTTTTTTGATGTGTAATAACCCTTTCGATTACTTCGTCAAAAGAATCAGTACCAACAAGATCAACCCGCATTAGCGACAGCCCGTATCCATAAAAATGAGAGTGTGCATCTATAAAACCTGGAAAAACGAATTTTCCTTTTGCATCAATGCAGCTATCCGATTGATACGAAGCTAATATCTGATCGCTTTCTCCCACGGCAATATATTTTCCGTTGCGCACTGCAAAAGCCTGAACTTTCGAAAAGCTGCTATCTACAGTATAAATATTGGCATTATAAATTATCAAATCAGCTTTTTGCTTGTTATTGCAAGAATATATCATAGCAAGAAAAAATAAAGAAATACTAAAAGAAAGTTTCATATTGCATTTTTACAAAAATATAAATTCTTTATCAGCTTTGAATCAATGAGAACAAATAAAGTTGATAGAATTTCGGAATAATTGTGAACAGTTTTTTATTTTGAATTATGATTAAATCAAATGTTTTTATATTTTTGCATCAAGATTAACCGAAAATTTATTTTTATGAATAATAAAACCCAAACATCCAGAATTGTTGCAGTTGCTTCAATTATTATTCTTGCTGCAGCTATGCGTCTTATTCCTCACTGGCCCAACTTCACTCCCATTGCTGCAATTGCATTATTTGGCGGCACAATGTTGACAAAAAAATGGATGGCATTTATTATTCCAATTGGAGCAATGTTTATTAGCGATCTAATTATTGGAATGCATGGTTATATGTTTGCCGTTTATATTTCTTTTTTCCTCACTGTATTTTTAGGAACCAGAATCAGTAAGAACCCTCGTTTTGCAAATGTTCTCGGAACTTCAGTAGCTTCTTCTTTACTGTTTTTCATCATTACCAATTTTGCAGTATGGTTGGGCAGCCCTTTTTACGCTCAGAGTTTTGCAGGACTAATTACATGCTATTCGGCAGGCTTACCTTTCTTTAACGATGGCAGCCTTGGCATTTCATTTCTAATGAATGGCCTAATCGGCGATTTGTTTTTCAACGGAATATTCTTCGGAGCATTTTATTTGGCAAGCCGCAGAATTCCTGCACTTTCGAGAGTATAAAAATTAGTATTAAATAATTAGAAAAAGTGTTGATGAATTTCAGCGCTTTTTTTTGTTAAAGGCTGTCCCTTCTGAGTGAATCAACCTTTAATGAATCAACATTTATTGTATCGATACTGATTTTATCTCCAAGAAATTTTGGTTGGTTTCCCGTAAGCAAATCTATAAAAACTTTAACACGGGCAAATTTCTCACGAACCATAGTTTTAAAACCCGAATACAATGAAACATCCTTTGCATTGAAGCCAATGGCATTGATACCGTATTTATGAGCAATAAATACGGCCCTTTCGTTATGAAACCGTTGTGAAATAACTGTAAACTGACTCTGCCCGAAAACCTCCTTTGCACGAATCATCGAATCAAATGTCCGGAATCCAGCATAATCAAGAATAATCCGATTTTCAGGAATACCTCTTTTAATAAGTTCTTTTTTCATTAGCTTTGGTTCATTATAGCTTGGTGTACTGTTATCGCCGCTGATAATAATATATTCTATTTTTCTGACTTTGTATAATTCTACAGCAGCATCAATACGGTTAAAAAAGTAAAGATTTGGGTTGCCATTGCTCAAAAATTTTGATGTTCCGAGCATCACTCCTGCTTTATTGTATGGCACTTTCGTTATATCATCATAAAGATATTTATCAGAAAAACCGCTTATAACAGAATTGGAAATTATCAATAAAATTATTACAGAGATAAGTAATCCGGCAAATCCGATTGTGGTTATCTTTATAATATTTCTCCTGTTTTTTTTCACTTAAAAAATTAATTATTCAAAATTAACAGAAATAACTTCTTTTATTATTTATATTTTTACGAAAAATTCATTTATGATTAGGTTTTCAAAATCACTTATTATTCTTTGCTTATTTTTTATAGTAACAGAAACATACGCAACTAAACGTGATTCTGTTAATATTTACATTCAGATACAGGATATTTGGAACCTGGATTACAATAAATCAACGGTTGAGGTGAACTTCTATCTGCTTTTTGAAGGCTATAAAAACGATTCGAGCAAAACTGTTTATTTATTAAATGGTGAAACCAAAAGTTGTGATACAATTAATAATGATACTGCGAAGTATTTTGTTCTTCAGTTCAAAGCTATAATGAAGACAGACTTTGATTTCATTGATTATCCACTTGATAATCAAAAGATAATTATTAAAATGGAGCCTTACCGTTATGCACGAGATCAGGTTTTTTATTCTTTTCATGATCAGAATATTTTTGTTGACACTGTTCATATCAAGGGTTGGGATGTTGGAAAAATTCAGTTTTCGAACAATACGATTACTTATAAAATAAGAGAAAAAGACGGGATACATGAGTATGCTTATAATGATGCATATTTCACTATTCCTATAACCAGAAAGAACGGTTTTTTTAACCTTATGAAATCCTTTTTACCAAGTATTATTTCGTTGATAATTATTTACATCGGGTTCTTTGTCCCCTCGAGTAAACTGGAATCCCGATTCAACATTGCTTTAGGAAGCCTTTTTGTGGTAATTTCAAACTTTATTGTAATACAATCCTACCTTCCTGAAATTGCAAGCCTCACACTTATTGAAAAACTTAATCTGCTCGCATTAATCATTATTGTATTCACCATTTTTTATTTTGCATTGACTTATCTTAAGCGGAACAGCAAAAAATCTTTAAAAAAATTAAAAATAGGATATGTTGTTTTTTCTGTTTTCTTTTACACATGGATGGTTTTATTGTTTTTTATCTGATCTATTACTATGAAAAATGACGATTTAAAAGCTTCGGCAAATAATTATTTTGATTCTGATTACAAATGCTCACAATCGGTTTTCACTGCTTTAGCAATTCAGGAAGGATTATCCGAAGAAACGGCATTAAAAATTTCTAAATTTTTGGGATCTGGTTTTTTATATAGAGGCGAAATGTGTGGAGCTGTTTCCGGTGCATTAATGGCATATTCGCTAAAATTCGCTTCGGGGATTATACCAAACGAAATGAGTGATGAAGTGTTTTATAAATTATGTTCGGAACATATTAAAAATTTTGAAAAAAAATTTGGTTCAATATCCTGCAAGGAACTTATAGGTTTTCACATGGGCATTCCTGCTGAACTTGAAAAAGCAAAGGAAACAGGAGTTTTTGAAGAACGCTGCCCCGTGTTTGTGGAGTACTCAACTGAACTTCTTTCTAAATCTATTGAATACATTGAGAAAAAAAAGAAACAGTACCCTGAATTATTCGACCTCTAAAGCTTAGATTTAAGATCCATTAACGCTTCAAAAGAAGAAATGAATTATTATCCGTAACTTTGAAAAAAAATTATCAAATTGAAATTTACTGAATTCGGCTTTAACGACAAACTTTTAGAATGTATTGAATCTATAGGATTTTCAGAAGCCACACCTATACAGGAACAAACAATTCCTGTAATTTTAAGCGGTAAGGATCTGATAGGTTCTGCTCAGACTGGAACAGGAAAAACTGCAGCATTTTTGCTACCCATTATTCAAAAAATAACTAACCTCGGGAATGTAAATACCGTAAAAGCATTGATAGTAGTTCCAACTCGTGAACTGGCAGTTCAGATCGACCAGCAAATGGAAGGTTTATCCTATTTTACCAATGTAAGTTCAATTCCTATTTATGGTGGGACTGATGGAGTTTCGTTCGAACGAGAAAAACAATCACTTTTAGAAGGTTGCGATGTGGTGATCTGTACTCCGGGACGTATGATTGCCCATCTGAATCAAGGTTATGTGAATTTTACTGAACTTAAGTTTCTGGTTCTTGATGAAGCCGACCGCATGCTGGATATGGGATTTTTCGACGATATTATGAAAATTATTTCCTTTCTGCCTAAAAAACGCCAGAATATTCTTTTTGCAGCTACAATGCCGCCTAAAATTGCCGACCTTGCCCGCAAAACATTTACAAATCCAATAGAAATATCAATCTCCATATCAAAACCTGCCGAAAAAATTTTACAACTTGCTTATGTGGTTTATGATAATCAGAAAATACCAATGATTGCAGATATGCTTGACTCACAAAAACTGAAAAGCATTTTAATTTTCTGCTCCACAAAAAGTGCCACAAAACAAGTTCGTCGAAGTCTTAAAAGTGAAGGATTGAATGCTGAAGAAATCCATTCCGATATTGATCAAAGTGCAAGAGAAAAGGTAATGCTTGATTTTAGGAACAAAAAAATTCCGATACTTGTTGCTACTGATGTTTTGTCGCGCGGAATTGACGTTGAAGATATCGACCTTGTTATAAATTACGATGTACCTAACGACGGCGAAGATTACATTCACCGAATCGGACGTACTGCTAGAGCTCAGGCCGATGGTGTAGCAATTACATTTATTAGCCCTGATGATCAACGTAAATTTTCTGAAATTGAAAACCTTCTTAAACAAAAAGTACATAAAGGTGTTGTTGCTTCAAAATATGGACCTGCCCCAGAGTACAATCCCACAGAATCAAACTATCGACATTCGAAAAATCGCGTTTTCAGAAAACCCAGAAATAACAAATAATATTATGCTATTCGTGTAAAGTTATTTCGTCGATAAAAATCAAATTCTTATTTAAAATTTTTCAATTATCTTTGTTAATTAATTTAAATATTAACAAATCAAAATTGGAGGTTACAATGGAATTACCACAAGTATTAATTATTGCAGGTGTTTTATTTTTTTTCTTTCTTGGTGTACGAATCGTTCGGCCAACACACCGCGGTTTGATTGAACGATTTGGCAAATATCATCGTTTTTCTGGTCCAGGATTTCATTGGATCATTCCTTTTATTGACAGGATGTTTTTAGTAAATGTTACAGAACAAATGGTAGATGCCGACCCACAGGAAATCATTACAAACGATAACCTTAATGCCAGTGTTGACGCACAGGTTTATTTTAAAGTAACCGACACTGAAGAGGGAGTTAAGGGTTCACAATACAATGTAAATAATTACAAATGGCAGATCGTGAATCTTGCACGCACTACCCTACGTAATATTATTGGTACTCTTACTCTTAAATCTGCAAATAGCGAAAGAGGAAAAATCAATTCTGAACTCCATCATACCTTATGCGAAGAAACCAAAACCTGGGGAATTGAAATTGTACGTACTGAACTAAAACAAATTGACCCTCCACGCGATGTTCAGGAAACCATGAACAAAGTTGTAAAAGCTGAAAATGAAAAAATAGCTGCAATAGATTATGCTACCGCTGCCGAAACAGTTGCCGATGGTCAAAAACGAGCAAAAATAAAGGAAGCCGAAGGAACCAAACAAGCTAAAATTTTAAGTGCTGAAGGTGAAGCAGAAGCCATTAAACTCGTTAACGAAGCTGCTGACAAATTTTTTACCGGAAATGCACAGTTGCTTAAGAAATTAGAAACCATGGAAGCCTCATTGAAAAATAATGCTAAAATTGTTGTTCCTACTGGAACTGAACTGGTAAATGTTATCGGAGAAATGGCTGGCATTTTACCTCTTAAAGATAAAAAGGGATAAGATTTTAGGTTTAGGTTTAATGTTAAAAAATAAATTTAAAGGTTTTATTTTTTTTCTGAATTTTCTGATCAAAGAACCACATTAAGTGCTGGTATTACTTACCGGCACTTATTATTTTATGGGTAAATACATTTTGTTCATCAGAAACCTTTAAAATATAAACTCCCTTTGAGAAATCAATACTTTTGCCTATAACAAAATTATTATAACCCACGTGGGTTGATTCTTCATGCCTGTAAATCCGTTTCCCTGTAATGTCAAAAAGCTCAATAATAATTTTTTGATTTCCTGATGATGAGAATACAATATTTACCAAATCAGTAAAGGGGTTTGGGAACACATTAAGTAAATTATCTGATTCAAAATTATGAATTGTAATATTTGACAAGATAAGATTAGCTGCAGCAAAATTTGGAATACCGTATCCCAGAAGGCTATCAGGATTTGTGTACTGGTTTGCACTTTCTTTAATGGCTTCAATTATCTGCATATTTGAAGAGGTCGGGTTTGCTTGCAATAAACAAGCTACAGCTCCTGCTAATACAGGAGAAGAAAAGGATGTACCATTTCCTGATTGAATACCTCCGCTTGTTGAAGCGACCCAAGTAGCCTGTCCCTGAGTAGAAACAGTAGGTTTAATTCGTCCATCGCTAGTACGACCCGTGGAACTGAATAAAGCATAAGCACCCATGTTATCAACTGCACCTACTGTAATAATACTGTCAGCATCAGCTGGTGCACCGATATAATGCCATGGATCATTCCCCGAATTTCCTGCACTGTTGCATACAATAATTCCCTTTGAAGCAGCAATATCAGCAGCAATTGTCGCGGGACAAGTATTGCCATTCATATCAGCATACGAATGATTTTGTGAAATATTATCGAAAGTTGTATAACCAAGCGATGAATTAATAACATCTGCGCCTGCACTGTCAGCATATTCCGCAGCAGTTGCCCAGTTGTATTCTTCTATAATATATTCGGAATTTGTATCCTCCGAACGCAACAATAAAAAATTTGCTTTCGGGGCCGTACCCACAAGGTAACCCGGTTTATTGCCCCCGATAATAGATAAAACCATCATGCCATGTGTGCTTTTCCGGAAAACATTTCCTCCGGGCTCAACAAAATCAACTGCTGCAAGTATTTGATTGTTTGTCCATAAACTATCAAAAACTGAAAGGGTATCTGCATACCAAAAACCTGCATCAATAATTGCGATAATAATGTTTTCACCCTTGTATCCAAGGTTGTGAAGATAATCGCCACCAATCATTGAAATCTGGTTATATCCCATGCCATAATCAATGTTGGAAATTTTTTGATTTGTTTTCAGTTCAATCGGAATACTCATTTCCTGATGTGTAACTACAGTATTTGTAACCGGCTTGTTATCCGTTTTAACTACTTTTGCTATAGGTTTGCTGATACGTGCAATACTGTCGATATGAGAAACAAATGGAAATGAATTTATTATATTTAGTGCATTATTGTCGGTAGTTTGAATAGTAACAGTATTAAACCATTTTGATTTGGATAGAATTGTAACGCCAGTACTTTTTACACTATCAATATAAGCTGAGTTTACAGGCAGGTCGTTTGTGGTAATTGCAATTCCCTGAATTGTTCGGCGTGAAATAGCTCTTGTCGATAAATAACCAGAAGGAGTTGTAATTGAATAAGGTGAATTGTTCTTGTCGGTAAAACGGACAAGAAATTTATTGCTGGCAACCTGAGCGTTCAGCTCAAAAGCTGCTAAAAGAATCAGAAATAATACTATTTTTTTCATAAAATTAGTTTCCGAATGAAATAATTGAATAGGAATAATCAACGCCAGAATCTATTACTGTTCCAGCATTTGATTTTTTTAGTGATTTGTATTTTTTATATATCAGACCAACATGTCTTGCAAAGATTTCAATTTGATAATCCTCCTGAATGGGATTTGAAGTGATTTTCTGTAAAACAGTAACAGTAGAATCGAACGTAATACCATTAACAGTATATGGTTTATCCACATCAGTATATTTATATTCCTGTTCATCAAGGACATTATATGCATTGCCATCCCAACGGCTGCTTTTTTTTACTGGAAAAATCAGTTTAATAAAACGATAGTCCTCTTCCACTTTTTCAGCAGTTGAGGAAGTTAGGTTCATCATCCATACATTGCTGATATACCAATTGGTAGTATCTGAAACCTTCTTATAGCGTTCCAAGCGTTGGGTTTCCCTGTTCTGATTGTCAAGAAAAACAGACTCAACCACTTCTTTAATTTCATAATTGTAATGATACACTGAATCGGTAAAATCGTTGTAAAATGTTGAGTCAACTTGATAAACTATCCATTTCCCCGTATTAACAGGAAAAAAATCATAACCAACATCCATAGGTTTTTCAGTCTCTTTTTTGCAGGAAGAAATGCTGATTACGATAATTGAAAGGATTAAAAGAAAAAGTATTTTTTTCATTCACTAAAATAACTTACAAATATACAACATTTTAGATCATTTATAAAATTATTCCGCCACCTAAAACATCTCTTCCTTCGTAAAATACAGCCGACTGACCCGGGGCAATAGCCGAAACTTTTGATTTAAAAACAATCTGTAAGTTTTGTTCCATTTTATTTATTACACTTAAAGTTCCGGCATCCTTGTAGCGAATTTTAGTAAGAACCTCAATATTATCAGGTAATTCTTTGTATTTGATAAGATTAAAATCTTTAACCAGTAATTCGTTTCGAAGTAATTCTTCTTTTTCACCAAGCATTACAGTGTTTGTTTCTGGAATTATTCGAGTAACATATATGGGATGCCCAACTGCAATGTTTAATCCTTTACGTTGCCCGATTGTATAATAAGGATAACCTTTATGCTGCCCGATTATTTTCCCATCATTCAACACAAAATTTCCCCCATCCACTTTTTCAGCAAGACCTTCGATTTTATGATTTAAAAAACCGCGGTAGTCATTGTCAGGAATAAAGCAAATTTCATAACTCTCACTTTTATCCGAAAGTTCAGGAAATCCGTATGTTTTTGCAAGTTCTCTTATATGTGATTTGGGAAATTCGCCAAGAGGGAAAATAGTTCTTTTCAAAAAATCCTGATTCAAACCCCACAATACATACGACTGATCTTTTGTGGTATCAGTGCCTTGAAACAACACGGCTCTGTTGTTTTCCATCCTCACACCAGCGTAATGTCCAGTTGCAATAAAATCGCAATTTAAGGCATCGGCTTTTTCCAATAGCAATCCCCATTTAATATGCGTATTACATAACACACAGGGGTTTGGTGTACGACCATGAGTATATTCTTCGAGAAAATTAGAAACGATACATTGATTGAATTCTTCGCGAACATCTATTACGTAATGTTTAAAGCCAAGCTTTACTGCGACATTCCTTGCGTCGTTAATAGAATCAAGGCTGCAGCAACCTGTTTCTTTTTTGCTGGCACCTGACGAGGAATAATCCCAAGTTTTTAAAGTAAACCCAATAACTTCGTAGCCCTGCTCATGCAAAAGAATTGCTGCAATGGAACTGTCGATTCCACCACTCATTGCCATTAACACTCTTCCTTTTGATGACATTAGTCTTCTTTAATTTTTTCGGGCGTGTATTTATCAACGGGTTGTTTAATCAATTCTTCTTTTTTAATTAGCAATCCATTTTTATAGGTTTCTTTCACAGCGCCTTTCTGTTCTTCGGTAAATTGCATCCACGCCCCGTCCTTCAATCCTTTTTTATACATTCCCGAAAGATATGTTTTTCCTGAAGGATAATAATATTTTAAAAGTCCTTCTAGGGCATTGTTCACATATTTTGCTTCCATTTTAAGGGTACCATCGCTGTAAAAAAGCTTCCATGGGCCTTCCCTACTTCCGTTTAACCAGACTCGTGTTTCGTTAAGGGCGCCATCTTTATAAAATGTTTTCCAAATGCCGTTACGTTTGCATTCCTTGTAATGTTCCTCGGAAAGAAGTGTATCATTTTCGCCATAATACAACCATATACTGTCTTTTTTAGTATTTAGATAAAACCCTTCGGCCATTTTTTTCCCACTTGGAAAATACAGAGTTGTTTTAGCAAATGTGCCATTTTTGGAATAATCAAGAACTGAACTTTTTTTCCCATCGAAATAATAGTAAATAAACGTCCCAATTGGCTTATCGTCTATGAAATGTCCCTCATATTTTAAAGTATCATGTAGATATTTTTTCCAGTAACCCTGTTTTTTGCCTTTTGTATCGGTTTTATTCACGGTATCAGAAATAGTTATATTCTGTGCGTTGGAATATCCTGCAAATATAAAAATGAGAATAATCAGATATGCAATTTTTTTCATAAATAGAAATTGAATACAAATTTATTATTTAACTCCGTTTTTTTATCAAAAATTGTGCATTATTTAAGTGTTTGAGCAAAATCAATTAAAGAAGAGTAGCAAAAATCAATTGGGATATCCGTTTGGGGTAATTTATTGTTCTCCGAAATATATATGTTTGTCATTCCTGTTTTTGCACCAAACTCCATATCAGAAAGGGAATCGCCTACCATTACCGAACGGTTGAATTTAATGCCCGGATATTGCTTACGCGCCTTAAGAGCCATGCCAATATTCGGTTTCCGGTTAAAATGATTTTCTTGTTTCAGAAATGGACAAAAATAAACCTGATCAATTCTACCGCCATTTTTTTCAATAGATTCAATCATTTGAGAATGGATTTTAAGCAAATCAATTTCGGTCATAAGCCCTTTTCCAATGCCCTGCTGATTTGTAACAATAAAAATTTTTCCAAAAAGCTTTGTAAATTCAGCTATAGCTTCAAGCACACCTGGCAGAAATTCAAACTGTTCCCATTGCACAACATAATCACCAGGAATTCGGCAGTTAATCACGCCATCCCTGTCGAGAAAAAGAGTCCACTCTTTAGTTATCAAATTTTTTAAAATCTTTTTTTGCTTTTTCATATTCAGATGGAATACCAATATCAATAAAATAGTCGTCAGATAAATAAACTTTCATTTTTAATTTGGAATAATATTTTTCAAGAAAATCTTTTTCAAATGAAAATTTTTCAGGAAGGCCGAGATTCAGAATAACAGATTTTTTAATTACATAAATACCGCCATTGATATAAGCAGAGCCCAGAGCACTATTTTTTTCCAAAAAACCTGTAACGGAAAATGAATCATCATAAGTAACTGTTCCGAAACGTGAGGGATCTGCCACTTTCCTCAAGGCTATGGTTAAATCGGCTTCTACAGAAATATGTTTTGTAATTAAATTCAGCAAATCAATATCGAACAGCGTATCGCCATTCAAAACCACGACATGTTCCATATCAGAAAAGCCTATAGCTTTATAAATTCCGCCACCAGTACCTAGAGGTTCGTCTTCAATTGCATACAAAACAGGAGTTCCTGAAAATGAATTTCCAAAATAATCAAAGATCACCTGATGCCTGTATCCTGAAGAAATAATGAATTTTGAAACACCTTTTCTGATGAGATTTTGGAACAAATATTCCAGAAATGGTTTTCCATTTATGTCAGCCATGGGTTTCGGGATATCCTTAATAACAGATTGAAGTCGGGTACCCATACCACCAGCCAGAATAACAGCATCCATACTGTTATTTCTTAAACAGGTTTTTTTCAACCATTTCGCAAATGATATGGCCAATAAGAATGTGCGATTCCTGAATTCGGGGAGTATCTTCAGAAGGGACATTAAGAAGTGTATCGCAGTTGTTTTTCATTTTTCCGCCAGTTTTGCCAGTAAGTGCAACAACATACATCCCTTTTTCGATTCCTTTTTTCATTGCTTTCAGCACGTTTGGCGAGTTTCCGGAAGTTGAAATAGCAATCAGCACATCAAATTTATTTCCTTTGGCTTCAACAAGACGGGAATAAATTTCCTCAAAAGAATAATCGTTTGCAACAGCTGTAATGTAAGAAGAGTTTACATGTAACGCTTCAGCATCCAATGGTTTGCGATCGAAATAAAATCTACCTGATAATTCGGCAGCAATATGCTGGGCATCGGCAGCACTACCACCATTGCCACATAAAAGCACTTTACCCCCGCTTAAAAAAGTGTTTGTTATCATTCCTGAAACAGTAACGATATTATCAAGTAGTTCTTTATCGTTCAGAATCTTGGTTTTAACATCAATAGAATCCTGAATAATTTTCTTTATTTCCATAACATCTGATTTTTGTTCAAAAATACGAAAAATCATTCAAAAAAAGCCAATCTTATCAAATGCAATTAACAAAACAATTTTTTTATAAAAAATTCCGTTTTATAAAAGCACCCTTATAAAACCAGATCTATGAAAGCACTTAAAATTCTTGCTATTGCGTTGATTATGCCTTTAGGAATTCAGGCAAATCAAAAAATTTCGCTCAAAGATGCTGTTGACAAAAAAATGGTTAGTGCAAAAATAACAGGCACCGGTTATACCACAACTAATTTTTCCTCGCATTACGGCGAATGTATGAAGTTTGAGGTGACAAATCTTTCTTCAACTCCCATTGATGTTTTTATTGAAACAGGAAGATTTTTGATACCTGAAAATGATTCGGTGCAAGCCATGATGATCACCAAAGAAATGTTTATATCGCTTAATTCAAAAGCATCTCGAATTTTTATTGCAAATGCAATGTGTACTCAAAAGCCTAATTTGTCGCCAAATTCAAAGCGGAAGTTTAAAATTGGGGAAATGGCAACAGGAAAACTACTTCAGTTAGCCAAACTTATTGAAAAATACAACTATCAGGATCCGGTTGCACAGTCGGCTGTTTGGGTAATTACAAATAAGACTTCTTTTACGAATATTTATACTTCCGATTCGGTTAAAGTTAAAATTTTAAGAGATTTTCTGACTGATAAACCCAGTACCAACAACTCCCTTTTCAAAGAAAGTTCAAATGTTTTTATTGAAGGGAAATTTGCATGGACCATGGAGAAATCAGCAATGGTAAGCATTGTAGTGCTCAACGAATATGGAAATGAAATTGCTAAGATAATGAGCAATACGAAATACGAAAAAGGCAAGCAAAACTATAGTTTTAAATACTCCGGATGTTTGCTCGAACCTGCAAAAACATATAAAGTAAGGCTTAAAATTCAAGATTATACTGTTGATGAACTTGCATGCACAAGTGAATAGGTGGTTCAGTAGTATGCAGTTGGGAGTTGATAGTTAATAGTTGATAGTTGGGAGTTGGGAGTTGATTGACGTAATTAAACTTCAAGGCGATGGGCCTTCCGGGCAGATATCTGGGTATCAGATCAAACTAACAGGTTAACAAGATTAGCATACTCCTAAAGTGGAATTAACCCACAAGAGATTTAAAAACCTTTCTTCTGATTTTATGCACAGAAAAATCTCAAAAACAGGAATCAAAAAATGCTAAGAAAAGAATTATTTTTTTGCAACGGCAGAGTCAACTTTGCTTTTTTCTTCAAACTCTTTAATCAATTGTTCTGGTGTTTTTCCCAGATTGTTGATTGATGCCTGCGCATCATCGGCAAAGTCATGTTTTGGATATTTATCGATAAAAGCCTGATAACATTTTTTTGCATTAACCAAATCCTTTAAAAGGTCATCATAAACAAAACCTTTGAGGAACATACAATCCGGAGTTTTTGTATAATCAGGGAAATCAGTAATCACTTTATCAAAATAAGCTACTGCATTTTTTCCTTTTGCCAGATTCATGCTTAAACGACCAGATTCAAAAAGCATACGTGCAGAAGCGGTATCTTTTGGATATTTTTTTACATAATCATCGTAGGCGACAATAAGCTCTTCACCTTTTGCCTTATCGCTATATGCTTTTGATCCAATTGCTTTTTCTAGATCAGTAACTTTTTTCAGGTCGCTTTCCTTGTTTGATCCACAGGAAACAATGACAAAAGAAAAAATTGCAAGAATGGTGACACTCAGAAATGTTCTTTTCATAATGCTTAATTTTTTAAAGTTATACTTTTTTAGGAAATTTCATTTTATAAATATGCTCTACTTTATCAGTAGAAATGTCGTGTAACTTGCCTTTCAGCAATCTTCTTTTCAGTGGGCTTAAGCGGTCAACAAAAACAATACCGTCAATATGGTCATATTCGTGCTGAATAATACGCGCTTTAATACCATCGTACTGTTCATCATGAAATTCCCAATTCTGGTCGTAATACTGAATACGAATATTAGGTTTGCGGTAAACATCTTCGCGCAAAGTAGGGAAACTTAAACAGCCCTCGTTGAAAAGCCATTCCTCGCCATCTTCTTCAATAATTTCGGGATTGATAAAGGCTCTTTTAAATCCGTCGAGTTCAGGATTATCAGTTGAATACCCAGTTGAATCCATAATAAACAAACGAATAGAAAGGCCGATCTGCGGTGCAGCCAAACCAACGCCAGGAGCTACATACATGGTTTCGTACATATTCTCTATGAGTTCGTTCAGATTGGGATAAGTTTTCCCGATTTCACTTGCTTTCTTTTTTAAAACTGGATCTCCGTATGCAATAATTGGTAAAATCATTTCGCTGAATTTTTAAACATAATATATTCATTGCTTTCCATAAACGATTGAAGAATAATTGTTGCACTCAGAGAATCAACAAGTTCTTTGTTCTGTCTGTCCTTTTTCTTTAAACCCGCTTCAATCATAGTTCTGAAAGCCATTTTTGATGTAAATCGTTCGTCAACTCTTTTAACTGGAATTTCGGGAAAAGTTTTGCATAATTTTTTAACAAAAGGCTCAATAAATCTGGCCGATTCTGATGGTGTATTATTCATATTCCTTGGTTCACCCACCAGAATTAAATCAACTTGTTCTGTAGAAAAATATTTTCCAAGAAAATCGAACAATTCAGCCGAATGAACCGTAATTAAAGAATTTGCAATCATACACAAGGAATCCGTAACAGCAATGCCTACCCTTTTTTGTCCGTAATCAATAGCAATAATTCTTCCCATAAATTCTATTGGCAAAGGTACAAAGAAATCTTGTAGAAATTTTAAACTTTTTTAACTGTTAAGCCTATAAATAGTAAATTATTTCATCCAAATTTTTATCTTGCTATTTTTTCGTACCTTTGAAATTCAAATATTGAATTCATGAATACGAACATCGGCTTAATTGAAGCGTGCTGGTCTGAGCGATCTCTGATCAGCAATCCCGAAACACGACAAGCCATACTTTCAACAATAGACAACCTGGATAAGGGAATTATCCGTGTTGCAGAACCCGTTGGGAATGAATGGAAAGTCAATGAATGGGTAAAAAAAGCAGTTTTATTATATTTCCCGATACAGAATCTGGAAACTTTTGAAGCAGGTCCGCTTGAATTTTACGATAAAATTCCATTGAAACATAATTACGAAGCATTAGGCGTTCGTGTTGTTCCTCATGCTGTTGCACGCTATGGATCGTATCTTGCAAAAGGTGTTGTGATGATGCCTTCGTATGTAAACATTGGAGCTTATGTGGATTCAGGCACAATGGTGGATACGTGGGCAACAGTGGGTTCCTGCGCACAAATTGGCAAAGGTGTTCATTTAAGCGGTGGAGTTGGTATTGGTGGCGTTCTTGAGCCTGTTCAGGCTGCTCCGGTAATTATTGAAGACGGCTGTTTTATTGGTTCAAGAAGTATAGTTGTTGAAGGTGTTCGGGTTTGCAAAGAAGCTGTGCTTGGGGCAAATGTTGTAATCACGCAGTCAACAAAAATAATTGATGTAAGCGGAGAATCTCCTATAGAATATAAAGGTATCATTCCTGAAAGATCTGTAGTAATTCCTGGCTCTTATGAAAAAAACTTCCCTGCAGGCAAATACAATGTTAGTTGTGCTTTGATTATTGGGAAGCGAAAAGAATCAACGGATTTAAAGACTTCACTTAATAATGTGCTAAGAGATTTTGGAATTTCTGTTTGAGTGTTATTCATAATCAGTTTAAATTTTTCAAACTGTTGATTTTTGATTATTAATATAGTAATATTGTACGCCAATTGCTAAAAAATAAAGATATTCTGATGTATAAACTGTCTAACAACCGATTGTTCTTTTTGTTACTGTTCATTTCAGTATTGGTGTTTTCATGCTACCCTCCTGCTAAAACATTAAAGGTAGAATCAACAGTTTACAAAATCGACAGCATTTATGCTATAAAAGAAGATACAACAGCGCTTAGAATAATTACTCCTTATAAAACAAAGGTTGATTCCGAAATGAGTGAAATAATTGGATATACTGACCATTCAATGGTTAAAAATATTCCAGAAGGTGTTCTCAACAACTTTATTTCTGATCTTGTACTAAAAAAAGCAAATGATTATTATAAATCAGGGAAAGTTGATTTTTGCATTCTAAATTCAGGGGGGCTGCGTTCTTCTTTACCTAAAGGTGCTATTTCCAAAGGTAAGGTGTTTGAGCTGATGCCTTTTGAAAATGAGCTTGTCGTTATTACTATTTCTGGAGAAAAAGCCAAACGTATGTTCGACTTTATAGCAAAAAAAGGCGGTATGCCTCTGGCCGGATTTACAATGGGAATGAAAGATACTGCGGCAGTAAATGTTTTAATTAAAGGTAAACCTTTTGATATAACCAAAGAATATACAGTTGTTACTTCTGACTATCTTTCTAATGGAGGCGATGACATTAAATTCTTTATTAACCCAGTTAAATCTGAAGTATTGGGTGTTAAAGTGCGTGATGCCATTATTGACTATATGAAGGAAGAAACACAAAAAGGCAACACGCTAAATGCTAAACTTGATAAAAGGGTATATTATGAGTAGCAGAAGAGATTTTTTAAAAGCTTTTGTATATGGGGGAGCAATGCTGAGTCTTGCAGCCAGCCCACTGCGCTCTTATGCAAAAAAGAAATATGTTAAGCTTACAATACTTCATACCAATGATACGCATAGCCACATTGATCCATTCCCTTCAAACGACCCGAAATATCCTGGAATGGGCGGTTTTGCAAAAAGAGCAGCAATAATTAAAGACATCAGAAATATCGATAAAAATGTTTTGCTTTTTGATTCGGGGGATATTTTTCAAGGTACACCCTATTTTAATATGTATGGCGGGGAACTTGAATTGAAGCTGATGAGCGAAATGGCTTACGATGCAGCAACCATTGGCAATCATGAATTCGACAATGGACTTGAAGGAATTGAAAGTAAATTAAAATTTGCCACCTTCCCTTTTATTTGCACTAATTATGATTTTTCATCAACCATACTCGATGGGAAAACGCTACCATATAAAGTGTTTTACAAAGATGATATTAAAGTAGGCGTTTTTGGTTTAGGTGTCGAACTAAAAGGATTGGTTGACAAAAAAAATTATGGGGAAACAATTTATAACGATCCCTTCGAAAAAGCAGCACAAATGGCTTACAAATTAAAAAAAGAAATGGAATGTGATCTGGTAATTTGTCTTTCACATCTTGGTGTAAGTTATAAAGATAAATTGGTAAGTGATGTTGAGCTCGCCAAGCAATCAAAAAATATAGATGTAATTCTTGGTGGTCATTCTCATACATTTATTGACAAACCTTATCAGTTTACCAATTCTGATGGTGAATTAATATACATTTGTCAGGTTGGATGGGGTGGTGTAAAACTTGGAAGGTTGGATTATTATTTTGAAAAAAAGACAAAAAATAAATTCGTCGATGCGAATACAATTAATATTTTTAATAAACAAGTGTAAATAAATTTTTTTTTTAACTTTTTTATTAAAACATTTGTTAGCTCAAATCAAAACCCTTGCAAATACTTGCAAATAAAAGCAAAGCAGAGGTTATAGCATTGGAAATAAACTATATATTAAATAACTAAATAAATAGATTAATAGGTTTTATAATGGGAAACAATTTATCAAAAGATAGAAACTACGATCAAGTTTGGGATAATTGTTTGGCAATTATAAAAGATAACATCGGGCATCAGGCATTTAAAACCTGGTTCGAGCCTATTAAGCCTGTGAAACTAGAAGAAAATGTGCTCACGATTCAGGTTCCAAGTCAGTTTTTTTACGAATGGCTTGAGGAACATTACATATCTCTTCTTAAAACAACAATTAAAAAAGAATTAGGCTCCGAAGGCCGGCTGGAGTACAGTATTATTATGGAAAACTCTTTCAATAATACGCACCCCTACACAATCAAAGTTCCCACCACCAACAAAAAGGCACTGAAAAACGCTCCCCTGTCAGTTCCTATCGACCTCAACAGAGGCACCAGCACTTCGATCCCAAATCCTTTTATCATACCTGGACTTCAAAAAATCAATGTCCAGTCGCAGCTTAATGACAGTTATTCTTTTGACAATTTTATCGAAGGCGATTGCAACCGTCTTGCCCGCTCTGCAGGTTTTGCAGTAGCAAACAATCCCGGCAAAACATCTTTCAACCCCCTTCTGATATACAGCGCCGTTGGCCTTGGAAAAACCCACCTTGCTCATGCAATTGGTATCCAGGTCAAAAACAATCTTCCCGAAAACACAGTCCTCTATGTTTCTTCAGAACAATTCATGCATCAGTTCACTGATTCTGTCCGCAATAATAATGTAAACGATTTTGTTCATTTCTATCAAATGATCGATGTGCTTATTATTGATGATATTCAGTTTTTATCAGGAAAAGAAGCTACTCAGAATGTGTTCTTTCAGATATTCAATCATCTGCATCAAAGCGGCAAACAATTAATTATCACCTCCGATAAACCACCGGTTGAACTTCAAGGAATTGAAGCACGACTTCTTTCAAGGTTTAAATGGGGATTGGCTGCCGATTTGCAAGTACCAGATCTGGAAACAAGAATTGCTATTCTTGAAAAGAAACTTTACAATGACGGTGTTGAAATGCCCCGCGAAGTAATAGAATATCTGGCATACAGTATCACTACCAACATCAGAGAGCTCGAAGGTGCGTTAATATCTATTCTTGCTCAATCATCGCTTAATAAAAAAGCCATTACACTTGATTTGGCAAAACAGATGATTGATAAGTTTGTAAAAAATACCACTAAAGAAATCTCTATTGATTATATCCAGAAAGTAGTATGCGATTATTTCAATATCCCGGTGGATATGATTAATTCAAAAACCAGAAAAAGAGAAATCGTACAGGCCCGTCAGCTTGCAATGTTCTTTTCGAAGCGAATGACAAAATCTTCTTTGGCTTCTATTGGTCTGCATTGCGGAAACAAAGACCACGCAACAGTTCTTCACGCTTGCCGCACGGTTAATAATTTGATTGAAACCGATAAGCAGTTTAAACTTTATGTGGATGAGCTTGAAAAAAAGATAAGATTATAATTTTTCACTAAGCCGGTTTACCGGCTTTTTTAGTTTAAATACTTTGACTCAAAAAATTAAAACCGGAAATCTTTTCCTTATTCCAACAATGCTGGGGCTGGGAGATATCAACACATCTATACCTCTTACTGTTCAAAAAACCATTTCAGAATTAACCGAATTTATTGTTGAAGATATTCGATCAGCAAGGCGCTACCTGAAATTCTCTGGGTATAGCCATTCGTTTGATGATGTGATTTTTCATGAACTTAACCAACATACCAAACAACACGAAATTCCCGATTATTTAAATGCATTATTGCAAGGAAAAAATATCGGATTGATTTCAGAAGCTGGTGTTCCTTGTGTAGCCGATCCTGGTGCCGTAGTTGTTAACATGGCTCATCAGTTTGGCATTAAAGTTATACCTTTAGTAGGACCATCGTCAATTTTACTTTCATTAATGGCTTCCGGACTCAACGGACAAAATTTCGCATTTATCGGCTACCTTCCTATCGAAAAAAGCGAACGTCGTAAGAAACTTAAAGAGATAGAAATATTAAGTAATAACAAAAAACAAACACAAATTTTTATTGAAACCCCTTACCGCAACAAGCAAGTGTTTGAAGATATGTTACAAGTATGCAATCCCAATACATTACTGTGTGTTGCAACAGATATAACCCTTGAATCAGAAATGATAAGAACAATGAAAATCGCTGAATGGAAAAACATAACACCAGATATTCATAAAAAAAATACTGTATTTTTAATTTTAAAGGATTAGGCAGTAAAAAAACGACTATTTTTGAACATATTTCACTTCATCAAACAATCATAAAGATTATGTTATATTTCGTATTTTTACACAAATTCACACGAATACGAAAATGGAAAATACAATAGCCGATTACATCCACTATCAAGTTGATGAAAGCCCTTTAAATGTTGAGAAAATCCATATCCTTACAGGTGCAAATTATTTTAGTGCAGGTCCTGTAGTCCTTATCAGGCTTAATCTGGGAAAATATAATGAAGTATTTACCAATCAAATCGAAGCTTTTCCTGAAAAACTAGAAAAGCTTCTCCCCTCGCTTTACGAGCACCATTGTTCCGTGGGAAAACCGGGAGGTTTTTTTCTGCGTGTTCATGAAGGTACTTTGCTCGGTCATGTTATTGAACATGTGGCCATAGAATTACAAACTTTAGCAGGCATGGATGTAGGTTACGGCAAAACCAGAAGCACGCTTACCGAAGGAGTTTACAATATTATTTTTCGTTTTTTTGATGAAGTAGCAGGGATTTATGCTGGAAAAGCTGCTGTAAACCTTGTTTCATCCATAATAAATAACCAGCATTTTGATGTTGATCAGATTGTTAAAAACCTTGTAGATATTGGGGAAAAGCGTTTGCTTGGTCCCAGCACACAAGCCATTGTAAGCGAAGCTGAAAAACGCAAAATTCCTTGGATGAGGCTCGATAGGTATAATCTTGTTCAACTAGGAACAGGAAAATATCATAAAACAATCAGAGCTACAATTACTTCAGATACAAATTTTATTGCCATTGAAACATCCGACAATAAATTCCTTACAAATCTCATGCTCAGAGATGCTGGCATTCCAGTTCCTCTTGCTAAGAGAACAGAATCTGTTGAAGATGCAATTGCTTTTGTCAGAGAACTTAATGTACCGGTTGTAATTAAACCCTGTGAAGGATCACGCGGAAAAAAGCTCAGCATTAACATTATCAGCAATGAAGAAATTATAAGTGCATGCAAACCAATTATTGAATCTAGAGATGAAATTCTAATTCAACCGTATTGCCATGGAAAATCGTATCGTTTGCTGGTGATCGACTTTAAATTTGTTGCTGCAACACTTTTAACACCTCCTTCTGTTACAGGAAATGGAAAAGATACCATACAAAAATTAATTGTTGAATTGAACAAACTGCCCGAACGTCAGACAGGCGATAAAGGACTTCTTTCTTTGGTAGAAACAGATGAAGATACGCTAAGGATTCTTGCTTTAAAAAATTACGCTCTTGATACTATTTTGAATCAGGACGAAATCATTTATTTAAAAAACTCCGGCAATCTTCGCCTTGGAGGCTATGCAACCGATGTAACCGATATGGTTCATAAGGATATTGTTTTTATAGCTGAACGTGCAGCACGTACTATCGGCTTAAATGTTGCAGGAATAGATATTATTTCAAAAGATATTGCCCTTCCATTGAATGAAAACAATGGCGTAGTGATTGAAGTAAATGCCGCTCCGGATTTTAGAATGCACCTTAAACCTTATATAGGAATAAGTAGAAATGTTGCAGAAAATATGCTGGAAATGCTTTTCCCTACAATGCAACCTGTTAAAATTCCATTGATCTCAATTACTGGAAGCATTGGCAAAACTACTGCCGCAAATTTTCTTAAATATTGTTTTAAACAGCAAGGAAATTTAATTGGAATGGCTAGTTCGAACGGTATTTTTATTGATGATCAAAGAATTTGCGATGCAGATTTAACCAAACCCAATTACGTAGCACTTGTTCTAAAAGACTCTTCTATTGATTTTGCCATTCTGGAAACCTCCTGCGAAAGCATTCTTGCTAAAGGGTTAGGCTACGAATTTGCTGATATTGGCGTTTTCCTTAATGTAACCAATGAGCATACTGGCACCAATGACATTAAATATATTGAAGATATGGCTTATGCCAAATCAGTGGTTGCTGAACAGGTTTATGAATACGGATTTTCAGTTTTAAATGCCGACAGTGTCGAAGTTCTTGAAGTGATTCCGCGTTTGTATTCCAAACCTGTGCTTTTTTCTGCCTTCGGAAATAATCCAGAAATACTTTCAGCAATTGCAAAAGGGCAAACTGTAGTGTATATCGAAAACCTTAATGTGGTTAGTTTACACCGTTCAGCAAAGCAGATTATTCTTGCTCTTGACGAAATCCCAGTTCATTTTAAAAATCCAGATCATACTATTTACGACTCTCTTCTTGCATCTATAGCTGTTCTGATAGTTTCAGGAATAGATATAGAAAAAATCAGAATGTATATTAAGGAATTCAAGTACTGTTAGTTTTTTATCCTGATTTTCATTGACAATTGATTTTCGAAATTGTATATTTGTAAATTAAATATTTTGCATGAAAACTAAAATACTTTCTATTGCAATTACAAACAACCACACGCATTTCACACAACAATCAAGACTTAATATTTTACTATGGAAAATCCACAAAACCAAATCATAGATCACGAAACTCTGGTTAAAATTATTACAGAATCCCCTGATTATTTTGAAAGAGCTGATGCTGTAAAACTTATTTCCGACCAGAATTTGTTATGCGAAATTGCAAAAACGGATAAAGATTCATATGTAAGACAAATTGCCGTTGAAAAAACAAACGATCAGGACACCTTGATTCAAATTGCCAAAAACGATATTGATTATTATGTAAAGATGATGGCGGTCAAGAAAATCAGTAGTAATGATGTGCTTACGGCTATTGCCCTCGATCATAACGAAGATTATTACATTTGCAAGGAAGCCCTCCAGCATATTACAGATCAGCATGCAATTAATGATATTGTAAAAAATTCAATTGACAAGGACATCAAATGTGCTGCTATAGAATTGCTCACTGATCAGGATTTATTATCTGAAATAGCAAATAATTCAAATGATTTTTATCTTCGGTCGGATGCCATTAAACGCATCAATAATCAAGATACATTATATAATATTGCGCGTAACGATAGCGATTATTATGTTAGAGCGGCAGCTGTCACAAAACTTATCGACCCTGAATCCCTGAAATATATCGCATTTAATGATAGCGATTACTACGTTAGAAAAGAAGCTGTTAAAAAAATTACAGATCAGCAAATTCTTTCAAGCATCATAAAAATGGACGATGATTTGGAAGTGAAAAAAATTGCTTTAAAGGGAATTGATAATGCTGATTTCCTGAATGATCTTCTTAAAAATGAAGAAGACCGCTATATCAGGCGTAAAATATGTGAAAAACTAAACATTCATCACGTAGCTAAATAAACCAATCTCTTTTTCAACTTTTGATTGGTTCAACATTTCTTAATTTTACAATTATCTGTTGAAACAAAAAAAAGTTTTCTAAAAAAACAGGTAATTATTACTCTTGACAATGGACAGATTCATATATTTAATTATGGAATGCTTAACATTGACAAAATCGTGGAAGCAATAAAAAAATAAATTTTACTCAGATTTCGATTTCATAAAAATAAACCGATCATCCAAGGCCTGTTTTACTTTTTTATTCTGTTGATCATAAGTAACATAATAGTATTTCCCTGGCTTAGCGGTATAATTCATGTATATATACCTGTTCAGGAAAAAGTCAAAAATGTTTTGCGCATTCTTTTCGCCCATCCAGGTTCCTAAATCATATACATCGTTTTCATCTATCGGATATCTTTTATAAGTGTACTTGACATCGTTCCCTATCAAGCTTTTCCTGAATTTACCATCAATTGCTTCACTCACAAATGAACTGTAGAAAACAAGCTGAGTGCTTTCATTTGGATTATTCAGCATGCTTATTTCAAACCACACGTTAATGCTAATACTGTTCAGCAAAAAATCCTCGAAATATGTAATTGTATCATATTGCTGGCTGTCTTTAAAAGGGTTGTCAAATTCAATTAATTCTATTTGAACAATATTTACTATAAATGATTCTTTATTTCCGGCCATAAAAGCAACTACAGAATCGCTTTGATATAGCCTAAAAGGGAATTTTTTTAAATTATCGACTAAGTTTTGATAAATAAGAGTTTTAACTTTATCACTTTGTACATTTTTCAATGTTTTGGTTTGGGCAATGGCACCGTCATCATAAGCTGACACAGTGTAACCGTTAGTTTCATAACGCTCATTCTTAGAAAAAATGGTATCATTTTCCAATAATAATATTGAAATACTATCTGAATTTTTAATGTATTTTTTTGCGAGTTTTGGAATGGGTGAACAGGAATAAATGAGCAGAGAAAATAGAGGTAAAACTACTAGAAAAAAGAATTTTCTTTTGTAGTTTTCGGTATTTCTATATGCAATAAAACATTTTATCAAATAATTAACTATTACTTTATATAAGATCACTTAAAAGACTTAATTACAATATTATAAAAATTCAAATTTAATATTTTTTTGTATTTTATTCGTTTAACTAAACTAATACTTCAAATGATTTAATTTAAAATCATAAGAGTCAATACTATAAAAAATAAATCAAATAGCAAATCACAAGAAATACTATTCTTTAGAAGTACATTCAATGAATTTCAATCCGAAGCGCCTTCCAAAGTCAAAACAACTTGATTCGTCCTTTTGATGAAGTGTGAATTTCACGCCAAATGGTTCTTCGAAAATTTTAAATTTTAAGTTTGCAAGTGAAGACTTAATAATATCCAGTGCCTCACCGCTCCATCCATACGAACCAAAAACTGCAGCCATTTTGCTGAAGTCGCGTAAAGGATTTAGTATTGAAAACATTTGATAAATCTGATTTAACGTGTTTTTATTAATTGTGGGCGATCCAACTACTAAACCTCTGGAACAAGTTATCATTTCGTCAATTACTGACAATGGTGTTTTTTCAATGTCCATCAATATTACTTCAATATTTCCAGCAGATTTAATACCCTCAGCAATTTTGGCTGCAATTTGAGCAGTATTTCCATAAGCGCTTACAAAAGGGATAAAAACCCTATTATTAATTGTTAAATTCAAATAAGTCGTTGCGTAATCTTCTGAAAGATCGACATATTTTTTCCAGTAACTGCGCAGAACAGGACCATGTCCGGGACAAATGGCATTAATTTCGAGCGGTCGTATTTTTTCAATTGCTTTCAGATAGAATTTACTGAATGGCTTAAGAATTACATCAAAATAATATTTAAAGGCTTCATCAAAGTTTGGGCATAAATCATCGAACATAGCTTCATTGCAATAATGTGCGCCAAATGAATCGCAGGTAAACAATACCTTTTCTTCTTCCAGATATGTGTATATGCTATCGGGCCAATGCAGGTTTATTGCACCAATAAACTTAAGGATTTTATTTCCAAGATCAAGTGAATCGCCATCTTTCACAACGATATTAGGGAACTCATAACCCAGCAAATCATTGAGGTATTTAATTGCATTTCCGCTTCCAACTACTTTTGCATTGGGTGCAATTTTCAAAAGATTCCCGACATTTCCTGAATGATCCGGTTCTGTATGGTTAACTATTATGTATTCAATTTCTTCGGGATTAATCAGACTTTTTATTTTTTCGAGATATGCATCCCAGTATTTTTCTTTTGAAGCATCAACAATTGCCTTTTTTTCTGCATTAATAAGGTAAGAATTGTAAGTGGTACCGTATTTTGTTTCCATTACAATGTCGAAAGTACGGATATCGGCATCCAGAACTCCTATCCATTGAACACTTTCGGATATTTTCAGGGTTTTAGTATCGTTCATGTTTATATTTATTTTAGAATTCGAGTGTCATTTGCACAATGTCATCGCCATCGTCAATTCTTTTTTGTTCAGCTGCTTTTTCTTCTTCTGTTAATTCTTCGGACGGTGAATCAGTATTGCCATAATTTATTTCAGCTTCGGGATCGTCGCCGTTTTCATCAATAGTGGGCTCTTCAGGTTCTTCGTATGGCAATGGATCCAAAACAATAATTTGCGAAATGGGGTAATCGCTCAGGCGCTTTCCTTTTGCTTTATAACTTTTTACTCCAATAAAATCTGAAAGCAAAATTTCTTCATTTTCTTTCTTTTTGCCTTTAAATTCAGCGAATTCCACTTCAATACGGGGCAAAAATTCAGTGAAAATAGTTACCAATTTTGAATCAGGATGTTCGCCGATAAAATTTCCTTTCCGGCTGGCTTCATCAACTTCAAAACGTTTTGCATAATGTTTCTGCAATTCACCATCAATGTATATTGCAGTAATAATCCTGCTGGGTTTATACTTTTCAATATAAATCAAGTCATCCTCAAAATGCGTTGAAAGCTCAAATCCCTGAAGTTTGAATTCTCCAGAAGAAGAAATGGTAAGTATTTTATCGTCGCCACCAAAAGAACCGAGCAAGCGTCCGCGTTTTTCGGAATTCAGTCGCAATACAGTATCATCAAACCATATTTCCATATCGCCAAGTGTAGAAATTCCTTCTTCCTTTTTTACAATTTTTTTAACAGGATATCTGGTAGCAATGTTTCCTATTGAAGCTCTTCCTTTTATCGCCAACTGGCTGAAATCAAGATCAAACTGCAGTTTTTTAAGTTTAGGTTTGGGTTTCAAATATACTGTTAAAACTTCGGCTTCACCATTTGGATTGGCTGTAAAATACAACACTTTGGAAACTTTAGTACCCTTGGTAAGATCATATTCTTTGTCGCGTGTAACGCCAGTAACAGCAAAACGCTTCATCATGATATTTCCCCGAGGTCCGTCTTCATAAATCATGTTATAAATAGTGCGGTCGTCGTTTTTAAAAAAAACATTGATATAAATAACATTATTCCCCACAAAACTCTTTTCCATTACTTTGGTAACCATGAAAGTTCCATCGGCTCTGAAAACAATAATATCATCGATATCGGAGCATTCGCAAACGAACTCATCTTTTTTGAGTCCTGTTCCTGCAAATCCTTCTTCCCTGTTTACATAAAGCTTTTGGTTAGTAGCCACTACCCGAACAGCTTCAATATTGTCAAAATTTCTTATTTCTGTCTTGCGTTCGCGCCCCTGTCCGTATTTTTCTTTAATCCGCTCAAAATATGCAATTGTGTAATCAATAATATTTTCAATGTTAAAATCAACAGTTTTCAGTTCTTCGTTAAACTTTTTCAATATTTCATCAGCTTTAAAGGCGTCGAATTTTGAAATACGTTTGATTTTTATTTCTGTAAGGCGAATAATATCATCGTGGGTAATTTCGCGGTAGAACTTTTTCTTATAAGGAATCAAGCCTTTGTCAATAGCTTCAATAACAGCTTCCCAAGTTTCACACTCTTCAATTTTGCGATAAATTTTCTTTTCTATAAATATTTTTTCAAGGCTAGTGAACAAAAGATTCTCGAGCAATTCCGCACGACGAATGGTTAATTCCATTCTGAGCAAATTCACAGTATTGTCAGTACAATTGTCGAGTATTTCTTTTACACTTAAAAACCTGGGTTTATCATTTTCAATTACACAGCAATTTGGCGAAAGGGAATTTTCACAAGCTGTAAAAGCATACAAAGCATCAATGGTTTGATCAGGTGAAACGCCGGGAGTAAGATGAATAAGAATTTCAACTTTTTCTGCAGTATTGTCTTCAATTTTGCGGATTTTAATTTTTCCTTTATCGTTTGCAGCAATAACGGATTCAATAAGACTGGTTGTAGTGGTTCCGAATGGGATTTCAGTAACGATCAATGTTTTTTTATCTAGCTGCGAAATTTTCGCTCTAACTCTAACCCTCGCTCCTTTTGCACCATCGTTGTATTTAGAAACATCAGCCAATCCACCTGTAGGAAAATCAGGATAAACATCGGTTTCCTTTCCATTAAGCAAATTTATTGAAGCATCGATTAATTCAATAAAATTATGTGGCAATACTTTGGAGTTAAGACCCACAGCAATTCCTTCACCTCCCTGGAACAGGAGAAGCGGAAATTTCACAGGAAGATTTATAGGTTCTTTGTTCCTTCCATCGTAAGAAAGTTTCCAACGTGTGGTTTTGGGATTGAACACTACTTCACTTGCAAACTTACTTAATCGTGCTTCAATATATCGCGGAGCAGCAGCAGAATCGCCTGTGTAGATATTTCCCCAGTTTCCCTGCATATCAATCAGCAGGTTTTTTTGTCCCAGTTGTACCAGCGCATCACCGATTGACGCATCGCCGTGCGGATGGTATTTCATGGTATGCCCAATAATGTTGGCTACTTTGTTGTAACGACCATCATCAAGTTCTTTCATGGCATGAAGAATACGACGCTGAACTGGCTTAAGGCCATCGAAAAGATCAGGAACGGCGCGTTCGAGGATTACATACGAAGCATAGTCGAGAAACCAGTTCTCGTACATGCCCGAAAGATGCAGCGTTTGCTTAAGCTCGCTCAGTTCTCCGCTTTCTTCAGGTGTTTCGTTCGTATTTAATTCTTCGTCCTTAGGGCTCTTCATTCACTCTTACTTTATGAAAGGTGCAAATTTAAGTGAAAATCCTGAATTTTTCCTTTACAAATAGCGCATTCGTGAAAGAATTTTTCAACAAGGAGTTAACAAGTGATGATAAGTATTTTGAATGCAGTTTTAAAAATAGAATAATACCTTTTAAGCTATTATTTTTTTGGCTTCAATTGTTTTTTTTCATTTACAGGCGGCAAAAAGTTTTCACCGGTAACTACACTTTTGCCTGTTTTAGATTCTAATGCAAGTCTTGCATCTTTTGCAATTTTCCCTCCTTTTTTTCCTGCTTTTGCATTTTCATTTACGCCATTAGCTTCAATGGCTTCGGCTATTTGCCTTGTTGAAAGCTCTGCAAGTGCTGTAAAGATTAACTCCGCTTCGCTCATGTGGTCTCTAAGGTTTTGTAGTTTTAACCCTTTTAAATTTTTGTGATTTTTTACTGTTAACCCTGTCCACTCTTGATGAATAATATTGGTGAGAAAAGCAAACTCATCTGATTTTTGCACACCGCTTTCTTTCCAATAATCTGTTAATTTATTTCGGGTTTCTTGCCCAGTCATTCTTTGCTGTATCCATTTTTCGCTTCTGCCCAGCTTCTGCCAATTTTCGCGGGCCCTTTGAATACTTTGTTCGGGATCAGCTATTTCTTGCATCCGTTCGTAACCTACTTTTGCCAACCATTGTTTAAATGGTTCCGCTTTGGGCGAAGGGATGGATTGAA
>JBBQSF010000012.1:0-35761 GCA_038214085.1 Bacteroidales bacterium | reverse complement strand
GATGAATTTTATTTGGCATATTTAAAATTAGATCCCCAGAACTGTGCATTCTTTCCAAGGGCTTCTTCGATACGCATGAGTTGGTTATATTTCGCAATACGTTCAGAGCGGCATGCGCTTCCGGTTTTAATCATTCCGGTTTTTAAAGCAACCGCAAGATCAGCAATAGTGGTATCTTCGGTTTCACCCGAACGGTGGCTCATTACAGCAGTATAGGAATTGGACTTGGCCATTTCAACAGCGTTAATGGTTTCAGTAAGTGTTCCAATCTGATTTACTTTAATCAATATTGAATTGGCAACTCCTTTGTCAATACCTTTCTGAAGGCGTTCAACATTGGTAACAAATAAATCGTCACCAACCAATTGAATTTTGTCGCCAAGTGTTTTTGTCATTAATTTCCAACCAGCCCAATCGTCTTCAGCCATACCATCTTCGATTGAAATAATAGGATATTTGCTAACCCAATTTTTCCAATAATCAACCATTTCAGAAGGTTTTAATTTATCGCCTGTTGATTTGTGAAGGTGATAAACATTTTCTTTAGGAATGTAGTATTCGGATGAAGCAGGGTCAAGAGCAATAAAAATATCCTTACCGGGTTTATATTTCGCGGCTTCAATAGCTTGAATAATAAATGTAATCGCTTCTTCATTTGATTTAAGATTAGGGGCAAAACCACCTTCGTCGCCAACATTTGTAGAATAATTTTTCTTTTTCAGAACAGCCTTTAAATGGTGAAATACTTCAGCACCCATTCTGATTGCTTCAGTAAAAGAAGATGCACCAACGGGCATAATCATAAATTCCTGAAAATCGATGCAATTGTCGGCATGAGATCCTCCGTTAATGATATTCATCATTGGAATTGGCAATAAATCAGCATTAACGCCTCCAATATATTTAAACAATGGCATTCCAGCTTCTTGCGCAGCGGCATTTGCACAGGCAAGAGAAACGCCAAGAATTGCATTTGCACCAATATTCACTTTATTCGGGGTTCCATCAAGTTCGCACATGAACCTGTCAATTCCCACTTGTTCAGAAACTTCTACCCCATTTAGTTCGTCGTTAATAGTAGTATTAACATTCTGAACTGCTTTAAGAACGCCTTTTCCAAGATAAACAGATTTGTCGTTATCACGTAATTCGTGTGCTTCGTGAATGCCTGTAGATGCTCCGCTAGGTACAGCTGCTCTTCCAATTACACCGGAATCGGTATAAACATCAACTTCAACGGTTGGATTTCCTCTAGAATCGAGGATTTGACGTGCGTGAATATGCGAAATTAGTCCCATAATAAAATGATTTTTAAATTTATGATAAAATTAATCAATATTGTTTACTGTTTTTAAAAATAGTTAAAAAAAATACGGGATTCACAAAAGCAAATCCCGTAAATATAAAATAACTAACAACTAGTCTATCTTTTCTTCTTCTGAAGTAATTTCAGGTTTTGCTTCTTCAACTGAAGATTCGATGATAACTTCTTCGGCATCTTTTACTTCTTCAATAACTTCTGCAACAGGTTCTGCAACCTTCGTATCAGCAGCTACCTTAGGTGTTACTTTTTTCTTTGGTGCTTCTACTTCGGCATCAGTAGTCTTTTTTGTACGACCACGGCGAGTGGTTGCTTTTGCCTTTTTATCAGCTTTTTCTGCAAGAAGGTTTTCGTTATAGTCAACGAGTTCCATCATACACATACTGGCATTATCACCAAGACGGCTTCCAAGTTTAAGAATTCTAGTATAACCTCCGGGGCGTTGAGCAACTTTTGTTGAAATTTCCCTGAATAGTTCTGTAACCGCTTCTTTACTTTGTAGGTAACTAAACACAACTCTGCGGGAGTGAGTAGAATCTTCTTTTGACCTGGTAATAAGAGGTTCAATAAAAACTCTAAGTTCTTTAGCTTTAGCAAGAGTTGTTTCAATTCGTTTTTTCAAAATTAACGAAGCGGCCATATTAGACAACATCGCTTTACGATGTGCACTGGTTCTACCTAAGTGGTTTATTTTTTTTCCGTGTCTCATTTCTGTTATTCCTTATCTAATTTGTATTTTGCAAGGTTCATTCCGAAGTGAAGGCTTTTCGATTTCACGAGTTCTTCCAATTCAGAAAGAGATTTTTTTCCAAAGTTTCTAAATTTCAATAAATCGTTTTTGTTGAAAGATACAAGATCGGCAAGAGTTTCAACATCTGCAGCTTTCAGGCAGTTTAAAGCACGTACCGAAAGATCCATATCAACGAGTTTGGTTTTCAATAGCTGACGCATATGAAGCGATGTTTCATCAAATTCTTCACTTGCTGCTTTTTCTTCGGTATCGAGGGTGATTTTTTCGTCACTGAAAAGCATAAAATGGTGAATCAATATTTTAGCAGCTTCTTTCAGTGCATCTTTTGGGTTAATTGATCCATCAGTAACGAGTTCAATGATGAGTTTTTCATAGTCAGTTTTCTGTTCAACGCGATAATTTTCGATGCTGAATTTTACATTTTTAATAGGCGTATGAATAGAATCAATAGCGATAGTACCCAAAGGAGCATTCGCAACTTTATTATCTTCGGCAGCAATGTAGCCACGGCCTTTATCTATATTTAATTCAATAGTAAGTTTCACGGAAGGATCCATGTGGCAAATAACCAGTTCGGGGTTAAGTACCTGAAAACCTGACATAAACTTATTGATATCGCCTGCAGTAAAAGCATTTTGCCCTGCAATTTTAACAACAACTTTTTCATTATTTACTGACTCGATCTGACGTTTAAAGCGAATTTGCTTAATATTCAGAATCATGTCAGTAACATCTTCAACCACACCTTTGATGGTTGAAAATTCATGATCAACACCTTCAATTTTAATTCCGGTGATGGCAAAACCTTCAAGTGATGAAAGCAAAATTCTCCTGAGGGCATTTCCGATAGTAATACCGTAACCAGGTTCGAGGGGGCGGAATTCAAATTGTGCTTTAAATCCATCAGATTCAAGCATGATTACTTTATCGGGCTTTTGAAATGCTAATATGGCCATTTATATTTTGTATTAATGTTTACTTAATGTTTACTTAGAATACAATTCAACGATAAGCTGTTCTTTTATGTTTTCAGGAATCTGATCCCTTTGAGGATAGCCCATAAATCTTCCACTCAGATTGCTTTCGTCCCATTCGAGCCATGCGTAAGTAGTTCTTGAAGTAACAGCATTAGAAATAATTTCGAGAGATTTAGATTTTTCACGAACGCCGATAGTATCACCAGCTTTAACTAACGCTGAAGGGATATTGTTTACTCTGCCGTTAAGGATTATGTGACGATGAGAAACCAATTGACGAGCAGCATCGCGAGTTGGAGCAATTCCAAGGCGATAAACTACATTATCCAAACGAGATTCAATAAGTTGTAACAAAACTTCACCAGTAACACCTTTTTTAGAACTTGCCAATTCAAAAAGATTAGCGAATTGTTTTTCCAAAATACCATAAGTGTATTTGGCTTTTTGTTTTTCCATTAACTGAATGCCGTATTCAGATTGTTTTCTTTTTCTTTTAGAAGGGCCGTGCATTCCTGGAGCATAATTTTTCTTCTCGAAATATTTGTCAGGTCCATAAATAGGATCTTTGAATCTTCTTGCTATTCTGGTTTTTGGGCCGGTATATCTTGCCATTGTGAATAATTTTCTTAATTAATTAATCTGTTAAACTCTTCTTCTTTTTGGAGGTCTGCAACCATTGTGAGGCAATGGAGTAGTGTCGAAAATATCTGTTACTTCGATACCTGCACCATGAATTGTTCTGATTGCTGATTCTCTTCCTGCACCTGGACCTTTAACGTAAACCTTTACTTTGCGAAGTCCGGCATCGTAAGCCACTTTAGAACAATCCTGAGCAGCTACTTGAGCAGCATAAGGAGTGTTTTTCTTTGAGCCTCTGAATCCCATTTTTCCGGCAGACGACCAAGAGATAACCTGTCCAGTATTGTTGGTGAGGGAGATAATAATATTGTTAAAAGAAGCAAAGATATGCGCCTGACCGATCGCTTCTACCTTAACGACTTTCTTTTTAGAAACTTTTGATGTTTTTGCCATAGGATGTATTGTTTCTCTATTTATTTTTAACGATTAACCTTTAGGTGCTTTCTTTTTGTTAGCAACAGTTTTCTTTCTTCCCTTACGGGTACGTGCATTATTTTTTGTACTTTGTCCTCTGCAAGGTAAACCGTTACGGTGACGGATTCCACGGTAACAACCGATATCCATCAAACGTTTAATATTTAACTGTGTTTCTGAACGAAGCGCACCTTCCACTTTAAAATTATCATTGATAAGTGTTCTGATTTTCGACTGATCGTCGTCGTCCCAATCCTGAACTTTTTTATCAAAATCAATTCCAGCTTGTGCTAAAATTTTTCGTGCCGTGCTTCTGCCTAATCCATAAATATAGGTCAAGCCAATTTCACCTCTTTTATTCTTGGGTAAGTCGATACCTGCAATACGTGCCATATATATAGCTTAATTAATTATTAATTTTTTACTGAATTAACCCTGACGTTGTTTGTACTTGGGGTTTTTTTTGTTAATTACATAAATTCTTCCCTTTCTGCGAACTATCTTGCATTCGGGAGTTCTTTTTTTAACTGATGCTTTTACTTTCATTACTTATAGTATTATTTGTATCTGAATGTTATTCTTCCTTTTGTTAAATCATACAGCGACATTTCAATTTTCACTTTATCACCGGGGAGAATTTTAATATAATGCATTCTCATTTTTCCGGAAATATGCGCAATAATCACATGTCCGTTTTCCAATTCAACTCTAAACATAGCATTTCCCAGTGATTCCAGCACTGTGCCATCCTGTTGAATTGATTCCTGTTTCGCCATAATTTTTTTTAATTAATACCTAATATCTCTTCAATAAATTTAAACGACGAGAGAATTTCCGCCTTAGCTTTTCCAACTGCAACTGTATGTTCAAAATGTGCTGATGGTTTTTTGTCATTAGTTCTGATTGTCCATCCGTCTTTTTCCTGATATACATTATGCTTACCTAAATTGATCATTGGTTCAATTGCGATTACCATTCCTTCGGTGAGCTTCACTCCTGCTCCACGTTTACCATAATTCGGAACTTCTGGTTTTTCGTGAAGGTTTTTTCCTATTCCATGCCCTACCAAATCGCGCACAACAGAATAACCAAATGATTCCACATGACTCTGAACTGCATTTCCAATATCGCCTATTCTTTTACCATTAACTGCATTTTCAATTCCCAAATAAAGAGACTGCTTTGTAATTTCAAGCAATTTAATTATCAAAGGGTCAACTTCTCCAACAGTAAAAGTATAAGCAGAGTCGCCAAAATAACCGTTTTTATATGTTCCACAATCCACCGAAACAATATCTCCGTCTCTAAGAACTGTAGTACCTGGAATTCCATGAACAACAGTATCATTTATAGAAACGCAAAGTGTGGCAGGAAATCCGTGATACCCTTTAAAGGCTGGTTTGGCATTGTTATCGCGAATAAATTCTTCGGCAATTTTATCCAAATCATGAGTACTCACACCCGGTTTAATATGCTTAGCAACTTCAGCTAAGGTTTTTCCAACAAGTAAAGAACTTTCTCTTATTAACTCTATTTCGTCGTTAGTTTTAATGCTGATCATTCAAATAATTCTCTAATTATTTAACTGGCCATATTCATGTTCGCACGACCCTTTATTCTTCCCGATTTCATTAATCCATCATAATGACGCATTAATAAATGGCTTTCAATTTGCTGCAGCGTATCCAAAACAACACCAACTAAAATGAGCAATGATGTTCCTCCATAGAACTGAGCAAACTGGCTATTTACGCCGAGCAATCGAACCAGTGATGGCATAATTGCAACAAATGCGAGGAAAAGCGATCCAGGGAAAGTAATCCGTGACATAATACTATCAATAAATTCAGCAGTTTTTTTACCGGGTTTTACTCCGGGAATGAATCCGCCATTCTTTTTCATATCTTCTGCCATTTGATTTGGGTTAATGGTAATGGCAGTATAAAAGTAAGTAAACACCACAATCAACAATGCAAACACAAAGTTGTACCAAAATCCGTTGTAATTTGTAAATGCTCTGGCAATTCCAGATAAAGATTCACTGTTTGTAAATCCAACCAATGTCATTGGAAGAAACATGATAGCCTGAGCAAAAATGATAGGCATAACACCAGCAGCATTAACTTTTAAAGGAATGTACTGGCGAACTCCACCATACTGTTTGTTTCCTACGATTCTTTTTGCAAACTGAACCGGAATTTTTCGAGTACCCTGAACCAGCAGTATTGAGATAACTATTACAGCAATCAGCACTACCAATTCGACCAGGAATACAACCAGGCCTCCTCCCTGTTCTTCCATTCTTGAAAAGAATTCTGAAAACAAAGCAAATGGTAAACGAGCAATAATACCAATCATAATAATCAGTGAAATACCATTGCCAATACCTTTATCTGTTATTTTTTCACCAAGCCACATAACAAACATGGTTCCGGCTACCAAAATTACTACTGAAGAAAACCAGAAAAATGTTGATGGAGATGCGATACCAGGATCAAAAGGAGAAATTGCTTCGTTGGGCAATTGAGAAATAAGATTTGAAAGATAAGCAGGAGCCTGACCAGCAGTAATTAACACGGTTAAATAACGTGTAATCTGATTCATTTTCTTGCGACCGCTTTCTCCTTCTTTCTGAAGTTTCTGGAAGTATGGAATAGCCATGCCTAACAATTGAACTACAATTGAAGCAGAGATATAAGGCATAATTCCAAGAGCAAAAATAGATGCATTAGAGAATGCGCCTCCTGAGAACATATTTAATAAGCCCAGAATACCATCCTTGGTTTGAGATTGTAAACCAGATAATTGAGTAGGATCAATTCCAGGCAAAACAACGTATGCTCCAATACGGTATATCACTATAATGCCGAGTGTAAAAAGGATACGCTTTCTAAGGTCCTCAATTTTATATATATTCCGTATGGTCTGAATAAATCTTTTCATTTATTAAGAAATTTTAATTGTGGTAGAAATTTTAGTTACAGTACCACCGATTGCTTCAATTGCTTTTTGAGCCGATGCCGAAAAGGCATGTGCAGTTATTTCTATTTTAGATTTTATTTCACCTTTTCCTAAGATTTTTACCAAATCTTTCTTAGATGTTAATCCATTATCATAAAGAACCTGAGGGTTAATTACAGTAATATTTTTTACATCTATCAAGTTTTGAATTGTTTCTAAATTAACACCACGGAATTCTACGCGGTTAATGTTTTTAAATCCAAATTTTGGAACTCTTCGGTAAAGTGGCATCTGGCCTCCTTCAAAACCAGCTTTGGAAGAATACCCTGAACGAGATTGTGCACCTTTATGTCCTCTTGTAGAAGTACCACCTCTACCAGAACCTTGTCCTCTACCTATTCTTTTTTCTTGGTGAACCGAACCTTCTGCCGGTTTTAAATTACTTAAATCCATAGTATTTTTAATCTTTATAGTATAAAACTAAATTTCTTCAACTGTAAGCATATGCTTAACTTTATCAATCATTCCTAAAATCTGGGGGGTGGCTTCTTTTTCCACAACCTGATGCAGTCTTCTTATTCCAAGCGCCTTTAAAGTTCTTTTCTGACGTTCGGGGCGGTCGATTGCACTTTTTATTTGTTTTATTCTTACTTTATTCATCATTAAAATGTATTAAACAGTTATGATTATCCGTTAAAGACTTTGTTGAGGCTGATACCACGAAGTTGAGCAACTGTAATAGGATCTTTCATTTGCAAAAGTGCATCAATAGTGGCTTTTACAACACTATGAGGGTTTGAAGAGCCTTTGGATTTAGCCAAAACATCTTTAACGCCAACGCTTTCGAGTACAGCACGCATTGCACCGCCAGCAATTACGCCAGTACCTTGTGAAGCAGGTTTTAGAAACACAAGTGCGCCGCTATATTTACCTTCTTGAGCGTGAGGTACGGTAGCGTTGATGATTGGAACCCGAATAAGGTTCTTTTTAGCATCGTCAATACCTTTGGCAATTGCAGTGGTAACTTCCTTGGCTTTTCCAAGACCGTAACCAACAACACCATTTTCGTTGCCGACAACCACAATGGCTGAAAAGCTAAAAGTTCTACCTCCCTTGGTTACTTTTGTTACACGCTGAATGCTGACCAGCCTGTCTTTAAATTCGATTTCTGTAGATTTTACTCTCTTTATGTTTGCGTTTGACATAATAAATTAAAATTTAAGTCCACCCTCTCTAGCAGCTTCGGCTAAAGATTTAACTCTACCATGATATAAATAACCGTTACGGTCGAAAACAACAGAACTTATTCCAGCTTCAATAGCTCTTTCGGCAAGTTCTTTACCTACTAATTTAGCTTGTTCTATTTTTGTTACTTTTTGATTGGCAATAGCAGCGTTGCGCGATGATGCAAAACAAAGGGTTTTTCCCTGAACATCATCAATAACCTGAGCATATATCTGTTTATTGCTCCGGAAGACAGTAAGGCGAGGTGATTCAGTGGTTCCTTTAACCACTTTACGAATCCTCATCTTGATCCGTTTTCTTCTATATTCTTTGGTGTTAGCCATTCTTCCTGGATTTTATATTGTTATTAATTCGTATTATTTAGCAGCAGCTGATTTTCCAGCTTTTCTTCTTAATTCTTCACCTAAGAATTTGATACCTTTACCTTTGTAGGGTTCTGGTTTTCTCAGCGAGCGAATTTTTGAAGCTACCATGCCTATTAATTCTTTGTCATTTGATTCAAGAACAATAGTAGGGTTTTTACCTCTTTCGGCAGTAGTAGTAACAATCACTTCTTTTGGCAGTTCAAAAACAATATTGTGAGAATATCCTAATGTGAGTTCTAAAAGCTGACCTGTAGCAACAGCTTTATAACCAACGCCCACAAGTTCCTGAGTAATTTTATAGCCATCAGAAACACCTATAACCATATTATTAATCAACGAACGGTATAAACCATGAAGTGCTCTATGACTTTGTTGTTCGGTATGACGTTTTACTTCAAGAGTTTTTTCGCCAACTTCTATAGTAATTGCTGGATTTACAGCTCTTTTTAGTTCGCCTTTAGGGCCTTTTACAGTTACTAAATTCTTATCAGAAACAGTAACAGTAACGCCTGTTGGTAAGTTTACGGGTAATTTTCCTATACGTGACATTTTCTATCCTCCCTTATATTAACTTACAAAACAAATAACTTCACCACCAACTTTAAGCTTTGCAGCTTCCTTATCGGTCATCAGGCCACTAGATGTTGACATGATAGCTATACCCAACCCATTCATAACGCGGGGAAGTTTCTCAGCACCAGTATACCTGCGTAAACCTGGAGAACTAACTCTTTTAAGGGTAGTTATAGCAGACAATTTAGTCACTGGATGGTATTTTAAAGCAATTTTAATAACACCTGGTTTTGTTTCATCCTCGAATTTGTAGTTTAAAATATAGCCTTTTTCAAACAATATTTTAGTGATCTCCTTCTTAATCTTGGATGCAGGAACTTCAACAATCCGGTGATTGGCCATAATGGCGTTCCTTACTCTGGTTAGATAATCAGCAATGGGATCTGTGTTCATTTTTGTATTTTTATTATTTTATAATAGTTTTCTTTTACCAACTGGCTTTTGTAACGCCAGGAATTAATCCGTTAAGAGCCATTTCGCGAAAATTTATACGCGAAATACCGAATTGTCTCATATATCCTTTGGGTCTTCCGGTTAATTTACATCTGTTATGTAGACGAACCGGAGAAGCATTTTTTGGAATACGTTGTAAAGCTGCATAATCTCCAGAAGCTTTAAGTTCTGCTCTTTTTGCAGCGAATTTATCTACAAGTTTTTGTCTTTTAACTTCTCTTGCTTTTATTGATTCTTTTGCCATCGTATAAATTATTTCTGGTTTTTAAAAGGTAATCCGAACGCTTTAAGTAAGGCGAGAGCTTCAGAATCATTCTTTGCTGAAGTAACAAAAGTGATATCCATGCCCATTATCTTACTGATTTTATCGATATTTATTTCAGGAAATATAATTTGTTCTGTAATACCTAAAGTATAATTACCTTTTCCGTCGAAACCTTTATCATTAATGCCTTTAAAATCTCTGATACGAGGCAATGAAACAGAAACAAGGCGATCTAAAAACTCATACATCTTTTCACCTCTGAGTGTTAATCTAACACCAATAGGCATACCTTTTCTGAGTTTAAAATTCGAGATGTCTTTTTTGGATTTTGTTGCAACAGCTTTCTGACCGGCAACCTGAGCCATTTCTGTCATGGCTGTTTCCATAAGTTTTTTATCAGCTATAGCATCACCCAAACCCTGGTTCAAACAAATTTTGCTTAACTTGGGCACCTGCATTGAGCTCTTATAATTGAACTGTTTAACTAAGGCAGGAATTACCTCTTCGTGATACTTGGTTTTTAATCTTGGAATATAAGTCATTACTTAATAACCTCCCCTGATTTTTTTGAATAACGTACTAATTTACCTTCTTTGTCAAGTTTTCTTCCTATTCTGGTAGCTTTACCAGTAGAATCCACAACCATTAAATTGGAAATATGGATAGGAGCTTCTTGTTTAACAATACCGCCTTTTGAATTTTTTGCATTTGGTTTTGTATGTTTAGATACAAGTGCAATTCCTTCAACAATGGCTCTATCATCATCATGCATCACTTTAAGGATTTTGCCTTCCTGGCCTTTTGAATTGCCGGCCAAAACCTTAACAGTGTCGCCTTTTTTTACATGTAATTTCTTTTGCATGGCTTAAACTTTCTTATTAAAGCACTTCGGGTGCAAGTGACACAATTTTCATAAACTGTTTTTCGCGAAGTTCTCTAGCCACGGGACCGAAAATACGTGTACCTCTGAGTTCTTCTGTAGCGGTTAACAACACACAAGCATTGTCATCAAAACGTATATAAGATCCATCGCTTCTGCGAATTTCCTTACTGGTACGCACGATAACTGCTTTTGTTACAGTTCCTTTTTTAATATTTCCAGAAGGCAGCGCATCTTTAACGGTAACAATAATTTTATCACCTACTGATGCGTATCTTCTTTTTGTTCCACCGAGAACACGGATACAGAGAACTTCTTTTGCTCCACTGTTATCGGCAACTGTTAATCTTGATTCTTGCTGTATCATAATTATTTAGCTCTTTCGATGATTTCAACTAATCTCCAACATTTGTCTTTGCTCATTGGACGTGTTTCAGCAATTTTAACGGTATCGCCGATATTGCATTCATTTTTATCGTCGTGAGCCATGAAGCGGGAAGTCCTTTTTACAAACTTACCATACTTCGCATGCTTAATCATTCGTTCAACCTGAACAACAATTGATTTCTCCATCTTATTGCTAATAACCAAGCCGGTTTTTTCCTTTCTAAGGTTTCTTTCTTCCATTATGTAAGTTATTGCGTTTTTTGGTTTTGTTCTTTAATTTCTCTTGCTCTCAATTCAGTTTGCATTCTAGCAACAATTTTTTTGTATGCCGAAATTTTCATAGGATTTTCCAATGGAGAAACTGAATGGCTGAATTTCATTTTAGCCAGCTGTTTTTTTTCTTCTTCGAGTCTTTCACGAAGTTCGCTCGTAGAAAGTTCTCTGATTACTTCTTGTTTCATTTTAATTATATTGTTTCTTCAACAAAATCTCTTCTTACAACGAATTTCATGGCGATAGGCAATTTTTGGGCTGCTAATCTTAAGGCTTCTTTTGCAATTGCGAAAGGAACTCCTTCTGCTTCAAACAAAATTCTACCTGGAGTAACTCGTGCAACAAAATGTTCAGGAGCACCTTTGCCTTTACCCATACGAACTTCGGCAGGTTTTTTAGTAACAGGTTTATCAGGAAATATTCTAATCCACAACTGACCTTCACGTTTCATATGACGTGTAACTGCCTGGCGGGCTGCTTCAATCTGCCTACCTGTGATCCAGCATTCTTCTAATGCTTTGATACCGAAAGATCCAAAAGCTAACTGGCTGCCTCTTTTGGCATTGCCCTTCATTTTGCCTTTCTGCATCTTTCTGTATTTCGTTTTCTTTGGTTGTAACATTACTTAGTATTTATAAAAAGATTCGTCACTATATTATTTTCTTTTTTTGTTTTTAGCGAACTTTGGTACGCCAGGAGTTGCACCAGGAATAGCTTTTAAACTTGTTGCGCCAATGTTTGGTGACAAATCACGTTTTCCGTAAATTTCGCCTTTACAAATCCAAACTTTTATTCCAATACGACCGTAAGTAGTATGTGCTTCAGCAGTAGCATAATCAATGTCGGCTCTTAAAGTATGTAAAGGAGTTCTTCCTTCTTTGTACTGTTCGTTACGTGCCATTTCAGCTCCTGCCAATCTACCAGAAATCAATACTTTAATACCTTCAGCACCCATGCGCATTGTAGAAGCAACAGATGTTTTTATCGCTCTACGGAAAGAAACCCTTCCTTCAATTTGTTTAGCAATAGTAGCAGCAACTATAACAGCATCAAGTTCTGGTCTTTTAATTTCAGATATATTTATTTGAACTTCTTTATTGGTAAGTTTCTTTAATTCTTCTTTAAGCTTATCAACTTCCTGACCACCCTTTCCAATAATAATTCCGGGGCGTGCAGTATTTATGGTAAGTGTAACGAGTTTTAAAGTTCTTTCGATAATTATTTTAGAAATTCCGGCTTTTGCTAAACGAGCATTCAGATACTTTCTGATATTAACATCCTCAACAAGTTTTGATGCGTAATCATTACCACCATACCAATTAGAATCCCATCCTTTGATGATACCTAGTCTAATGCCGATTGGATTTGCTTTTTGTCCCATCTATTTTGAATAATTAATTTTTAAATACTTCTGCTGTCAATTATAATAGTAACATGATTTGAGCGTTTTCTGATACGGTGAGCGCGTCCCTGAGGAGCAGGCTGAATACGTTTTAACTGACGTCCTGCATCAACAGCGATCTCTTTAATAAAAAGATTGCTATCTTCAATACGAACGCCTTCGTTTTTATTCTGCCAGTTAGCTATAGCCGAAAGCAGAAGCTTTTCAAGACGACGGGTAGCTTCTTTTGGATTGTATTTTAAAATACTTAGCGCACGGTCAACGTTAACACCACGTACCAAATCTGCAACTAACCTCATTTTACGGGGCGAAGTCGGGCAATTGTTAAGTCTTGCATAAAACAACTTCTTCTTTGCATCTTTTTCAGCTATTGCTGTATTTCTCTTTCTTTCTCCCATTTCTCAATGATTTTTTATTTTTTCTTATTACTTCCGGCATGACCTCTAAAAATACGGGTAGGTGCAAATTCACCTAATTTATGTCCAACCATATTTTCAGTTACATATACTGGAATAAATTTATTTCCATTATGAACTGCAATTGTTATCCCAACAAAATCAGGTGAAATAATTGAACTTCTTGACCAGGTTTTGATAACAGATTTCTTTTTTGCATCAGTAGATTCAAGAACTTTTTTTTCCAGTTTGTAATGAATATAAGGTCCTTTTTTAAGCGAACGGCTCATAAAATCTCTATTTAATTATTTTTTTCTTCTTTCAATGATATATTTCGTAGACTGTTTTTTAGGTGCACGAGTCTTATAACCTTTTGCTGGCATGCCATTACGTGAGCGTGGATGACCACCTGTAGCTCTACCTTCACCGCCACCCATTGGATGATCAACTGGGTTCATAACAACACCTCTAACTCGTGGGCGTCGTCCGAGCCATCTTGCTCTTCCAGCTTTTCCAGAAACCTCAAGGCTGTGATCAATATTTGAAGCCATGCCAATAGTTGCTTTGCAAGTGATCAAAATCATTCTTGATTCGCCTGAAGGCATTTTTAATATGGCATATTTTCCATCACGAGATAAAAGTTGGGCATAAGATCCCGCACTCCTTGCAATTGCAGCACCTTGTCCTGGACGTGATTCAATATTATGAATAACTGACCCTAGAGGAATTTCACTTAATACTAATGTGTTTCCAATTTCTGGAGCAACTCCGGCACCGGATAATATTGTTTGGCCTACTTTTAAACCGTGTGGGGCAATAATATATCTTTTTTCACCGTCAGCATAGAAAACAAGAGCAATCCGGGCAGTACGATTGGGATCATACTCAATGGTTTTTACCACTGCAGGAATAGCATCTTTATCTCTTTTAAAGTCAATTAATCTATATTTTTGTTTATGACCACCGCCCATGTAACGCATAGTCATTTTTCCGGTATTATTTCTACCTCCTGATTTTTTTGCAGACTGCAAAAGGCTTTTTTCAGGGCGATTTGTAGTTATTTCGTCAAAAGCACTGATAACTTTGAAACGCTGTCCCGGAGTTGTTGGGTTAAATTTCTTGAGAGTCATTTATTTAAATATTGCTGTAAAAATCAATTTTCTGTCCTTTGGTTAATGTTACTATAGCCTTTTTAAAAGCGCTAACTTTACCTGTTACAAAACCTTTTTTGGTGTAGCGAGATTTTGTCTTTCCGGCATATCTTATGGTATTTACAGTTTCCACATTAACGCCATACATTGCTTCAACAGCTTTTTTAATTTCAACTTTATTGGCTTCTTTTGCAACAACAAAGCCGTATCTGTTGTCAAATTTTTCAGAAATGGCGGTCATTTTTTCTGTAATAACCGGTTTTATTAATATGTTCATAATCTACTCTTTGTTTTTCTTACTAATTAAGGCTTTTAAGCTTCTCCCTGAAAATCACTCAGATACAGAAAACATTTCTCTAATTTCCTTCAGCGAACTCTCTACAAGAAGCAAATTATTTGCATGCAAAATATCATATGTGCTTAAATTTGAGGCGCTTATGATTTTAGCCTTACTCAAATTTCGGGAGGACAAATATACATTTTTATTTGATTCCGAAAGCACTAATAAAGTTTTTTTCGAAGATAAATTAAAACTTTTTAGTAAGTCGGTGAAATTCTTTGTTTTAGGTGTTTCAAAAATAAAATCTTCTAGCACTAAAATTCCATTTTCTTTAGCTTTATATGATAAAGCTGACTTACGAGCGAGTTTTTTTAACTTTTTATTCAGTTTAAAATCATAATCTCTCGGTACTGGACCGAAAACACGTCCGCCACCTCTGAATAATGGGCTGTTAATATCTCCTGCTCTGGCTCCACCAGTACCTTTTTGTTTTTTAATCTTGCGGGTACTTCCGGATATTTCCGAGCGTTGTTTAGATTTGTGCGTGCCCTGTCTCTGGGCAGCCATATACTGCTTTACATCAAGATAGATTGCGTGATCATTTGGTTCGATACCAAAAATATCTTCATCAAGATTGATTTTTTTTGCAGTTTTTGCTCCGCTGATATTATATATTTCTAATTCCATCTTTCTACAATTATATATGAACCATTAGCACCCGGAATCGATCCTTTAACAACAATCAGATTTTTTTCAGGTATTATTTTTAAAACTTTTAAGTTAATCACTTTAACTCTGTCGTTACCCATTCTGCCGGCCATTCTCATTCCGGGGAATACGCGTGATGGCCATGAAGATGCGCCAACTGAACCAGGAGCTCTTAAGCGGTTATGTTGACCGTGAGTAGCATCGCCAACACCTCTAAACCCATGACGTTTTACAACGCCCTGAAATCCTTTACCTTTAGAAATACCTACTACATCAATAAATTCGCCTTCTTCAAAAACATCAACGCTTAAGATATCACCGAACTTTTTCTGATGTCCAACTTCAAACCTTGTAAATTCCGCAACCTTTCTTTTGGGTGTAGTTCCAGCCTTAGAAAAGTGACCTTTCATGGCTTTTGAAGTTTGTTTTTCTTTTTTCTCATCGAATGAAAGCTGAATTGCTTCGTAGCCATCACTTGCGACAGTTTTTACTTGTGTAACTACACAAGGACCTGCTTGTATCACCGTGCATGGAAGATTTTTTCCAGAGGCATCAAATATGCTGGTCATTCCGATTTTTTTACCAATTAATCCTGACATGGTTTTTTACTTTCTAGTATTACTATTTAATTATCAAACTTTGATTTCTACTTCAACACCGCTAGGAAGTTCGAGCTTCATCAGTGCATCAACAGTTTTTGAAGTGGTGCTGTAAATATCCAGCAACCTTTTGTAAGAGCACAATTGAAACTGTTCTCTCGCTTTTTTGTTTACAAATGTTGATCTTAAAACTGTATAGATTTTTTTGTTAGTAGGTAGTGGAATTGGACCACTAACAACAGCTCCAGTAGCTTTTACAGTTTTTACGATTTTTTCAGCTGATTTATCAACCAAATTGTAATCGTAAGATTTGAGTTTAATTCTGATTTTCTGACTCACTTTTGTTTTATTTAATATTAAACTTATTTTTCTAAAATAATTCCTCTTAAGCGATATAATACTTCTTCCATTACATTTTTCGGTGTTTCGGAATAATGAGAAAACTCTAGTGTGGATGATGCTCTTCCTGAAGTTATTGTTCTTAAATCAGTAACGTAGCCAAACATTTCTGCAAGAGGAACTCTACCTTTTATTTGCTGCAGATTTCCTAAGCTTTCAATTTTTTCAGTATTTCCCCTCCTCTTGTTTAAATCACCCAAAACATCGCCCATGTATTCTTCAGGAGTAACAACTTCTAATTTCATTATAGGTTCGAGTAAAATAGATTTGGCCTTACGTGCTGCTTCCCTAAAAGCGATTCGAGCACAAATTTCAAACGATAGTGCATCTGAATCAACATTATGAAAAGAGCCATCAGTTAATTTAATTTTAACACTTTCGACTGGAAAGCCCGCTAGAACTCCATTCTGTAATGCCATTCTAAAACCTTTTTCGATTGATGGTATATATTCTTTAGGAATATTTCCGCCTTTAATATCATTAATAAACTGAAGTCCTTTTACACTTTCATCGGCCGGTGACATTACAAACTCAATATCAGCAAATTTACCTTTGCCCCCGGTTTGTTTTTTGTAAACTTCGCGATGTGTTACTTCAGTTGTAATTGCTTCTTTATAGGAAACTTGAGGTTTTCCCTCATTGCAAATCACATTGAATTCGCGTTTCAAGCGATCCATTAATATTTCGAGATGCAATTCTCCCATTCCACTGATAATTGTTTGTCCACTTTCTTCGTCAATCACAACTTTAAATGTGGGATCTTCCTCAGCTAGTTTTTGCAATGCACCCGACAAACGATCAAAATCAGCCTGGGTTTTAGGTTCAACAGCAATACCTATAACGGGTTCTGGAAATGTCATGGATTCTAAAACAATTGGGTGTTTTTCATCGCATAATGTGTCTCCAGTACGAATGTCCTTAAAGCCAATAGCAACACCGATGTCCCCAGCTTCAATTTCAGGAAGTGGATTTTGTTTATTGGCGTGCATCTGGAAAATTCGCGAAATACGTTCTTTTTTCCCTGTAGTAGTATTTAATATGGTACTGCCTTCCTTTAATGAACCAGAATACACTCTGAAAAAGCAAATTCTCCCAACATAGGGATCTGTTGCAATTTTGAAGGCAAGTGCGCTGAAATAATCATTAACATCTGGTTTTCTAATTTCTTCTTTTTCGGTATAGGGGTTGATGGCAATAACAGGTGGAATATCCATTGGACTTGGCAAATATGCTGCAATGGCATCAAGTAATTTCTGGACACCTTTATTTTTAAAAGAAGACCCGCAAATAACAGGCGTAATTCTTAATTCATTCGTAGCTTTTCGAATTGCAGAATTAATTTCTTCCTCAGTAATAGACTCAGGATCCTTCATGTATTTTTCGAGCAGGTCGTCACGTTCTTCTACAGCGCCCTCAATCAACTCTGACCGATATTGTTTAACAGTATCGATCATATCGGCAGGTATTGGAATTTCGTGATAAATCATTCCCTGATCTTCATCTTCCCATTTGTATGCTTTATTTGTGACAAGATCAACAAGTCCGATAAAATTTTCTTCATATCCAATTGGGATCTGGATAGGAATTGGATTTGCACCCAGTCGTTCTCTGATCTGTTTTATTACCTTAAAATAATCAGCACCCGAACGATCCATTTTATTAATGTAACTGATACGTGGTACCTTATATTTATCGGCCTGGCGCCAAACTGTTTCGGACTGAGGCTGAACTCCGCCTACAGCGCAAAACAAAGCAACTGCACCATCGAGCACGCGCAATGACCGTTCTACTTCAACAGTAAAATCGACATGACCAGGCGTGTCGATTATATTTATTTTATATTGTTGATTTTCAATGTCCCAAAAACATGTTGTTGCTGCAGCTGTAATGGTAATTCCTCTCTCCTGTTCTTGAATCATCCAGTCCATAGTAGCAGCCCCATCATCAACTTCACCGATCTTTCTGTTAACGCCGGTATAATACAATATGCGCTCAGTGGTGGTAGTTTTACCAGCATCTATATGAGCCATAATGCCTATATTTCGCGTATATTTAAGATCTCTCGTCATTTTGGGCTATCGGTGTTCTTAAAATCTAAAATGAGAGAAAGCTTTATTTGCTTCTGCCATACGGTGGGTATCTTCTTTACGTTTAAATGCGCCACCTTCTTCTTTAAAAGCTGAAAGAACTTCGCCGGCTAGTTTTGCACTCATTGTTTTTTCGCCGCGTTTGCGGGCAAATGTAATTAATGCTTTTATTCCGATTGCCATTTTACGTTCTGGTCTGATTTCGGAAGGAATCTGAAAAGTAGCACCACCAATTCTGCGACTTCTAACTTCAACAGAAGGAGTTACATTAACCAGTGCCTTTTTCCATACTTCAACACCATTTTCGCCAGATTTTTCACTGATTACATCGATGGCATCATAGAAAATTTTTGCAGCAACATTCTTCTTACCTTGTAACATCATATTGTTGATGAAACGTGTAACCAAAATATCATTAAATTTTGGATCTGGAAGAAGGATTCTTTTTTTAGGTTTTGATTTCCTCATTTTTCTAAAGATATATCTAATAAACTTTTATTTCTTTGCTTTAGGACGTTTTGTTCCGTATTTTGAACGTCTCTGATTACGGCCATCAACACCTGATGTATCAAGAGCACCACGGATAATGTGATATCTTACACCTGGAAGATCTTTAACCCTGCCACCACGAATCATTACGATTGAGTGTTCCTGAAGGTTGTGGCCTTCACCAGGAATGTATGCATTAACTTCTTTGGTATTGGTTAATCGAACTCTGGCAACTTTACGCATAGCAGAATTTGGCTTTTTTGGTGTAGTGGTATAAACTCTAACACACACGCCGCGTCTCTGCGGGCAAGAATCCAATGCAGGTGACTTGCTTTTTTCAATATTTTTGTTGCGTCCCTTGCGAACTAATTGTTGAATTGTTGGCATATTCAGTAATTTACGTTTTGTTTTTTAATAAAAAAATCCCACATTTTTGGGGAGTGCAAAGGTACAAGTTAATTTCATAAAACCAATACCTTAGATAAAATAATTTAAAAATTTCTTTACTTGCCCCATGATGCGGACTTTCTGAAATCGCTAAATTATTGTTTTTCTTATAGTTATTTTTAATTTCCCTCATTTTTTTTTGTTCAATTTTTTCAGAAATAATTTCTTCCTTGTTGAAAAAAAAACGTTACTCAAAATTTTCGGGGAGGTAAAAACATTACTTTTGTGTCTTGATTTTACAAAATGATTGATTTTCTAAATGAATTGAACGAAGCACAGCGGGAAGCTGTGGAATGTGCTGATGGTCCGGTAATGATTCTTGCAGGTGCAGGCTCGGGAAAAACCAGAGTACTCACATACAAGGTTGCCTACCTTCTCTCTAAAGGGGTTGATCCATTTAGCATTCTTGCTCTTACATTTACCAACAAAGCAGCCCGCGAAATGAAGGAGCGTATTGTGCAGCTTGTTGGAGTGCAGGATGCGAAAAATGTGTGGATGGGAACTTTTCATGCCATTTTTGCAAGAATTTTAAGAGTTGAAGGGCACCGACTTGGATATCCATCAACATTTACGATTTATGATACTGATGATTGCAAAAGCCTGATAAAACAAATTATCAAGGAGCAACAACTTGACGATAAGGCTTACGCCGCAAATATGATACTTTCTCGAATTTCAAGTTCTAAAACCCGGCTTATTTCCAGCATGGAATACAATAGTAACCAGGAAATACAACAGCAGGACAAAATGGCAGGCAAAGTGATGATGGGTACATTGTACACCCTTTACGATCAAAGGCTTTACAAAGCTTCGGCTATGGATTTTGACGACCTGCTTTTTAAAATGAATATTCTGCTTTCGCAATTTTCTGATGTGCTATACAAATATCAACAACTTTTTAAATATATTCTTGTTGACGAATATCAGGACACTAATTTTGCTCAATATTTGATCATAAAAAAACTTGCTGCCAATAATGAGAATATTTCTGTAGTAGGTGACGATGCTCAAAGTATTTATGCATTTCGTGGTGCTAATATTAAAAATATCTTGAATCTTAAAGTCGACTATCCAGATATTAAAATATTTAAGCTTGAACAGAATTATCGTTCCACTCAAAACATTGTAAATGCTGCAAACAGTGTTATTGCAAACAATAAAGATCAGATTCAGAAGGATATCTGGACACAGAACCAGGAAGGTGATAAAATTCATTTGTTCAAATCAAATACGGACAATGAAGAAGGACTAATGGTTGCCAATTCCATTTTTGAACTTAAAATGCAAAACCAGCTTGCGCATAAAGCTTTTGCGATTTTATACAGGATTAATGCACAATCTAGAGCCATGGAGGAAGCACTGCGAAAAAAAAATATTCCTTATCGGATTTTTGGCGGATTGTCATTTTATAAACGAAAAGAAATCAAAGATCTTCTCACATATTTCCGATTATCTATAAATCATAAGGATACTGAAGCCTTTTTAAGGATCATTAATTACCCCGCACGCGGAATTGGGAAAACCACGCTCGAAAAATTAACAGTAACGGCCAGCGAGCAAAACCTTACTATATGGGAAATTGCAGAAAATATTGAAAATTTCGGTTTTGGAGCAGCAGGAACAAAGATCAGCACGTTTGTTACCATGATAAAAAGTTTTGCTGTAGCTGCAAAAACAAAAAGCGCCTTTGAAGCTGCAAAACACATTGCCAAATCATCAGGGATTTACAAGGATCTTGCCTAAGATACAACACCAGAAGGTGTCAGCCGCATAGAAAACATAGAAGAACTTCTGAATGCAATTAGTGAATTTTCGGAAACAGCGGCCAATCGGGAGCCAGAAAACCCCGAAGGACCTGCTGACTTGCTTGAGGAATTTATCAAAGATATTGCATTGCTTACCGATGCAGAAAATCCTGATAAAGGTCCTGAAGATTATGTTTCGCTTATGACCATTCATGCTGCAAAAGGACTTGAATTCCCTTATGTTTTTATTGTAGGTGTTGAAGAGAATTTGTTCCCGTCAATACAATCCCTTCATTCGCGAATTGATCTGGAAGAAGAACGACGCTTGTTTTATGTAGCTATTACCCGCGCAATGAAACGTGTTACCCTCTCATATTCGGATACACGTTACCGCTGGGGATCGCTCTACCCCTGCGAACCTAGCAGGTTTATCGATGAAATTGATTCGAAATATTTAGAAATTCTTAAGCAAAAAACTGCTTCGTTTAAAAATGAATTTGATGATTATTCAACAAAACCGAGCCGTACGAACATAAAACCAATTAACCAGCCCATTCAAAATAACACTTTGAATAAAAAATTGACTCCAGTTAATTATGCTGTTTATAAAAGCACAAATCATAATCAGGGAAATTACACCGAAAACCTCGCGGAAACCCTTCAAACAGGAATGCAGGTAAAGCACGATACTTTTGGCACCGGCAAAGTGTTAACTATTGAAGGAGTTGGCGAAAGTAAAAAAGCCATGGTGTTTTTTGAAAATGTTGGTCAAAAACAATTGCTGCTGAAATTTGCGAAATTGGAAATTATCAATTGATTTTATTACAAAAAAAGATCAGTAAAATAAAATCTTGCTGAATTTTAATTTTGTTTATCTTTGCATCACAAATACTAATTCCCAAAAATATTTCCGCTGAGCAAATTTCGAAACATCCAAATGGATGTAAGGTTAGCAATAAGCATTTACGATTTATAAAATGATTGTTATTCCTACTCAGCAAATAGTTTAATACGCACTTAAAAATTTTGTACCAAAAATAATTTTTATGGAATATAACACTTCCCGTGAATTGCTCCCTATTACAGAATACGGACGCCATGTAAAAAAAATGATCAACTACGCTATTTCTATCGAAGACAGAGAAAAAAGAACTGTTATTGCAAAAGCAATTGTAAATGTTATGGCCCAATTGGTTCCTCATTTGCGCGATCACAACGATTTTAAAAACAAGTTATGGGATCACCTTTTCATTTTATCTGATTTTAAACTCGATGTGGATTCACCCTATCCCATGCCCGACAAAATAAAATTAGAACAAAAACCTGAAAAAATTTCATATCCTTCGTTTGCAATCAGATTTAAACATTACGGAAGAAACATAGAAACCATTATTAAAAAAGTAATTGACCTCGAAGAAGGACCAAAAAAAGAAGCCGCAATTACTGCTGTTGCAAACCATCTTAAAAAATCATATTTAAACTGGAACCGCGATTCGGTAAATGATGAAGTAATAGTTGAACACCTTGATATATTATCAAAAGGTCAACTAAAATTAGGCGAAAATGTACGACTCAACAACACCCGCGATATACTTGCAGTTACCAAACGTCGCCCACCACAACAAAATCTAAACACTCCGGGAGGTCAGAACAACAATCAAAATCGCAATAACCCTCACAGAAGTAAGCAAAATTTCAGCAAAAATAATCCAATGCGGAATAAGAACAAACCCGCTGGACAGTAAGACATTATATACAGTTCGGGGTTTTCAGTTGGCAGATTACATTTTTCTTCAGATAAAAAACATTATATTGCGCTAACAAGCCTATCTTTTTTGATTTTACAGACCTTCAATAAATCAATTTTATTGAAATATTTGCATCTTTTACAACTGAGATAAAACATTCATTAAATGTTGGTTCTGAAAATAATGGAACAACATTTTTTGAAAAGCCATAACCTTCAGTAGGTATGCCCAGAAAATTTGTATTGCACTCTCCGTCAGAATTTTCGTCGTGAAAAACAGCAACGGCATAATCACCCGAAGGTAAATCAGTAAAAACATACTTTAATGATCCAGCAGAAATATTTTGTATTGTTTTTCGGAACTCATAGTATTTTTTGGAAAATCAGAAGACTTATTGTAAAGTGCCATTTCGAGCTTTCCTGATACTGGTTTTATTCCGGTAACATTCACAGTGAGAATGAATTTCTGTCCGAATGAAATACACCCAAACAAAATAACAATTGTTATGGTAAGCCAAATTTTCATTTTATTAGATATAAAATTCAAAAAACACAATCCATTAATTCGCAATATTTAAAGTAAAAATACTGTTATTTTAGAAATAGGGAAACCATTACAGAAAAATTATTTTGATGAGTTCAATAGAAATATGAAAAAATCTAAACCCAAATTCCGCATAAAAAAATCTCTAATGCGTAACGTTAGGAGAAAAATAGTGCAATTAATTGAATTTCATAAATATACACTACACATTTTTGTTCCAAAATCGATAAAGTAAATGTATTCCAAACAAGAAGAATATGTTAGGAACATTTACTAAATCGGGATAAACCCAATTAAATCATTAGTTCGCAAACTCCTAATGAGAATTTGGGCTAAAATGATAAATCTAAAATATTTCCTTTATCTTAGCAGCACAACTAAAAAACTATGGCAACATTTGAAATTACTGGCGGAAAAAAATTATCCGGCGAAATCAAACCTCAGGGCGCTAAAAACGAAGCATTACAGATTATCTGTGCAACACTTTTAACTCCCGAAACCATTACTATAAGCAATATTCCAGATATACGCGACGTAAATAAATTAATTGAATTAATTGCTGATCTTGGTTCAGAAGTTGAAAAAATAAATTCCGACACCTATACTTTTAAAGCAGAAAACATCAATATTGATTTCCTCGAAACTTCCGATTTTAAGAAAAAAGCATCAAGTTTGCGGGGATCAATAATGATTATAGGACCATTGCTTGCACGATTCGGGAAAGCGAGTATTCCAAAACCCGGTGGCGATAAGATAGGTCGCCGAAGACTCGATACTCACTTTATTGGCTTACAAAAACTTGGCGCAGAATTTAATTTTGATGCCGACGAAAATTTCTACAAAGTAGAAACCAAAGGTCTCAAAGGCGAATATATGCTGCTTGAAGAAGCCTCAGTAACAGGAACAGCCAACATTATTATGGCCGCAGTTTTAGCCGAAGGCACCACTACTATATACAACGCCGCATGCGAGCCATACGTACAACAGCTTTGCAGAATGCTCAACCGCATGGGTGCACAAATAAAAGGTGTAGGATCAAATTTGCTAAGTATTCATGGTGTACCTTCGCTTACAGGAACGGAGCACCGTCTTTTGCCCGACATGATTGAAATTGGCAGTTTTATTGGGTTGGCAGCCATGACACAATCAGAAATTACCATTAAGGATGTTGCATATTTTGAACTCGGCCTCATTCCAGATGTTTTTAGGCGTTTGGGAATAAAGGTAATTCGCAAAGGCGACGACATAATAGTTCCTGCACAGGACAATTACGAAATAGAAACTTTTATTGATGGTTCTATTCTTACCATTGCGGATGCTATATGGCCTGGTTTTACCCCCGACCTTTTGAGTGTGATTCTAGTTGTAGCGACACAAGCCAAAGGCAGCGTACTTATTCACCAAAAAATGTTTGAAAGTCGTTTGTTTTTCGTAGATAAACTTATCGACATGGGCGCTCAAATCATTCTCTGCGATCCGCACCGTGCAACAGTTATCGGGCTCAACAAGCAATTCCCATTGCGTGGCATCGAGATGGTTTCGCCGGATATACGGGCCGGAGTTTCCCTGCTGATTGCAGCATTGTCAGCAACAGGAAAAAGCAAGATCCACAATATAGAACAAATCGATCGCGGCTATCAGAATATTGACGAACGCTTACGGATGCTGGGCGCAGATATTAAGAGGGTGCAATAAATAAATTTCGTTTTTAAATTTAATTTTATTAAATCAAATCACTGTTGTCCGATAAAAAAAAATGCAAAAGCGTGAAATGTCAATTTAAATAAGGTATCTATGCGTTTTATAAAAACAAAGAGTTGGTTTTAATTGTTTTGATGAATTGATTTTTATCAATTCATTTTGCCTCAATCCTAAAGGATGTAAATTGCTAAAAATCAATTCATCCTTCAGGAACGAGGCAAATGAAGAAAATATTAAATTTACATCCTTTTAGCTTAAATGTTTTTTTCGGACATTAATTAAATCAAATTTAGTATCCCATACAAAAATAAAAGGAAATGATGTGAGTTCAAAAATCCTAACTGAAATATTTCGGTAGCAATATTTTTTGGTAAAATTTTTGATACCTTTGCATTCCTAATTAATTCTTATAAAAATGAAAAAACAATTTGTTATTATACCGGTACTTTTCGGACTTATTTTATTTATTGCAATCACTGTATCTGGAAATTTCTCAGGTCAACCTTCTAAAATCAATTCTATTGCTATTGGCGACACAGCACCTGAGATCAGCCTAAAAAACCCCGACGATTCAATTATAAGTTTGAGTTCAATCAAAGGGAAAATTATACTTATTGATTTCTGGGCATCGTGGTGTGGCCCATGCCGAAAAGAAAACCCAACAGTAGTTGCAGCCTACAACAAATATAAGGACACAAAATTTAAAAACCAAAAAGCAAAAGCAAAAGGATTTACTATTTTCAGCGTTTCGCTAGATAAAGACAAAACTTCCTGGAAAAATGCAATTGTCAAAGATGGTCTTGTATGGCCTTATCATGTAAGCGACCTGAAATTCTGGAATTCATCTGCTGCCACTTTGTATGGCGTAAATGTAATACCTAGTAATTTCCTAATCAATAAAGAAGGAGTTGTAATTGCCACCAATTTAAGAGGTACTGCTCTCGAAACTGAACTTGAAGCACTTACACAGAAATAATTATTTAAAGTTTATTTCTACTTTTCCTTTCCCGATGTTTCCTTACTTTTGTCTGCTGGCGGACAAATGACAATATGTCGGCATTTTGCATTGGCAAAGATTTTGCAAATAAGATTCGCTAAAATTTATAAATGTGACACTGAAAAAGATTTTTTTTATGAAACGTAAAAGCAGCAAGGAAAAAGAAGAAATGAACGAGCATACAACCAACAGAAATGTTAATACAAACAATTCAGAAGAAACTAAAGAAACAGGAAACAACCCTGAAGTTTTGACCGAAGAAATTTCCGAAGAACAAAAAACCGAAGATTTGTCAGTAAAACTGGCTGAAGCAAACGATAAGTTTCTTAGATTGTATTCTGAATTTGACAATTATCGCAAACGCACTTTAAAAGAACGTATCGAACTTAGCAAAACCGCTTCGGAAGAGGTAATATTATCAATGCTTCCAGTACTCGATGATTTTGAAAGAGCAATTAAATCTATTCCTGAAATTTCAGAATGCGATCTCTTTACCGAGGGCATCAAACTGATTTTTTCAAAATTCAAGAATGTTCTCACCCTTAAAGGGCTTGAAGAAATTAATGCGATAGGCGCAGATTTTAATACTGATTTTCATGAAGCCATCACCAATATTCCGGCAGAAACCGAAGAAATGAAAGGAAAAATTGTTGATGAAATCCAGAAAGGATATATGCTGCAAGGAAAAGTAATACGATTTTCTAAAGTTGTAGTTGGATCATAAAAAAAATTAAAATTTTATATAATATTAAATGGCCAAGAGAGATTATTACGAGATACTGGGTGTTGAGAAGAATGTAAGCGAAGCCGAGTTAAAAAAAGCATACAGGCAAATGGCTTTGAAACATCACCCTGATAAAAACCCGGGAGATAAAGCCTCAGAAGATAAATTTAAAGAAGCTGCTGAGGCCTACGAAGTGCTGAGTCATCCTGAAAAAAAAGCACGCTACGATCAGTTTGGACATGCTGGTGTTGGAGCAAATGCCGGATTCAATGGTGGCGGCGGCATGAATATGGATGATATTTTCAGCCATTTCGGAGATATTTTCGGAGATATGTTTGGAGGTGGATTTGGCTCTTCCAGAGGCGGACAGCGTTCGCGCCGCGTAAATAAAGGAACCAATTTACGTGTTAAAGTTAAATTAACCCTTGAAGAAATTGCCAAAGGTGTTGAAAAAAAGATAAAAGTAAATAAATATATTTCTTGTTCATCGTGTAGTGGAAGCGGAGCAAAAGGTGGTTCAGCTTACTCAACGTGCGCCACATGCAAAGGAACCGGACAAGTAACTCAGGTTACAAACACTTTTCTTGGTCAGATGCAAACCCGATCAACTTGCCCTAGTTGCGGTGGTGAAGGGCAAACAATTACCGACAAATGCAATACTTGTTTTGGAAATGGCGTAGTTAAAGGTGAAGAAGTAATTTCTCTGAATATTCCCGCCGGGGTTGCGGAAGGCATGCAGCTTTCGGTAAGTGGAAAAGGAAATGCTGCTGCACGTGGAGGTTACCCAGGCGACCTGATCGTAGTTATCGAAGAAATTGAACATCAGTTTCTTGTTCGCGATGGCGACAACCTACTTTACGAACATTACATAACATTCCCCGAAGCAGCTCTTGGAACAAGCATTGAGGTTCCTACCATTGAAGGTAAGGCAAAAGTTAAAATCGAACCTGGAACTCAGGGTGGTAAAATGTTGCGCCTGCGTGGCAAAGGATTGCAAGGCTTAAATTCCTATTCAAAAGGTGATCTCATTATAAATGTTAACGTATGGACACCCAAGCATCTTTCTAAGGAAGAAAAAGCAATTCTGGAAAAATTACAGAACTCCTCAAATTTTAAACCGGATCCGGGATCAAAAGACAAAAACTTCTTTCATAGAATGAGAGAAATGTTCCAATAATTTATCAATTGTTTATGGAAATTTTTAAAGCCGAAAATGTTACTAAACGATATGCGAATCATTTAGCCCTTGATAATGTTAGTATTTCTGTGGAAGAAGGTCGAATATTCGGATTGCTTGGTCCAAATGGCGCAGGAAAAACTACGCTGATTCGAATCATAAACCAGATAACAGGTCCTGACGAAGGTTCGCTTTTTTTTAATGGACTAAAATTAAACCCGACTCATAAGGAATTAATTGGCTACTTGCCTGAGGAACGTGGACTTTATAAAAAAATGAAAGTTGGCGAACAAGCATTGTATCTCGCACAACTTAAGGGAATGAACAAACGTGAAGCACTGAAAAAGCTAAAATACTGGTTTGAAAAATTTGACATAATCAGTTGGTGGGATCGCAAAGTTGAAGAACTTTCAAAAGGAATGCAGCAAAAAATTCAGTTTATCGTTACCATTTTGCATGAGCCAAAACTCCTCATTTTTGATGAACCTTTTAGTGGTTTCGATCCTATTAATGTAAATTTACTAAAGGATGAAATCCTTAACCTTAGGAATAACGGTGCCAGCATAATTTTTTCTACCCATAACATGTCTTCTGTCGAAGAACTCTGCGACGATATCGCCTTGATCAATAAATCACGTAAAATACTTGATGGCAATGTCAGAGATGTTCGCAAGCAGTTTAAAACAAATACATATCATTTTTTACTCTCTTCCCTCACCATTCCAGTTGAACAAATTATAAATGGTAGTTACGAAATTCTCTCTTGCGAATTAATAGATGAGATTCAAAGTATAAAAATTAAAATTAATGATCAGTCAACTCCAAAAGCACTCATTCAAAAAATAATTTCATCAGCCGACATCATTTCTTTTAATGAAATTATTCCTAGTATGAACGATGTTTTTATTTCGCAGGTTGAAAAAGATAGCGGACGAAAAATGGATCAAAATGAGAATCTAATCTGATTATTCCTTTTCCGAAAAGAGCAGCATTATGAACAAAATACTGATAATAATAAAAAGAGAATACTTGTCGAGAGTTAAAAAACGCTCGTTTTTAATAATGACAATACTGGGACCGCTTTTAATGGCTGCCCTAATGATTGTGCCTGCATACATATCGCAAATGTCGGACGAAACAAAAACGATTGCAGTAGTTGACGAAAGCGGAATTTTTTACAAAAAATTTGCAGATACTGAAAACATAAAGTTTGTTTACCTCTCGGACAGTATCACAAAAGCAAAAGATAATTTTGTATCAAGTGGGAATTACGCAATTCTGTATTTACCTAAAAAAATTGTAGAAGCGCCTTCTACCGCAAGATTGTTCTCAGATAAGCAGCCGAGTATAGCTGTAAAATCATATATTGAAAATGTATTGAAAAAAGATTTTGAGTCCATGAAGTTGGCGGCATCAGGAATTGATCGTTCAATAATTGAATCCATTGAAACCAATATTAGCATACAAACAATAAAATTAAAAGGCGAAGGACTCGAAGAAAAAAGCAATACAGAAATAAGTACTGTGCTGGGTATATTTGGAGGGATTCTGATTTATATGTTTATCTTTTTATTTGGCACACAGGTTTTACGGGGTGTTATTGAAGAAAAAACCAGCAGAATTGTTGAAGTAATCGTTTCGAGTGTAAAGCCTTTTCAACTAATGATGGGAAAAATTCTTGGAATCGCATTGGTTGGTCTAACTCAATTTTTGCTTTGGATTGTGCTTACATTTACTATTATTACTGTGGTACAGGTTGCCATGCCAGATACTTTTAAAATCAACAAAACAGAAAATGTGCTGATCGGGAAAGATAAAATTACACCACAGAATACAGAGTTGGTTCCAAAAACAGAATATAAAAATCAGGCAATGCACGATATGTTTGAATCTCTGGGTTCGATAAATTTCGGACTAATGATTTCAGCCTTTTTATTCTACTTTTTGTTTGGCTATCTACTTTATGCCGCTGTTTTTGCCGCTATTGGTGCTGCAGTGGATAGTGAAGCAGACACACAGCAATTTATGTTGCCCGTTACCATTCCACTGGTTTTCTCAATTGTTATGGCGCAATTTGTCATCAACAATCCTGAAGGGCCTGTTGCTTTTTGGCTATCTGTAATTCCCTTTACCTCCCCTGTAATTATGATGACACGTTTACCTTTTGGTGTTCCATATTTCGACCTTATTCTTTCGATGGTTCTAATGGTTATTGGGTTTTTATTCACCACATGGTTTGCAGGAAAAATATACCGTACCGGAATTCTTATGTATGGCAAAAAGCCATCTTATAAAGAACTTTGGAAATGGCTAAAATATAAGGGCTGATGAGAATAGCAATTATCGATCTCGGAACAAATACATTTAATTTGCTCATTGCAGAATTACCTGAAGGGCAAGAATACCAAATTCTTTATAAGGAAGAATTAAGTGTAAAACTAGGTGAAGGAAGTATTGGAAGAAAATATATATCAGATGCACCTTTCGAAAGAGGTATTGCTGCAATTGAAAAGCATTTGTCCACTGCCCGCCGTTATAAGGCTGATTTTATTGAAGCATATGCCACTTCTGCCATAAGAAGTGCGGAAAATGGAAAGAAATTTACTGATGCTGTTTTTACAAAATTCCGTTTAAAAATCAATGTAATTGACGGAAACCGTGAAGCAGAACTCATTTACAAAGGAGTAAAACTTGCTCTTGCCGACAAAGCTCAGGATAATACACTTATCATGGATATTGGTGGAGGAAGTACAGAGTTTATTCTTTTTAACAAGGAAGGAATACAATGGAAAAGAAGTTTTGATCTTGGTGTAGCCCGATTGCTCTCAAAAATAAAACCACAAGATCCATTATCTATCGCAGATGTCAAAAACCTCGAAAATTATATTAAGGATAATTTACTGCCATTGCTAAACGCAAATGCATCATTTCAGGTTAAAACACTTATCGGTTGTTCAGGCTCTTTTGAAAGTTTTGATGCTATGATTTCGGGCGATCCTATCGGAATTAAACTTGACTTTAACGAAAAGCTGAAAGAAATTGATGTTAAACGTTTTAGGAACCTTCAGAAAAAATTAATTGGCTCAACAGAATTGGAACGTATTGAAATTCCCGGACTTATTCGCATGAGGGCTGACACAATACATTTAGCATCCATCTTTGTGAAATTCATATTATCAAAACTCAAAATACAGAAGCTTACACTTTCACATTTCGCCCTTAAAGAAGGTGTTCTGGCAGAATATATTTCCAAATTCTCACAATAATAATTCAAAATCAATTCTTTTAATTTTATCCTTCAAAACAAAATATTATGCCGAAAATTTTGATCATCGACGATGAAAAAAGCATACGCAGTACATTACGTGAAATTCTTGAATACGAAAAATTTGAAATCGATGAAGCTGCTGATGGAGCCGAAGGAGTGCAGCAAGTAAAAAAATCAGAGTACGATGTTATTCTTTGCGATATAAAAATGCCAAAAATGGATGGCATTGAAGCTTTGGATCAAATTTTAAAGATTACCGATGCTCCGGTAGTTATGATCTCTGGTCATGGGAACCTAGAAACTGCAGTTGAGTCAATCAAAAAAGGTGCTTACGATTATATTTCCAAACCTTTAGACTTGAACCGACTACTGATAACGATCAGAAACGCTATGGAGCGAAATTCTCTGGTTTCAGAAACAAAAATTCTGAAAAAGAAAGTCAGTAAAGCTTATGATATGGTTGGCGAATCGGAACCTATTAAACGAATTAAGGATTTGATAGAACGTGTTGCCCCATCGGATGCGAGGGTTTTAATTACTGGCGAAAACGGCACAGGAAAAGAACTTGTTGCTCGATGGCTTCATGAAAAAAGTCATAGAGCTAACGGTCCATTCGTTGAAGTAAATTGCGCGGCAATACCTTCAGAACTTATCGAAAGTGAACTGTTCGGCCACGAAAAGGGTTCATTTACTTCTGCTATAAAACAACGCAAAGGCAACTTTGAACAGGCAAACGGAGGCACATTATTCCTTGATGAAATTGGGGATATGAGTCTTTCTGCACAATCGAAAGTTTTACGAGCATTGCAGGAAAACAGAATCATGCGCGTAGGAGGCGAAAAGGATATTTCTGTAGATGTTCGCGTAGTTGCAGCAACCAATAAAAATGTTCAAGAAGAAATAAAAAAGGGGAAATTTCGCGAAGATTTGTATCATCGGTTGAGCGTAATATTAATCCAGGTTCCTTCGCTCAATGAAAGAGTTGACGACATTCCTCTGCTTGCAGAACATTTTGTAAATGAAATCTGTAATTCTCAAGGTTGTCCTATTCTTACATTTACAGAAGATGCATTATCTGAATTAAAAAAGATCCGTTGGACAGGAAACATCCGTGAATTGAGAAATGTTATTGAACGCTTGGTAATACTTTGCGATAAAAAAATTACAGGAAAAGATGTAATTACCTATGCCCAACCTTTGAAAATGTAATTTTTAGTCAAAGAACTTCCACGAAACTCCAAATCGAAACAATCTGTCATTTCCGGGATAATGCTCAGTTAAAAAATAAGATCTTCCCATTAAACCAGCGTTAAAGTGTTCAAGTTTAACAAACAAGTACGCTCGTTTTATCTGTGCATTCATATAAAAATCCATGAAAGCATATGGTTTTGCATCGCGGTTATCCTGCAAATAAAATTGTCGAGTAGCAGGCATATATGCCATTATATAATCACCCATTAAAAATGTCGCAGAAATTCCAATCTGGAATTTAAGTGCTTTATTAAAAGCAAGATGTTCAAAATATAAATTATGAAAACTTGCGAGATCTGGCAACTTAATAATCTCCGGTCCAAATGCTTTCTGATAATTTACAATTTGATCTAGGTGCCATTCTCCAGATTTAAGATTTGCAAAAGCATTTAATTGTAATATTTCAACATTTTGAAGGGCTTGTTTGGGTCGAGCATATTTATCATAATAAACAAATCCAAGTACATCAGTGTATGAAAGACCAAGCCCATACCTTGAATTTTTAATTTCAGCCTTGAGCACTTTTGTCTTTATATCTAAAAAATTATAATCCCACATAAAATGATTGGAATAATAATGCATGCTAAACCAATCAGGTTTAACAGATGAACTTAGATAGGTTCCAGATATTTTAAATGGATCAGCGTTAGAATCTCTACTGATGCTTCTATCAATATAAAGAGAAGCAATATTATTATCTGATCCATATCCTGAAAAAGTACGGGAAGCACCACTGATTATTCCAAATCCGAAAACAGATTTAATACGAACTTCTAAACCCGCAATCAATGAATTGAAGGTAGTATCACTAATCTGCTGATAAACCTTTGCTAATTGATGTTTACCGTAAATATCAAAAACAATATTCTGATCTGTTTTTGTAGCACTTTGTTTTAAATTACTCCACCCAAAAGCATTTTCTAACTTCTGCACATGAGAACTATCAAGCGTTAAAGCAGTATCAAGAAATACATTTGGATAAAATCCGGAAGTAGGATCTTCATCTTTATAAACCCTATATTGATTTTTATACAAAAAAGAATGATAAAATCGACCAAAACCAATAGCATTATTTTCACTTTTTAAAGAATCAGATAAAGAATCTCGTTTAATTTTAATTACGGGTGTGAAAAACTGCCTGATATATACCCCGGATTCAGCAATTTTATTTTGAGCAGAAAATAGATTCACCTCGATTAATTTCCTACTTAATTCAAAATCATATTCAAATACAGAATCATTTATAATTCCACCATTCTCCTGAACTTTAATCCTGTTAAAAAAGTAATTGCCAATCACGAGATACTTATTATTTTTAGAATGATAGTTTGTTGAGAAATTCAAAAAGGCATTATCAGATTTTTGCCTTAAATAAAGACCGGGAGAAAAAATCATTCTATAATTAAGAGCCACATTCCACCTCTTTGCAAGATTCTGGGTATGGAGTAAGTCGAAAAGTTGCTCTCTACCAGTGCCCATCATGTAAAAAACATCTGTAAAGGCATTGCTTACATCATAATATTTATTAGATTCAGGCAGAAATTCATAGGCCATAAACGTTGGTAATTCATCATTAAAACCAAGTTTTGGATTAACACAAAAAATAAGATTTCTATTTCCCAAACCTGAATTAGAAAAAACTTTTTTGAAATTACTTCCAGAAAATCTAAGTTTAGTATTCTGAACATTATTAAGTAATGTATCTATAAATAAAAAACGTTTAGAATACTGATTAGTAAACAAATCTTTTTCAAAAAAATAGTTTAACTTGAGCGTATCCGAATTATTCTTTTTAATAGAGTCTTTGGGAGGCGAAATAGCAGCCAGAGCAGAACAAAACAGAACAGAATAAACCGTAGCGGAGAAAAAAAGTTTGAACAAATTCATTTCTCAAAGGTATTACAAGGTATTAGAATAACAAAGTAATAAATAAAAAAAAAATCCCTCTGTAAACAGAGGGATTTAATAAAAACGGCGACGACATACTCTACCACATAATTGCAGTACCATCTGCGCTGTAGGGCTTAACTTCTCTGTTCGGAATGGGAAGAGGTGGACACCTACGCTATAGTCACCATAAGATCTTAAAAAGAACATTTTGACATATAATCGAAAGAAGATATATAAAAGCTTAGAGTGTTAATAGAAAGCTTACGGGTAATTAGTACTACTCAGCTTTGACATTACTGTCTTTACACTTGTAGCCTATCAACGTGGTAGTCTTCCACGACCCTTAAAAGAAGTCTAATCTTGAGGCAGGTTTCGTACTTAGATGCTTTCAGCACTTATCCTTTCCAAACGTAGCTACTCTGCACTGCAGCTGGCGCCACAACAGATACACTAGCGGTTTGTCCGACTCGGTCCTCTCGTACTAGAGTCAGCTCCCCTCAAACTTCTAACGCCCACAACAGATAGGGACCGAACTGTCTCGCGACGTTCTGAACCCAGCTCGCGTGCCACTTTAATCGGCGAACAGCCGAACCCTTGGGACCTTCTCCAGCCCCAGGATGTGACGGGCCGACATCGAGGTGCCAAACCACTCCGTCGATGTGAGCTCTTGGGAGTGATCAGCCTGTTATCCCCGGAGTACCTTTTATCCTTTGAGCGATGGCCCTTCCATACGGAACCACCGGATCACTATATCCTGCTTTCGCACCTGCTCGACTTGTAGGTCTCACAGTCAAGCGCCCTTATGCTATTGCACTCTACGCACGGTTACCAAGCGTGCTGAGGGCACCTTTGAAAGCCTCCGTTACACTTTTGGAGGCGACCACCCCAGTCAAACTACCCACCAAACACGGTCTCCGTCATCCGACGGATTAGACTCCAAATAAACAAAGGGTGGTATTTCAAGGACGACTCCACGAAAGCTAGCGCCTCCGCTTCGTAGTCTCCCACCTATCCTACACATTGTTTATCCAAAGTCAATGTTAAGTTGTAGTGAAGGTTCACGGGGTCTTTCCGTCCCGTTGCGGGTACCCGGCATCTTCACCGGGACTACAATTTCACCGAGCTCATGGCTGAGACAGTGCCCAGATCGTTACACCATTCGTGCAGGTCGGAACTTACCCGACAAGGAATTTCGCTACCTTAGGACCGTTATAGTTACGGCCGCCGTTTACTGGGGCTTCAATTCAATGCTTCGC
>JBBQSF010000011.1:0-36130 GCA_038214085.1 Bacteroidales bacterium | reverse complement strand
ATTTTTTCATAACCAATAAGAGTTACGTTGGCAGCTTTAACCATAGCATCAGATGCTTCAACCAAGGCAGCAAAGCCACGCGTCTCAATCATTCCCAATGCTCTCATGTCATTATCTTCCATTATTTTATTATTTTAAGTTCATTATTTTATTAAAAACAGATAGCAAAGATAACAAATGTTTCCGAAAAACAAAATACCTCATTAAGCATTGACACTGTGACTCAGTATTTTTGGACTTTTTAAATTAATAATGAAACCAATCCGAAAAGGATTATTATCGAAAATCAACTTTGCCCATTCCGATAGTTATCAGAACTAAAAGGCTGCTGATTTTCAGCGATTCACCTTTCAGGGTTTGGGGCAAAAGGTGGCTGAAGATAAGAGAAATACCTTTTCGGAGTGGGCTCAATAATGGAGTATTTATGCTTTAATTTGGTTTTTTATTATTCTGTTTTTCTTGTTATTTTTTGTTTTATTGCCGTATTCTTCTGGGGAACAATGGTAAAAATTAAGATTTATAAAAAATAATTTATACAGAAACTCTAAGTACATGACAAAAATTTTACAAGCTTGATAATCAACAATATATGTTAATAACTTAATAATAACTTTTGACGGAAAAATAATTTTAATAACCTGATATTCAGTATCTTAGATGATAAATTCCACATCTAACCCTAAGACACATGAATACCAGATTAGAAAGTAAAAATAGTATTTTAATTGATGTGCTAGTTCAAATTTTTAAAAACGAAATGAATTTAGCACGAATAAAGTTCTTTGGCTTATTTATATCAGCGCTTTGCAGAGTTCAGACTGTGTGTTTTGAAAAATTGGCAGTAGCTTTTGATTCCGAGGTTAAATATGATTCGTCCTTGCGGAGAATACAACGATTTATGTCGGAATATTTCTTGAATACTGATCTTATTGCTCGATTAGTATTTGCCGTACTTCCGCATCAACCACCTTATCGATTGGCTATGGATAGGACTAATTGGAAGTTTGGAGCATCCAATATCAATATTCTAGTTCTTGCCATAGTTTATCAAGGTGTTGCATTTCCTGTTTTATTTAAGATGATGCCAAAGTTTGGCAATTCATCTACTTCTGAACGTATTGAGCTTATGCAACGATTTATTGATTTGTTTGGGATTGACAGTATTGATTGCTTGTTGGCAGACAGAGAGTTTGTTGGAGAAACATGGCTAGGTTATCTCAACCAAAATCGGATTCGATATCACATTAGAATTCGTGAAAACTTTTGGGTTATCATTCCGCGAAATGGGCATCGTGTTAAGGCTTTCTGGCTTTTCAATAATTTAAAGATCAATCAATATCAGTTCTATCATGGAATCGTTAATGTCAATGGACAACTTTGCTATTTGTCGGCTTCGAAGATTAAGAACAAGCAAGGAATTCCAGAACTTCAGATCATAGTTTCCTTTAATAAACCTGATGAGGCTCAAACAATATACAAAGAACGATGGCAGATTGAAACTGCATTTAAAGCATTGAAAACAAGCGGATTTAATATTGAAGACACGCATTTGACCGATATTGACCGGATTAATAAACTTTTTGCCTTAGTATTAATTGCTTTTATTTGGGCTTATAAAGCTGGGATTTACCTTGATTCTATTGTACCAATTAAAATCAAAAAGCACGGCAGAAAAGCAAAAAGCCTTTTTAAATACGGGCTTACATTCCTTGCAAACGCATTGTTCTCTAATGATATAAATAAATTTAAAGATTGTTGTAATTTTTTGTCATGTACTTAGTAGAATTATCTAAAAAATGAAAGTAATCGTACTTGGAAGTGGGCTGATTGGAGCTCCTATGGCTGTTGATTTAGCCAAAGAATTAAATTATCAGGTTTCTGTTGCAGATTTCAGCCAAAAATCTCTCGACAATATTAAGCAGGACAATATTCTTAAAATAAATATTGATCTTTCAAAACCTGAAAATGTAAAGGAACTGGTAAAAGATTTTGATTTTGTTGTAAATGCAGTTCCCGGTTTTATGGGTTATCAAACCTTAAAAGCCATAATTGAAAGCGGTAAAAATGCCATTGATATTGCCTTTTTTCCTGAAGATCCATTTACTCTTGATGCACTTGCTAAGGAAAAAGATGTAACTGTGATCATGGATTATGGCGTTGCTCCAGGCATGAGCAATGTACTGATTGGGTATGCTGATTCTTTGCTCGACGAAACCCTTTCTGCCATTATTTATGTAGGTGGTTTACCCAAGGTAAGGGAATGGCCTTATGAGTATAAAGCTGTTTTTTCACCAGTGGATGTAATTGAAGAATACACACGTCCGGCACGTTATGTCGAAAACAATACATTGGTTACACGTCCGGCACTCACTGACCCCGAATTGCATTATTTTGCAGGTGCAGGTACACTTCAATCTTTTAATAGCGATGGTCTCCGTACCCTTGCCGAAACTATAAAAGCACCTAATCTTAAAGAAAAAACACTGCGCTATCCCGGTCACATTGATATTATGGCAGTTCTTCGCGAAACAGGTTTTTTTAGTAAAGAAGAAATTGAAATTAACGGAACAATGATTCGTCCGCTCGACTTTACAGCAAAATTATTATTTCCAAAATGGAAAATGAAAGAAGGCGATGAAGATATAACGGTGATGCGCGTTACCATTGAAGGAAAAAAAGACGGAAAGTTGATGCGGTTTACATACGATTTGTTTGATGAATTCGACAAGGAAACAAAAACCCATTCAATGGCGCGCACTACTGGATACAATGCAACTGTTGGAGTACGTATGGTTGCTGATGGAATATATACCCAAAAAGGTGTTTCTGCACCAGAATTTGTTGGAAAAAATCATCAAGCAGTAAATTATATGCTGAATGGCTTAAAAGAAAGAGGTGTAATTTACCACGAAACCATTGAAGAAATTGGCTAATACAGATTCCTTTCCTGAGAAATTAAATTTCTTTTGTTTGAACCGTTTTCTCTGATGTCATTTATCATTACATTACAAACGATTGCAAGTGCTTTATAATAGCTTTTGTTTTCGCACTAATTTTTCCTTTGTATTTTATGGTTTTGCGGTAGTTTTTTTGTTGGAGTTATACCTGATCATTTTGCCCCAAAAGAATCTTTTTATAATATTTTAACTTAAATAGGTTGGATAAATGCCAGTAGAATTTCTTTTAACATTTTTTTTGATTTCCGAAAATTTTTATAATCAGTAAATTAACCTAAATTATTTCTTTTTTAATAAGACATTAATAATTGGTTAACCTGCTTTTTGTATTTTGCAAAGTATTATTTTTGTTTTTTTATAAATAGAACTGTTTTTTCTTTTCAATTTAAATCAGAAAATTGGATAATGGCGCAATTGTTAACTGCCGGTGAAATTTTAGCAACCAACAAAAAATTAAAATATTTCGGAGGAATTATTTTAGTTAAGGCTTTTATGCGTTTGATCCGTTTAAAATCTCTAAATACTATTTATTCAAAAATTTCACATCTACCAGCGCTTGATTTTAACCGAAAAGCCTTTAGTGAATTAGGAATTACTTATCAGATTTCTGAAGAAGATATGAATAAAATTCCGCTAACTGGTCCTTACATCATTATTGCCAATCATCCAACCGGGGGCGGTGAAGCCATGATTCTTACGCATATCTTTCTCGAAAATCGACCGGATTTCAAGTTCATGGCCAATTTTATGCTTACACGCATTGCTCCACTTAAAGAACACTTGTTACCGGTAAATCCGTTCGAAGACCGTAAAGATGCTTTCTCCAGTATGTCAGGAATAAAAAATACGTTGATTCACCTTCAAAGTGGAGCTGGTCTCGGAATTTTCCCTGCAGGGGAGGTGTCTTCTTTTCAAAAAAGCAGAAAATGCATTACTGATAAAGAATGGAATCCTGCAATAATAAAGCTAATAAAAAAGGCTAAAGTTCCAGTTATTCCTGTGTTTGTTGAGGCGAAAAATTCCGGATTGTTTTATTTTATAGGTAAAATTCATCCCTTGATGCGAACACTCAGGCTACCTGCCGAACTTTTGAATAAGAGAAATAAACCGTTCCGTATAAAAATTGGAAATCCGATTTGTATTGGTGATCAAGATTTTTTTAAGGATATAGATGAGTACGGACAATTTCTAAGGTTTAAAACGTATTCATTATCCGAAAAGCTAAAGTCTTCTAATTATTTAAGGGAAAATACTTCCAAACAGCCTGTAATTTCTGAGAATTCTTTTGTAATAATTGAAAAAGAAGTTAATCAGCTGAGCAGAGAAAATCTTCTTTGCGAACTTGAAGAATATAAGGTTTTTCATGCTGCTTCAAGCCAGATTCCTAATGTATTGTTGGAAATTGGCAGATTAAGAGAAGTTACATACCGCGAAATAGGCGAAGGCACAGGAAAGTCAATTGATACCGATAATTATGATTTGTTTTATCATCATTTATTTATTTGGGATCAAACTGCAAAATGTATTGTGGGCGCATACCGTATGGCAAAAGGAAAAGATGTGTTTTCGGAAAAAGGAATAGAAGGTTTTTATATCAAAAGTCTTTTTGAAATTAACGACAAAATGTTTCCTGTTCTTGAAAAAACCATTGAATTGGGACGTTCTTTTATACGGAAAGATTATCAGAAGAAACCTCTTTCGCTGTTTCTTTTATGGAAAGGGATTTTATACTTTTTAATAAAAAACCCTGAATACCGATATTTACTTGGTCCTGTGAGTATTAGCAATTCATTTTCTGATTTGGCAAAAGGAATTATTATTGAATTTCTGAATCAAAATTATTTGCATCCAACAATATCGGGATATATTACTCCAAAAATGCCTTTTAATCCTCATTTTCCTGATTACTGCCCCATTGAAATAATTCTTAATTATATAGGTTCAGATGTTACAAAACTGGATAAGATTGTTAATGATATTGAACCAGAGCACAAAATCCCTGTTTTGCTGAAAAAATACCTAAAGCAACATGCAAAAGTTTTATCAGCAAATGTGGATCCCAGCTTCAATTATTGTCTTGATATTCTCATGCTTCTTGATCTGAAGGAAGTTCCACCTGAAGTGATTGAATCATTGTCGAAAGAAATTTCAGAAGCAATAATTGCAAAGGACTAAAACGGTTAGCAGAATTTTTTTTATAAATTAATAGGTTAAATTTTCCCTTTTAAAATCGAAAGAATTTCCGACTCCATTTTCTGAGCAGCGATTTCTATTTTCAGCGATTTTGAAATAATTTCATTTTTGAAAGTTTCATCCTTGATCCCTGAAGCATTAATTTTAACATTTAAGCCAGCACCCAAAATGGCAGAACGTAAACAAAGTGCTCCTACTCCTGCATCAGTTACCGAGTTTGGGTTTCCACTTTCAACCATTGCTTTTATAAGTTCAAATCCATCAAATGCTTTAACCATTGTTTGGTATGGAATTTCTGTGGCATATTTTGTAGCATCCTGAATTGCAAGGGTTCTTGCAGCTTTTTCTTCATCTGAACTTTTTGGCAAACCGAAGGCGTCTATTATTTTATTAAAAGCATTGGTATCTTCATCAACAAGGTAAAGTAATTCATCTTTGAGCTTTTGTCCTTTTTCTGCCCAGTCGGAAAATTCTTCCCAGCGTTTGTCCCATCCAGCTTTATGTGAAGAAAGATTGGCTACCATAGTTCCAAGTGAAGCGCCAAGCGCAGCCATATAAGCTGAAATAGAGCCACCTCCCGGGGCGGGTGATTCAGATGCAGTTTCGTTTGCAAATCCTTTACAAGTTAAATCAATAAGTTTTTTGTTCTTTACGTTGTTTAAAACGTATTCAATAATTTTTTCGTTAGGATTGAAAGGTTTTAAATCATCAAGTCCTAAGGATTTTACAGCAATTTTAATAATTTCTTCTTCCGAAATTCCAACAGATCGGTTTTGTTTTTTCAAAAAGTATTTTCCTGCATCAATCATTGATTTTAAAGGCAAAAGGCCAACGATTTCTGAACCGCAAACCCTCAGACCGCGTTCCTGAGCTTTTTTACAGGCTTCTTCAAAAGCTACATGAACAGGAGTAATGCTAATGTTTGTAAGGTTGATTGATATCTGCGCAATTCCGTATTCTTCAATAAACCAGCCAATTGCCTTGCATGCTTTTAGCGATCCTGGAATCCATATTTCTTTTCCATTTTCATCTTTTAATATTTTTCCTATGGGCGAATTATTTTCTCTCACAGGTCTTCCTTTTTCGCGAATATCAAAAGCTACAGCATTAGCTCTACGTGTTGAAGTTGTATTTAAATTAACATTGTAAGCAACCAGAAAATCTCTTGCGCCTATCGCTGTTGCACCAGCATTAGCATTGAATTCAGTAGGACCGAAATCAGGTTTCCATTTTGGATCAGAAAGTTTTTTTGGCAATCCTTCATATTCACCTGAACGGCAATTGGCAAGATTTTTTCGGTCAGATGAAAATGCTGCATTTTCATAGCAATAAACAGCAATTCCAAGCTCATTTCCAACTCGTTCGGCCAATTTTCTTGCATAAACTACTGTTTCTTCCATAGAAATGTTTGAAACAGGTACAAATGGGCAAACATCTGTAGCTCCAAAACGGGGGTGCTCACCTTTGTGTTTGCGCATATCTATTACCTCTGAAGCTTTTTTTATTGCCAAAAATGCAGCCTCAACCACTTGATCGGGAGTTCCCACTATGGTAACTACTGTTCTGTTGGTTGCCTTTCCGGGATCAACATCAAGTAATTTTACACCTTCTACAGTTTCGATCTGATCAGTAATTTGTTTGATAATGCTCATGTCATTACCTTCGCTGAAATTGGGAACGCATTCAATAAGTTGTTTCATGATAATAAAATTTTCCGTTTTAGAAGGCAAAAATATTAATTAATCCAGTTTATGAAACTATAAATATTTAATGATTTCAATTATTTTTGTTTTTACTTTAACGTTAGATGAAAATATTTTAACAGTGATATTTTAATCCTTCATGATTTTGCCGTTAAGAATTACGGTTTCAATCATATTGCTGCCAAAGGAATAGGGGAGGAAATTATACGACGACATTGGTTTCGTGATAAAAACATTGGCACGTTTTCCAACTGCAATTGTTCCGAGTTCATCAATAACATTCATTGCGTATGCTGTATTGATAGTGGTTGCATTAATAATTTCCTCTGGAAGTAATTTGTATTTGATGCATCCCATTGATGCAACAAACTGCATGTTTCCTGATGGTGATGAACCTGGGTTGAAATCGCTTGCAAACGCCACAGGTAAGCCTGCATCAATCATTTTACGAGCTGGTGCAAAGGGTAGTCCAAGAAAGAATGAAGCCCCTGGAAGAATAGTAGGCATGGTATCAGTGCCCTTGAGTGCTTCAATTTCTTCGTCGCCAGTGCATTCAAGATGATCTACTGAGAGTGCATTGTATTTTACTCCAACCTGAATTCCGCCAGAGTAATCCATTTCGTTTGCATGAATTTTTGGAATCAATCCATATTTCAATCCTGCCATTAAAATGCGTTCAGTATCTTCAGCGGTAAAAAATCCGGTTTCACAAAAAACATCTATAAAATCTGCAAGTTCTTCCGATGCCACAGCAGGAATCATCTCATTGATAATTTTGTCAACATAATCAGTTGGATTTTGTTTGTATTCTAAAGGAATAGCGTGGGCACCTAAAAATGTAGCTTTGATTGTAATTGGGCTTAACTTTTTTAATTGTTTGATAACCCTTAACATTTTTAGCTCATCTTCAGTGTTGAGACCATATCCACTCTTGATTTCTACTGCTCCGGTTCCCAACATCATAATTTCATGAAGCCTTACAAGTGCTTGTTCAGCAAGTTCATCTTCATGGGTTTCGTGTAATAATTTTGCCGAATTTAAAATACCACCACCTCTTTTAGCAATTTCTTCATAAGTTAACCCTTTAATTTTATCAATAAATTCGTTTTCACGGCTGCCTGCATAAACTAAATGTGTGTGTGAATCGCAATAAGAAGGAAAAACCAATTGATCATAAGCATCAAAAGTTTTTAGATTATATGGCTCAAAATAAGGGATGTCTTTCATTTTACCAAATGCACCAATTTTGTTTCCCTGAATAAAAAGAAATGCATCTTTTATCGTGGCAAGTTCTGCCATTTCTGTTCCGGATTTTTTGTTTATCCTGATATTTTTATCTGGTTCTGTCTGAATTAATTCCTTAATATTTTTGATTAAAATATTCATTGTGGTTCAGTTAAAATTATTTTCTTGCGAATGTATGAAAAACTTGGCATATTTCAAATAATTCTATAAATTTGCTTTAAATTAATTACAAACCATTTTATGAAAAACAAGTTAATCCTTTTTGTCTTTCTCTTTTGTTTTAATCATCTCATTGTGAATGCTAAAAATGTTTCGCTAAATGATGCCAAAACAGTCGCAAAAAATGCTTATTCTGAAAAATATCAAAACAGATTTCCTTCTGAAAAAAGTCAGAGCATAGGCGTTACTGATGAATTTACTATTTCGGAAAACGGTAAGGCAGTGTATTATATATTTAATACAGATAATAATGGTTTTGTTATTATTGCTGCTGATGATATCGTTCAGCCTGTGTTGGGATATTCATTCGAAAACAATTACTCTGTTTCCAATCAGCCGCCACAATTTATCAGTTGGATGAAAACCTATGCATTGCAAATTGCTGATGCTGTTACAATGAATCTTATACCAAGTAATGAAACTAAGGGGGAATGGGCTAAATATAATAAGCCTTCTTCTGTTTTTTCTGCAGAGAAAGACATTATGGATGTAGCCGAATTGCTTACAACAACGTGGGATCAAGGTTCTTATTACAACGGTTTGTGCCCCGTTGATGCTGCTGGTCCTTCAGGAAGAGTTTATGCAGGTTGTGTTGCTACATCCATGGCTCAGGTTATGAATTATTACAAATATCCATCAGCAGGATCAGGTTCACATAGTTATTATTCCAGTTATGGATCGCTATCCGCTAATTTTGCCTCTACCACTTATGATTGGAGTGCTATGGCAAATCAATTACACTCATCAAACACTGCTGTTGCAACATTGTTATATCATTGCGGCGTTTCTGTGGATATGAATTATGCCCCCGATGGTTCTGGCGCCCAAATGACCGACGCTACATATTCTTTAAAAAACTATTTCAAGTATTCAAATACGATTGCAACGGCTTACAAAAATTCATATTCTACTACTACTTGGGCAAATTTATTAAAAACAGAACTGGATAATAAACGCCCTATGATGTATGCTGGTTATGATCCATCGTCAGGGTCCGGTCATGCATGGGTTTGCGATGGTTATCAGGGTACGAATTTTTTCCATTTTAACTGGGGCTGGAGTGGTTATTATAATGGATTTTATTATTTAGATGCATTAAATCCTGGCGGGAATGTGCTTACAAACGGTCAGCATTGTATTTATAATATTTTTCCCGGAAGCAATTATCCTTCATTTTGTTCTGGATCTAAAACACTTACAGCACCTGCCGGAATTTTTAACGATGGAAGCGGACCCATTCTCGATTATCAGAACAATGCCGATTGCAGCTGGCTTATTTCACCAACAGATGTGGATCATATTAACCTAACTTTTGATTATTTGAACACAGAAAACACAAATGATGTAATTACCATTTACAATGGTTCTAACAGCTCTGCTCCGGTTTTGGGAACATATTCAGGGTCAACTCTCCCTGCTGCAATTTCTTCAACCAGTCCTACTGTTTACGTGCATTTCACAACCGATGGCGCTACTGCTACTTCGGGTTGGCAGATTAGTTATACATCAGCAGCACTTGTTTTTTGTAACGGAACTACCTTATTAACTGCGCCAAGTGATACTTTCAGCGATGGCAGTGGAGGAAAAGAATACAGTTGCAGTTCCAACTGCAAATGGAAGATCGAACCCTCAGGAGCTGCCAGTGTTACTATAAATTTTACCAGTTTTCGCTCAGAACTGAATAAGGATTTTGTTAAAATTTATGATCCAGTTGGCACAGTTTCTACTTTGCTTGCCACTTATTCAGGTACAACTATTCCTGCTTCTGTAACTTCTAGCAGTGGTAAAATGCTTGTAATATTTACGTCTAATTCAACGGGTACCGATGCCGGATGGAGTGCTAATTACACATCAACACTTAGTGGAATTGAAGAAATAGGGTTAATGAAAAATATTTCAGTATTTCCAAACCCTGCGGAGAACAACCTGAATATTTCTTTGAATTCAATTGAAGAACAATCAATACGCATTGAACTGCTGAATGCTGTAGGGCAAATTATTTTTTCTGAAAACAACGAAAATGTTAGGGGCGAAATTATAAAAACCATTAACTTATCAGGAATTTCAAAAGGGATTTATTTAATTCGTTTAATTTCTGGAAATCAGCAATACTTTAAGAAAGTTGTGATTAATTAGCGAAAATCTGTTGTTATAAAAGGAAAATGCCGGAAATCAACCTCCGGCTTTTTTTGCTTTATATCCTTCCTTGATTAAAAGTTCAATCACACGATCCCTGAAATCGCCTTGTATTAGGATTTCTCCATTTTTTACACTTCCACCTACTCCGCATTTCGATTTCAGAAGTTTGCCTAGATTTTCCATATCATCGGATGTTCCTATAAAACCTGTGATTAATGTGGCAATTTTTCCTCCCCGGTTTTTTCTGTCGAGAAATACTTTCAGGTTCTGCTGATTTGGTGGCAATGTTGGAACTTCTGGTTGATTGTTGTATGTGTAATTGAAATCCGGGTTTGTGGAATAAACCACTCCTTCGGGTTTGTTTTTTTTGCTCATAAATCTGATTTAAGGCACAATTATCCTAAGTGATAGCGGAATTACTTTAATAATAAGTTCATTGGATGAATGAACCGAATCGCCATCGATATGAATATTGTGTTTTATGTTTTTAATAATTCTGATTTCTTTTGCTTTGATAATCTCTAAATATTTAGAAGTGTCGATATTTTTATGGAATAATTTTCTTAACACAAAAGGAGCAGCGTAAAATGGAACTTTTTTCACGATACATATATCAAGATAACCATCATTTAAGAGTGCTCCGGGAGCAATAGTGGCATTGTATCCAAATTGTCCTGCATTAGCAATACTTACAAAAAATGCTTTTTTCTTTAATCGTTCACCATCAATATACATAATGAATTTTTTCTGACGGTAAAGGAAATATTCTGAAGCAGTAACTTTTACATAAGTAAAAAACCCACGGTGTTTACTGAGGGCAAATTTTTCTGCTACCAAAGCATCAAATCCTATTCCTGCAATGCTTACAAATAATTCTCCATTAATAGTAGCAGTATCAATCATTTGCGATTTTGCATTATTGATAATTTCAATAGCTTTTTGGAAATCAAATGGAATTTTCAAATGTCTTGCAAGTCCATTTCCAGATCCAGTAGGTATTATTCCCAATGCACTTTTTGAATGTATAACTCCACGGGCCACTTCGTTTAATGAGCCGTCGCCACCCACTGCAACAATAATGCTTGTTCCTTTGGCCGAAGCCTCTTTTGCTATTTCTGTGGCATGTCCAGCATAAGCTGTATATACAATGGCGTAATCATAGATTTTTTCATCAACAGAAGAATATATTATGTTTTCAATATCCTTTTGCTTTCCCACACCAGAAAAAGGATTAACAATAAATAATATTTGTTTTTTTTCTGACATCTATTCAATTGTGTTCAACTTGTTTCGGATCATTCTATAGTTATATGTTTGAATAAAAGCCTTAAGTGTATTGGATAATTTAATATTCTCTTCCTTGTTAAGACTTATTATATTTTTTGTCATAAGCTTATCTTTCTTTACATTATAGAGCGCTGTTGCATTCGAACCGTTAAAAAAAAGAGCATAATCATCTGCAATAATCTGGTAGGTTTCGTCTGCATAATTAACTGCAAAGTGAAAACAGTTTATTGTATCAAATAAATTATTTCCAAAGCAAATATAAGGAGAATCATAACCCAGATAATCAAGAATAGTTGGCATTATATCGATTTGCTGAGCAGCAATATCTGATTTTCCCTTGAAGTTGCTGTTGTGCTTGTAAAATATTAAAGGCAGTTTATACATGCCATATCTTGTCTGGTATTCTGGATATTCTGATTCGGAAGTATGATCGGCAGTTATTACAAACAAGGTGCTGTCGAACCAGCTTGAATGTGATGCAGAATCAAAGAATTTTTTTAGCGAAAAATCAGTATAGCGGATGCTTTGCTGAATTTCAAGCTTTCCTGGTTTAAATTTATTTTTATATTTTTCCGGAATTGAATACGGATGGTGCGATGAAAGTGTAAAAATACAAGAAAAAAAAGGCTGTGGAGTTGAAGAAAGTTTACCTGCAAAGTATTTTAAAAATGGTTCATCATAAATTCCCCATTTGCCATCAAAGTCTTTTTCATTATTGTATTCCGTCCTTCCATAATAGCTGTTAAATCCTGCCATATTCACATAATTATCAAACCCCATAGTTCCATTTGTCCCTCCATGAAAAAATGAGGAGTTATATCCTTTGCTTTTCAAAAGACTGGCAATACTTTCAATGGAGTTTCCTGAATATACTGAAGTGATATATGCTTCGTTCATCAGTGAAGGAATCCCGGAAAGTATGGCTGGAATGCCTTCAATTGACCTTTTTCCGTTTGCAAAAGCATTTGTAAAAACAAAACTTTCATTCATTAATGAGTCAAGAAAAGGAGTATAGCCTTCATAATTGTTTAATCCGCCAATATATTCTTTGGAAAAACTTTCGAGAATAATGATTACAATATTGTCCTTTTTTATTGCTTTGCAGGAAGGTTTCTTAACAGCAGAAAAATATGATGTTGCAACTGATTCTTTAAAATATTCTTTTTCTGATAAACCCGATTTTCCTATTGTTTTTATCATTGTAAAAGGAGTATTGAGAACCAGAGAAATACTCGTTGAAGTAGTATAGTTTCCAGCAGTAACAATTCCAATTGGGCGAAGTTGCAGACCGCCTCTTATGCCAACTATTCCTGAAAAAATTACCAATAATGCAACAATAATTTTTTTGATGAATGCAATTTTGCTAATCTTTAAATTTTTATCGGAAACCCGATAAAGTAGTTGTGTTTTTTTGAAAATAAAATAAAATAAAATTATAAATCCAATCCATATCAGAAAAAGATACCAGAAGTCTTTCACATATTGCCAGAATAATAATGAAAAATCATTACCTAATCCTAATACATTGAACAAATCGGCAGTTGACCGCGTAAGTGTAAATTTAAAATAACCGCAATCGAGCATGTTTGCAGCCATACCAATTGAGTTAAAAACAACGAAAATAATTAATAAAGTTCGTTGGTAATACCTGCCAAATTTTTCGCTGAAAGGAATGATACTTAGTAAAATAAACAATCCGTTTATTGCAATTATTGAAACAGTATCAAACCGCAATCCAAAGAATAGAATAGAAAGAAGCTCAGAGAAAGAAATACTACTGAAATGAGAATAATTGAAAATATAAAAAAGCAAGCGGGCAATTGAAAAGGCAATATAAACAAAGCCAATCCTGATTAAAAATATTTTAAAGTAACTGCCGTTCTTTAATGGCATAGTTGATAAAGTAGGAATTTTAAATCAGAAGATTTGGCTATTTTGTAATTACTACTTTAACGGTTCTGGTAACTTCAGGCGCAGAATTGCCAGCTTTGTCAGAAACATTGTATTTTACAGTATAATTGCCTACTACCGACATATTAACATTATTTGTAAGCTGAACAGATGCCGAAATATCTCCGTCAATATCATCAATAGCAGTTACTCCGGAGTCGATGTAATTTGTGCCCATGCCAACAGTATAAGGATTATCTCCTAAAAGAGTAATTTGAGGAGGCGTAGTATCTTTGGAGTCTTCTTTTTTGCATGAAAATAGCAAAGTGCATACAAAAAAGAAAATAATTGGAATAATCAGCTTATTTTTCATTTCGTTAATTTTTTATCAAAATTACGAATAAAAATTTAAGATGAAAATGATTTTATATAAGAAGTGAACAATTTCGCTTCTTACTGAACTTGTGATTTTTCTGTGAAATCCTGCATTAGTGCAAGAATTTCATACAGTTGAATTGATGCATTGTCTGGTGCAACGCATATATCATCGTCGTTGCATCCATTTGATTTAATTAAAAACAAACTGAAATAGTCGGTATGATAATTAGGTAAAAGCGTAATTTTGCTAAGTAAACCAGCTCTTTCTTCTTCGAATTTTTTTACTCGCTTTTTTTCTTCTTCGGTTTTGCCGGTGTAAACTACATGTCCTCTAGTACTGAGGGTTTTATCATATAATGATAAAAGCTCATATTTCGTGGGAAGTGCTTTTAATTTTTGATAAATTTTTGTATTGTTTGAATAAGCAGCCATGGTTTGCTCGGTAGTCCATCTCTTATCATACTTGTATGAAATATAGCTCGTGGTTTTTGTTCCATATTTTATTATGGTATCAATAGGAATTTTTTTTGACATAGGATAATTGAGCAGCTTTTTACTGGCAATTATTACCGAGTCTGATTTCCTGAAAATAAAAGCACCATCCTTAACTTCAAATACCCATCCTTTGGGAATTGATTTGATTATTTTAGAAAGAATAGCGTCATCATTAATTAATGAATCAGAAACCTGAGCATTTAAGCATCTAGTGAATGCAAAAAATAAGGAGATTGCGAACAAATATTTTTTCATGACTTATGATTTTCCAGGGGAAGACAAAATTTATGCCACCTTAATACATTACCTGTATAAAATGATTGCAAAAAAAAACTGTCCCTTAAAAAGAGACAGTTTTTTATGTTGATTAAAATGATTATTGTTTTACAAAAGTATCTACGCCATCAGTAGTGAAACCGTCAGCATCTAATTCATGATAGTTAACAGTGATAGTAGTTCCTGCAATTGAACCGCTGATCTGAGAGAAAGCTCTGTTCTGTTGTAGAGCACCAGCTCCACAAAGGAAAGACTGAACGCCAGGGAAAGAAACACTAGTTCCAGATACATTAATTTTTAATGCACAACCCGTATAATAAGCGAATTTTGAAAATACAAGCTGATTGTTAACTGTTGAAGAAGCAGTAATAGTTTCAACCCAAGAAAAATCAGAAGTTCCGTCAGAATTCCAGTCATCAGAAGCATTGAAAGAGCCTTCAAGGTTACCTGCAGAATTTGCTACAACAACAGTTCTGTCTTTAGTGGCAGTGTTGCCTGCAGCATCAGTAACAGTATAAGTAACAGCATAAGTACCTTTAAGGTTTACGTTAGGGTTAGTAGCGGATGCATTGCTTGTGATAGAAGAAGTTAAATCACCGTCTTTGTCATCATCTGCAGTTGCGCCAGCATCTGTATATGTTCCGTTGAGAACTACTGTTACATTTGCGTCACCTTTTAAAGTGATAACTGGTTTTGAGATGTCGTCTTTTGAGCAAGAAGTTAATAATGTTGCACCAAATAAAAATGCGATAGTGGCAACTGATAAAATGAATTTTTTCATAAAAAATGAATTTAAGTTAAATAAGAATTGGTTTAGTGATTTGTTTAATTGTTCGGCAAAAATACGATATTTATCTTAATAAAAATAAAAAAAAATATTTTGTTTTAAAAATTATTCTAATTTTGCATTTGGTTAACCCAAAAAAACTTAAAAAAACATGAAAAAATTATTAGCATTATTACTCGTTGCAGGAATGGTTTCATTCGTTGCATGTGGTCCAAGCAAAAAAGACCAAGAAGCTAAAGAAAAAGCAAAACAGGATTCTATCTCTGCTGCTGAAAAAGCAAAAAAAGAAGCTGATTCATTAGCATCAGTTGAAAAACAAAAAAGAAGACTTGATTCTTTAAAACAAGATTCACTTGCTAAAGCTGACAAAAAAAACCAGAACAAACCTAAACCTCAAGGTGGCCAGCAACAACAGCAACAGCAGGTAAAACCTACCAAACCACAAGGTAAAGGTTGATCCAAAGCTGAATAATTTAAAAGGAATCTGAAAAGATTCCTTTTTTTTTGTTATTTTTTTTTGTATTTGTTAAAAAATGTTAATTTTGCAGTCAAATTAATTTAAATCTTAAAAACAAATGAAAAAAGTTTTCGCATTATTAGTTGTTGCCGGTATGGTAACTTTCGCTTCTTGCGGTGGTGGAAAAGATAAAGCAAAAGAACAAGCTCGCCTTGATTCTTTGAAAAAAGACAGCATCTCTAAAGTTGAAGCTGACAGTCTTGCCAAAATAAAAGAAGCTGACAGCTTAAAACAAGTTGCAATTAAAGACAGCATTAAAAAAGACAGCGTTGAAAAAGCCGACAAAAAAGGCGGAAAAAAAGTTGACAACAAAAATCCTAAAGGAAAAGGTTGATCCTAATCTAAAAGCTAAAAGTTGAAAAAAGAGGGTGTATTTATTCACCCTCTTTTTTGTTATTAACAGCTATAACGATATTTGTTAAAAAGAAAATGTTTTTTTTTAACATTTTTTGTAATTATTTTTTACTTTTGCAACCAAATTAATTAAACACAAAAAACAAATGAAAAAAGTTTTCGCATTATTAGTTGTTGCCGGTATGGTAACATTCGCTTCTTGCGGTGGTGGAAAAGATAAAGCAAAAGAACAAGCTCGCCTTGATTCTTTGAAAAAAGACAGCATTGCTAAAGTTGAAATAGACAGCATTGCAAAAATTAAAGCTGCAGATAGCTTAAAACAAGTTGCCATTAAAGACAGCATTAAAAAAGACAGCGTTGAAAAAGCTGACAAAAAAGGTGGAAAAAAACCTGTTAAAAAATAATTTCACCAAAAATTAAATTAAAGAGTGCAATTGCACTCTTTTTTTTTGCTATTTTGTTTAATTTAGCCAAAACTTTTAAACTTAATTGTATGAAAAAGCTATTTGTAATTTTTGCTATTGCTGCTTTTTTTAGTTCCTGTGGTGGAAACTCCAAAGAAAATGAAGAAAAAGAAAAAGCTAAACTCGATTCAATTGTAAAAGCTGAAAAACAACTTACGGCTGATTCTATTGCAAATGCTCAGTTAACTGAAGAGCAAAACAAACAAAAAATAGAAGATAGCATTAATGCAGCATCTCAAAAACCAAAAACCGTATCAGGGAATAAACCCAACAACAATCAAAAACCAAAGACTACAGAAGAAAAGAAAAATCTTCAAATTGATAAGTCTGGTGGAATCCGATTCGGACAACCAAGTAATTAATCATAAAAATGGAGGAGAATATTTTGAAAACAACTATTACTGCTGGAAATAAAGGCAAAGGAATTCGATCTGATTGCTTTATTTCCATTGAACCCGCAGAAAATTCTGGCATTACACTGAATGTCGAAAGTAAAGTTAAAGCACTTTTTGGCGAAAATATCACTGAAATTGCCAATAATGCAATTGAAATTTTCGAAATCAAAGATGCGATAATTACAATAGAAGATTTTGGTGCATTGCCTTTTGTGCTTATGGCCCGTTTAGAAGCTACATTTAAAAAATTTAATCAATCCAAAAAATTGTTTTTACCTAAAATGCTTGATGAAAATTTATATTCTACAGCGCGTGATCGCAATAGGTTTTCTCGATTGTATTTGCCTGGAAACTCTCCTGCATTGATGATTAATGCAGGGCTTCATAAACCTGATGGTATTATTCTCGATTTAGAAGATGCTGTTGCTCCCGATAAAAAATATGAAGCAAGTTTTTTGGTTCGTAATGCACTGCTTGCCGTTAATTTTTATGGTACTGAGCGAATGGTTAGAATAAACCAAATTCCTCGTGGGCTCGAAGATCTAGAATTTATTGTTCCTTATAATGTTAATTTAATTCTTGTACCCAAGTGTGAAAGTGCTAAACAAATCCATCAATTAAATAATAAAATTGCTGAACTGCAAAGCAAGTATAATGTTTCTAACGAAATTTGGCTTATGCCAATAATTGAAAGTGCCTTAGGTGTTTTAAAAGCATTTGAAATAGCAAGTGCAGCAAAAAATGTTGTTTCGCTGGCAATTGGTTTAGAAGATTATACTGCTGATTTAGGGACTAAACGTACAAACGAAGGCACTGAATCCTTTTTTGCCCGTTCGCAAGTGGTTAATGCGTGCCGTGCCGCAGGAATTCAGCCTATTGATTCTGTTTTTTCTGATATTTCTGATATGGAGGCTTTAAAGCTAAACGTTCAGAAATCCAAATCGCTTGGTTTTGATGGTATGGGATGTATTCACCCTCGCCAAATCAGAGTGATTTACGAAAATTTCGCTCCCGAAAAGGATGAAATTGAAAAAGCTAAAAAAATTGTAAATGCTTTTATTGAAGCAACTGAAAAAGGATTAGGTGTTGTTTCTCTTGGAACAAAAATGATTGATGCTCCTGTTGTAAAGCGCGCTCAGAAAACTATTGATTTAGCTATTGCAACAGAAAAAATTACTAAAAATTGGAGGGAAGAAAATTATGAATAAATGTGATAAAGTTGTTGAAAATGCTTTAGGCCGTATGGTCCCAACTATTGTTAATGGACAGCCAGTTATTCCCTTTAAAGGGTTAAGGCAGCACCGACCAACTGGCAGAAAATATTCGCCAATTATTCCTACATGTATTGATTATCCTGACGATGGAAACAAATTGGTTTCAACATTGGAAGATGCTTTAATAAAATGTGGCTTAAAGGATGGCATGACCATTAGTACACATCATCATTTACGCGATGGAGATATTGTAAGTAATACTATTTTTGATTCAGCACATAAAATGGGTATCAAGGATCTCGTTTGGTTTCCATCAGCATCCTTCCCTTGTAATGATCCGCTTATTAAATATCTTGAAGATGGAACAATTAACCGCATTGAAGGTTCGATGAATGGGCCATTGGGCAAGTTCACTTCTCAAGGAAAAATGAAAGGATGCGCTGTACTTCGCTCTCATGGCGGGCGTGTTCAGGCAATTCAAGATGGCGAAGTTCATATTGATGTTGCTGTTATTGCAGCACCTGTTGCGGATGCATTTGGAAATGCCAATGCATTAAGTGGAAAATCTGCTTGTGGGATTTTAGGATATTCTCTTGCCGATTTTATGTATGCTGACAAAGTAATTGTTGTAACCGATAACCTTATTCCTTTCCCATGCATGCCTATGCAAGTTCAGGGGAATTACGTTGATTACGTTGTAGTTGTTGATCAAATTGGTATTCCCGAAAAAATAGTTTCGGGTACTACACAGGTTACTAAGAGCCCCGATAGGTTATTGCTTGCCGAATTAACTGCGCAGTTTTGCGATGAAGCAGGATTGTTACGCGAGGGCTGCGGCATTCAATCAGGTGCTGGCGGAACCTCATTGGCTGTGGGCATTTATTTTGAACAAATGTTAAAGGAACGAAAACAAAAAGCCCGTTTTGGATTTGGTGGAAGCACTAAATATTTAGTTCAAATGCTAGAAGGTGGTGTTCTTGATTATATTTTAGATGCGCAAGCATTTGACTTAGAAGCGGTTCGTTCGGCACGTGAAAACCCAAATCATATTGACCTTTCTGTGCTTCAAGCTTACAATTATCACAGTAAAGGAAATTATACTTCAATGACAGACATTATGATTTTAGGTGCAACTGAAATTGATATGAATTTTAATGGAAATGTAATAACACATTCTGACGGATATCTTTTACATGGTATTGGTGGTTGGCAAAACTGCCTACATGCAAAAAATGTAATTATTCCAATCCCGCTTTTTAGAGATCGTATCCCTGTTTTGGTTGATAATGTTACCACGCTTTGTGGTCCAGGCGAATTAATAGATGTTATTGTAACTGAAAGAGGAATTGCTATCAATCCTAGACGAACTGATTTGATAGAAAAAACGAAAAATAGTAAACTGCCAATTAAAACAATTCAAGAATTAAAAGCTGAAGCAGATGCAATTTGTGGAATACCTGAAAAAATTCAGTTCGATGATGAGATTGTTGCTGTTGTTAAATGGGTTGATGGCACTGTGATTGATTCTATTAAAAAAGTTAAAGAAAAAAAATAAAAGAAATATTCTTAGAGGTTGTTTAAATTTTAAAACATGAAATTATTGTGCCCCTATTCTCGATACTTTTTCTATCGTCACTTCGAGTCCGCTCCTATATATTAATCAATTATAAAAATGTATGCGGTTATCGAGAAGCGACGATAGAAAAACTCGAATTGACGGGGCATAATAAAAAATTCTATATGAAATTTTATACAGATTTTTAACAATTTTTTATTATTAAGCATATATTTTTATTTTGAATAATTATAAAAAAAAGCTGCTCCGATTTATTGAAGCAGCTTTTTTGTTGCAATAAAAATTCTAATAATCCAGAGAAATAATTCTACCTTTTGTGAAATTGAAAAAACTTTCTTTTTCTGCCATAATAACTCCAGGCATAAGATCTGTAGCAGTTTTCCCTGCAGCTTTCATGCAACTGGGGCAGGCCAAAACGGTAACCTTATTCTCAATAAGTTTTTTAATCGATTCCTGAGCCGAAGGAAACGTAGGATAAGTAATGTCTTTGGCATCTTTTAAAACCACTTCAATTCCTTTGATATCAAAATAAACAAGCACTGGTTTATCTTCCGACATCATTGCAGCCATTTTAAGTGCCATAACCACACGGTGCGGATCGTTGCTGCTGTTTGAAATGTGAATGAGCAAACCGTCCTTCATAGAACAGCAAGAAGGTAAAGTGGCCAATGAATCCATTGACATAACAACTTTTTCTTGTTTTTTTTCGCCCTGATTACAGGAAAAAAGAATTGCTGTTGCAAATACTAGTAATAGAATTTTTTTCATAAGCGTTTTTTTTTCAAAGGTATTTGTAATGATTGAAAATAAAAAAATTATTTTGCAACAATTATCTTTCCACTCCTTACATTGTAATTGTCAATTGCCAGCACATACAAATATGTTCCGGCAGCATAATTTTCCATGCTTATTTCTGTGTTGTTTTCTCCTTTTTGCAATGGGTAATTTGCCAGTTGTTTTCCTTGCATGTTAAAAAGTAAAACTTCTGCATTGCTAGAAAATTCAGGAACAAAAGTGCTTATGGTAAATTGTAAAACAGCAGGATTTGGAAAAGCATTTATGGTTGCCAATGGAAACAAAGGCTCTTCATTTATTCCAACAGGAAATAACAACCCGAGGCTATCCACTTTTACAAGCCAGAGGCTGCTGCCACCTGGGTTATAGCTGTATGTTTCGCCTGTCATAATATATCCCTTGTCTGGAGTTTGTTTCACATCAAAAAATAAATCATGTTGCTGGTTTGTCCCAAAATATCTCATCCATAATGAATCCCCATTCGAATCTAATTTAATTAAAAAGCCATCCATATCTGGTAATATATTGTCAGCGTAATCAGAGATTCCACATCCGACATATCCTCCATCAGATGTTGGTATTGCTTTGGTAAAACCGCCACTGTAAAAATAAGAATATTTCTTCTGCCATATTTTGTTTCCGAAAAGGTCAACCTTTAGAAAACAGATTCTATGTGGTTGTTCAATATCTTGATAACTTATTGAAATAATATAATTATTGTCTAAAGTTTTCTCAATACTATTACAACAATCGAGTTCAGAACTACCATAATAAGTTTTGCTCCAAAGAATATTCCCTGTTGAATCAACTTTGAAAATGGATGGATTCCCATTTATATATTCACCTTTCCCACCCGCAGCAATTATACAATTGTCATTGGTCTCCCTTATCTCAGAAACCCAATTCATAATAAAGTTTAAATTATATGGATAGGGGTTGGTTGATTTGTAACATTTTCTCCAAATCAAATTGCCAAATGAGTCTAATTTGATTATCAAACTGCAAAAATTGTCGTCAGTCCAAGCGTATTGATATCCAGCGATAAAAATATTTTTATTTTGTGACTCAATAACCGAATATGCAGCATATGTAGAATCGCCGGGGCATGAATACCTTTTAGTCCAGATTGTATCACCATTTGAATTTATTTTAACGACATAAAGGTCGTAATCATATTCATTATCAGGTACAATGCTTTGAAAAACACCAACACATATAAAACTACTATCATTTGTTTTACATATATCATTAAAAAAACCAAAACCTGAATATCCATATTTTTTTGTAAAAAAAGTGTCGCCATGCAAATCTACTTTCATTACAAATGAATTGAGCGTGGTGTCTATAAATGAAGGTTCGTTATTTTGATATCCTGCTATAATGTAGAAATTGTTATCATTTGTTACGGCTAATCCATTGCAGTAACTACCTAAAGTATAACATTTGTCAAACCTCACAGTTTGAGCAGAGGATGATGTTTCTAAAAAGAAACAAATGAAGATTAAGAAAATATAATATTTCATAAATTAAGAAGGGGTTGTGGATATGCCACAACCCCAGAATTTAACTATTTAGTAACAATCATTTTCTTTTGTTCAATAATAATTCCATCAATTACCATTTGATAAATGTAAACTCCATTTTCGAAATTGGCAGAGCTAATACTTAACATAGATTTTCCTTTGTTAAGGTTGTATGAAAATATCAAGCGGCCTGTGATGTCATAAATTTCCAGTTTGGGTTTGTTGCAGGAATCAGGTGTTTGGTATTTGATAGTAGTAATATTGTCAAAAGGATTTGGATACGCATTACCCAAAAAATCTGCGGTTTCGTTCAAATTTATAATCTTTGCATTAGCAAGAGTGTCATTTAGCCAAGGAATTTGGAAAATGTCACCAAAAACCATACTTAACAGTGATTTTGCATTTACCGAAGCTTGTGTGTTGTATGTGGCTAAATCCCTAAGCAAAAATTCATCAGCGGGCGACATTTTGTAAGGAGAAATGCTCTGCTTTTTCCAGTTTAGTTGCATCTCAAGTAATTGAATTTTCTGAGTTCTGTCAGTATCAGTTGCTGTACTTACATCGCTTATTTTTAATTGATTCAATAACTTCTGAGCCTTGCTAATACTTCCATTTTTGATATAAATTGGTAAAAGTTGCATTTTGGCATAATCTGAATTTGCTTTTTCGAGAAACAGTGCAATACTATCTGACTGGTTGTTGGTCAAATAATAATAAATGGTATTATCAATCATGCTTATTTGATCTGGTAAAATACTATGTTCATTTACTGAAGACGAAGAAAACGCAGTTAATTCAGCACTTACCAATGTCTCGCCTCCTCCTAGTTCAGCAACGCAAGAAGTATTCGTTTTTACACACGGACTTTGAACCAAAGTCATACCGGAAGTGCTGTTTTTTGTGGGAATACAATATGATGGACTAATGTGATGATAATAATTGAAAGGATAATTTGTTACTGCTGTAACATCTGTTCTTGTATCGGAATGATGCCATTCATTGCCTGCTTGTTTATAGTTTTCTATTTGTAAAGTTGTGTATTCACCTTGTTTGAAAATTGAGCCACCATTATACCATGCTGTTGAAAACTCACCACTTGTCTGGTAATTGTAAAAGTAATTGCATTTTATTAAAACACCAGATCTGCAATCAGGAGCACAATTAGTCCCAACTGTTTGTATGCCTCGGTAACATCCCATAAAATGGTTTCCATCAGAGTCGGCATTATATTTTTTTATCACACCAATTACTCCATTGTTGCAATATATTCCATATTTTATTCGGTTAAAAGTATTGTCATAAACACTGAAATTTTGGGTACCGTTCAGGAAAATACCATAAAAATTTGTTGCCTGAGAGCCTCCAAGTGGATTAAAGCTATTGCCTTTTATATAATCGTATTTTCCTCCATCAATTCTGATGGAAGTATGCACTTCGTTAAAAATATTATCGATAATTGTATGACTGCTTAAAAAACTTGGGGTAACCACTGTTGCATAAATGCCAATTGAAAGGTTACTGAATACAGAAGCACTTACAGAATACTTGGCATCAGTGCTAATAATGGCTTTTGAAGCAAGCTTGAATGTATCTCTTTTTATTAGAATCATGCCATCATCGGTAGTATTAATATAATCAATAGCGATTTCACCTAAATGAGGATATTTCATTCCACCTGTTGTTGTTTCAAAAATATTATCATTTAATAGCAGCCCCGGATTTATTGTGTTTGAAGTTGCAACAATACCCTGTAAATTGTTTCTGAAAATGGAATAGGTTGCTGTAATATCACCTCCAGTATAATTATATGGCGGTGTGCCTTCTTGAAAAAGCCTAACTGCACAAATAGCATCTGCAATCATTGACCGACGTGTTCCGCTCTGATGCATTATAAGCTGACCAATAATTGAGCTACTACTTGCCCAAACTTCAACACCTTTCCACATTGAACCACATTGAGTTAATCCTTGAAACGTTGTCCCTTTTAATGTTAAATTTGCTCCTGGACAAATAATTACTTTTGCGTTAAGACCGAAATTAAAAGTCATATCCTCAATGGTAATATTCATGCCAACCGGAATAATAATACGATACTCAACGTTTATATTATTAACACCTGGAGCAATTGGATTTGAATTTGTTGTCCATGTCCCACTTGCCGTTGCTGTGTATGAATAGGAATCATAAGCAATCTGTGATTGACAACAAACAGGTTCTGTTGTTTGATATAATTCATCATAATTATAGCCATCAATTTGGCTTGAGAGATTGTAGAAATCTGAATTTAATGTATGCAAAGGGAGCGTACAGGCTTTAGTTTGATCAACAGTAAATGTACTTGTATTTATTCCCTGAATACTATTGGATGTTCCTGCCCATATTCTACCATCTAACCCAAGTTCTAATTTTGTTGACTTGTTATCTGGTGGGTTCCATCCTGATACAACTTGGGGAGTACTTAATGGATTATTCGTGTCAATGTATTTGATTATCGAATTAAAGGGATAAGTTGCTTGCCAGTCAATGAAAAACAAGTATTGGCTATTTGACGAAAATTCAACAAATCTATTTCTTTCAGACCAATTATTTGTTGCTATATTCCTGAAACTATTCGAAAGATAATTTCCATTAGCATCAAGGCCTATCAAGTAGTAACTGGTAACCATGGGCGACCCCCATGCTAATTTAGTTCCATCAGGTGATAAATCCATTTCCCATGTTCCTTCATGATTACTGCCAGTATTGTAAATCATCGTTGGCACTGAAATAGTTGTTCCAACTGTCAGACGACACACTCCATATTGAGTTCCAATATATCCAAGGTAATATAAATATCTATTTTGTGTTGTTGGAATATTTTTGCTTACGGCTATTCCGCCCCATTCATAATGGCCATTTGCATTTGTTACTTTTACTTGACGTTCGTTTGCATTTATACCTCCTATGCCGTTATTTAGCGTCATATCAATGATTGTATAATATAAATAACATTGACTTAAAGGACCTGTAGCAGTAAACCAAAAAACATAAAATCTCGAACAGTTCAAATCTGGTGTCATAGGTACAATTTCAACATCATTTAAAAATGTAAGTAATGGAGTGTTTGGATCGTTGATAGTTCCGATTAAATCGCCGAAATTGTTATATACTTCGTAATTAGATATATAGAACAAGAGTTTTCCATTTCTATCCTGATATGAACTACGCATATATGAATTAATTGGGGTGGCTGGATAATTATGAAAACTTTGATCAAGAAAGCTATAGTACTGATTATCCATACACCAAATTGGCATTTGTGTGTTTTGAGCAGGGCAAAACATACTGCCCAATAATGCAATCGTAAACATGATTAGGCCTGTTAATAATTTTCTTTTTAATTGTAACTTTGTTTTCATGAGTTAAGTGTTTAAAATTAGACATTTTATTGGTAAACAATCATTTTTCTTAATTAATTCCTCCTTTCTTTACATAAATCTTTGCACAAATAAAATATATTTGGAAACAAAAAACCCGAGCAGCAAATAAGCTGTCGGGTTTGAAATGTAAAATATACGGATTTTTTGTTAGCTCTCTCTCTCTCTCTCTCTCTCTCTCTCTACATAATTGCGTATTGCCTCAAAACTTTTAAGGAAAAGTAGAATGCTGTTTATTGGATAGGCGAATATCATCAATAATAGACAATGATTTGAAAACATAAGAACAATGCAAATATATTAAATGTATTAACATAAAAAAATATTTATAGAAAATAATTATTCCTTTGTGTTATTTAAGTATTTGTTTAACGAAATATTCTTAAAAAAGATTATTTGATTAAGTGTTTTCTAAGATTTATATAAAACCAGCGCAGATATTTTTTTAGCAAATATTTTTTTCGGCATTATTGAGGCAAAATAAATAACTTAGCAATTCAATTTATGACAGATTTTCTTTTTTATTCCATAATATGTATTTCCGCTATTGGCGCAGGTTTTATCAATGCCATTGCCGGTGGTGGAACACTAATCACATATCCTGTATTGGTGGCTTTAGGCATTCCTCCTGTGTTTGCAAATGTTACCAATACCATTGCATTGTGCCCTGGATATATAGGCGGAACCATTGCCCAACGTAATGATTTGAAAGGACAAAAAAAACGAATGGTTCAGATGATTCCATTTGCTGTTGCAGGAGGAATAACAGGCGGTTTGCTGTTGCTGTTTTCTGATGAAAAGATTTTTACGCAACTCGTGCCATACTTGATTTTTCTTGCATCCTTTTTACTCATGTTTCAGGACAGGCTGAAAAATGCATTGAAAAAACGTGATTCGGAAGAAAAAATATCATCAGAAAAATTTGTGTTAAAAGCGATATTAATTTTTTTTGCTACTGTTTATGGTGGATATTTTGGCGCTGGTTTGGGCGTGATTCTGCTGGCGGTTCTTGCACTAATTATTGAAGATAAACTGATCAGGTTGAATGCGCTTAAACAAACGCTTTCGCTGAGTGCAAATGTTGCAGCAGCTTTGTTCTTTTTATTTTCTGATAAAGTAATATGGCCGGTTGTGTTAGTTATGGCTCTTGCTGCATATCTGGGTGGATATATGGGAAGCAAACTTGCGGGACATGTGAATCCTGCGATTTTTAAATGGAGCGTGGTAAGCATCGGATTTGTTATCGGATTTATTTTTTTATTAAAACAATATTCATGATTTTTGAAAATTCTCAATTAAAGCTGGCTTACGATTTTGTTCAATTTACCAACAGATCTATTTTCCTTACAGGGAAAGCAGGAACAGGTAAAACCACTTTCTTACATCAGCTTAAAAAAATATCACCAAAACGCATGGCAGTGGTTGCACCTACTGGTGTTGCAGCAATAAATGCAGGTGGTGTTACTATACATTCGTTCTTTCAAATGTCCTTTGGGCCGCAGATTCCGGATGGTATTTTAAGCAATAAAGGAAATACAATTTCACATTTAAAACCTTCACCAGCAGCAAAAAGATTTAATAAAGAAAAAATTAAACTTATTCAAAGCCTCGACCTGCTTGTGATTGATGAAATAAGCATGGTGCGTTCGGATATGCTCGATGCTATTGACGAAGTATTGCGTAAATACAAAAACAGATCAAAACCCTTTGGCGGCGTTCAATTGCTAATGATTGGTGATTTGCATCAACTTTCGCCTGTGGTTAAAGACGATGAATGGATCTTGCTCCGCGATTATTACGATACCTTTTATTTTTTTGGAAGTAGGGCATTACAGAAAGCAGGTTTCGTCACCATTGAACTAACTCATATCTTTCGTCAGACCGACAAATATTTTATCGATTTACTGAGCAAAGTCAGAACCAAAGCGGTAAACAACGAAGTGCTTGAAGAAATAAACAAGCGCTACATTCCCGGCTTTAAACCTAAGGACGAAGAAGGTTACATCATTCTTACCACGCACAATTCAAATGCAGCAGAAATCAATAATAAAAAATTAAGCGAAAATAAAAATACCTCATTTTTCGCTAAAGCTAGAATTGACGGAGATTTTCCGCCCTATATATTTCCTACCGAAACAAACCTTGAATTAAAAAAAGGAGCACAAGTGATGTTTGTTAAAAATGATTCATCGCGCGAAAAGCTTTATTACAATGGGAAAATTGGAAAAATTACATTGATTGAAGAAGATATTGTTTATGTAAAATGTCCGGGAGATCTTGCTGAAATACCTGTAAACATAGTTGACTGGCAAAATGTGAAATATTCCTTGGACGAATCGACTAAAGAAGTAAAAGAAAATGTGATTGGTACATTTATGCAATATCCGTTAAAGCTCGCATGGGCAATTACCATTCACAAAAGTCAGGGTTTAACGTTTGAAAAAGCAATTATTGATGCACAGGCTTCTTTTGCTTTTGGGCAGGTTTATGTTGCATTGAGCCGCTGCCGAACACTCGAAGGCTTGGTATTGAGCTCTCCAATTACAATCAATGGAATCAAGACGGATGACACCATTACTGAATTTACTAAAAAGTCGCATGAAGAGGAACCAAATGAATCAGAACTGGAAGCCTCAAAAATTTTGTTTCAACAAACATTGCTTCTTGAATTGTTTGATTTCACTGGGCTAAAGAAATTATTTTATTCGCTTGGCAGAGCTCTTGACGAAAATAAAAATATTCTTGATCCGGTTATGATTTCTGAAGTTTATCAGATTGAAAATGAATTTATCGGGAAAATATATTCTGTCGCTGACCGTTTTAAAATACAGTTAAATCAGTTGTTTGCGCAGAATGAAGCACCTGAAGAAAATGAAAATATTCAGGAAAGAATTAAAAAAGCAGCAACCTATTTTTCTGAAATCATTGAATCGTTGTTGATTCCTTTTTTCGAAAGTTACATTTTAGAAACAGATAATAAAGCAGTAAGAGTGCAGGTTTTAGAATATATCTCTAAGCTCCAGCTTGTTGCTTTTGTTAAAAAATCAATACTGAAAAATTGTATTGATGGTTTCAAAACGCTTGAATTATTAAAGGTGCAGGCAAATGCAGAAATTGATTTTAATACAATTCAGAAACCTAAAAAATCTGAAAAAATAAAATCAACTAAAAATATTCCACATTCAGAACTTTATCAGGAATTAAAAGCGTGGCGCAAAACTGTTGCCGAGGAAAACAATGCCAAAGCATTTATGATAATGCATCAAAAACATCTTATGGATCTTATGGATCGCATGCCCAGAAATTTTGAAGAATTATCAATGGTAAAAGGTTTTGGGCAAAAAAGAATTCAGCACTACGGCAGCGATATACTTTCAATAATTAATGAATATTGTAATGATCAAGGAATAGAGGCAGAGCAGACTGAAATTTTGGAACCTGAAATTAAAATAAAAAAAGCGAAAGTCAACAGTAAAAAACTTAGTTTTGAAATGTTCAATTCAGGGAAAACCATTGCTGAAATAGCTGCTGAGCGTGGGTTTTCTCCATTAACTATTGAAGGGCATCTGGCACATTATGTTTCACTTGGCGAACTGGAAGTGGAGCAGTTTGTGGATTCTGAAAAAATTAAAAAAATCAGCGATTTCTTTGTGGATCATAACACTTCTTCGCTCACTGCAGCAAAAGAATTTTTTGGAGATAATGTTAGCTATTCCGATTTGAAATTTGTGTTGAATTCATTGAGAAAAAATCAGGTAAATCCAGAATAATTTACATCAGAGTGTAAACAATATAACCAATATAAATTAGAAGGAAAAAAAAGCCTTCAATTCTATCAATTTTATTCTTTTTAAAAGTAAAAGCTGTTAAAAATAATAACAAGCTGGCAAAAATTGTAAAAATCACATCAAACTGAATTTCAGCGTCGAAGGGCAAGGGTTTAATTACAGCAGTAGTCCCAAGAACAAAAAAGATATTAAAAATGTTCGACCCAACCACATTGCCAACTGCAATACCTGCATTTTTTTTAAGTGCAGCCACCACGGAGGTTGCCAGTTCGGGTATTGATGTCCCAATTGCAACAATAGTAAGCCCGATTACACGCTGACTCATTCCAATTGAAGATGCGAAATTTATGGCACCTTCCACCATGTACTTTCCTCCGAAATAAAGACCAGTAAGTCCGATTAAAATTAAAAAAATGCTTTTATTAATGGTAATGCTTTTTACAGTTTCGCTTTTTATTCCAGGTGTTTTGGCCAATCGAAAAGAGTAGAAAAGAAAAAAGCAGAAGAATATCAACAGAATGATTCCATCCATTGCCGAAATAAAATTTCCGGTTACCGAAGAGTCAAACAATTTGTCGTTGGCAAGCAACCATAGCACAACTGCCGCAATTAAACTAAAAGGAATTTCTTTATTACGCGAGCTTTTTAAAATTGGTAATGGAAATATTATGGCTGCAATTCCCAGTATTAACAATATATTTGCAATGTTACTTCCTAAAATATTTCCAATCGCAATATCGGTAGATCCTTCAACAGCCGAAAGAACATTAATGGTTAATTCAGGTGCAGAAGTGCCAAATGCCACAACAGTCAATCCTATTACAATATCTGAGATTCCATAATGCTTTGCTATGGACGAAGCTCCATTTACAAGCCAGTGTGCGCTGAAAATGGTTAAGGCAAGTCCACCAATTATTAAGAAAAAGTTGAGCATAAACTTTTTTTTACAAAGGTATCAGATTTATTTTTTTGTTTAATGATTGTTTTTATTGTCATATCTTTGTTTGGTAAATTGTTGATTTTGTGATGATTTAAGAATTGTATGCAAAAATTTTTACCATGAAAATAATATTTATTGTGCTTTTTGCTTATTGTTTTATATGTTTTGAAGGGTGTATTGGGACTACACTAAGCGGATATGAATATGAAACCAAAGCAGTTTATAAAGCATTTAAATCAAATTTGTTAATCAGATTAGTGGCAAATGGCAGGGTTAAGCCCGGCGAAGATGTGGGCATTGGAGTTGTTAACGGATGTATTTACAGAATTAATTCTAACGACAGTATTAATTTTGTGATTGAAGCAGATACACTGCAGGCACTTTATAAAAACAACCAGAAAAAAAGTGTAAACAAGGCTTCCGGTTTAATTGAACCCATAATGGCAGAGCTAGATGCGTCGTACAAACAGAACTTTGATTCCATAGAAATTAATGAAATTGAAAAAATAATTCTTTCCATTGGTTATGGCCCCAAAGCCACGATACTAAAGGGACAAACTAAAGCCCTTGAAGTTGAACGTGTCGATTTTAAAAGAAAATAATAATTCAAATTGCATTAGATTATATCTTCGCAAAACAAAAAAAAATACTATTTTCAATACCTCGAAATTTCTTAAAAATGCGTAAACTTATTGTCTATTCAAAAACTTTTATTGCCGAAGATTTCGATAAACGCATTTATGTTTTTACTTTTTTGTTTCTGATTGTAGCCATTTCGGTGAATTATTCTATTGGTCTTGAAAAGAAAATTCTCGACAGTTACCATAAGCAAGCGATTGGAATGGTATTTTATTTCTTGCTTTATGCTTCAACGTATTATTTTATTCTTGTGCCAAAGCTTGCAATAAATAAGGAATTCAAGATTTTGCGAAATCCAAAAATGTGGATTAAATCAGGGGCATTGATTGTATTGTTGAGTATTGCTGTCGGGTTTTATTTTTTTTACTTGTGGGCTGAGCGTTTTCAAGATTACGAAGAATATTTTGTAAGCAAAATTGCAGCAAATATGCGTTTTGTAACAGTCTTTATTTTACCGCTGCTTTTTCTGTGGCTGATATTTGATAGAAAAAACGTACCATTTTTATATGGGGTTACCTTAAAAAACTTCGATTACAAGCCCTATCTTTTCCTGTTGTGTTGCATGATTCCATTGGTAGTAATTGCTTCATTTCTGCCTGATTTTATGAAAACTTATCCCAAATTCAAACCCTGGTTTATTAAGGGCGATGTATTCGGATTGTCAATGTTTCAAATGACTTCGATGTATGAGTTTTCGTACGGATTAAATTTTATTTGCATCGAACTGTTTTTTAGAGGCGCACTGGTGATAGGAATGGTAAGCCTTTTGGGGCGACATGCCGTGTTGCCCATGGCGGCAGTATATTGCACAATTCACTTTGGGAAACCGCTCCCTGAATGCATTAGCTCATTTTTTGGTGGATATTTGCTTGGAATAATTGCTATGTATACACGTAGTATATTTGGTGGGGTTATTGTTCATCTCGGAATTGCCTGGCTCATGGAGGTTGTGGCACATTTGCAACATTTTTTTAGAAATTAATTTCGGTCAATACAATATTTTAATATTAAGAATAGTTATATATTTGTTCGCTTTCATTTTTTTTGATTCTTAAATTATATTTATGAGAATAATATGCAGCTTTTTTTGTTTGGCAATTGTATTGCTGATGTCTTTGAATCCATTGAACAGTCAAGCTCAGGACACCATTCCAAAATCAGACAGTTTGCGAAAAGATGCTGTAAATATATTTATTTCATGCCCGGTTTGCGACATGGCATATGTGAAAAAACAAGTCAATTTTGTGAATTACATGCGCGATCAAAAGGAAGCTAAAGTATTTGTGCTCATTTCAGTGCAAACCACAGGAAGTGGTGGCAACGAATATTCAATGAATTTTATTGGTCAAAATGGATCTTCGGGCCACAACGATACGCTTAAATTTAATACAAAACCAACGGATACCGATGATGAAATAAGGGTTAAGCTTGTTGCATATATAAAACTTGGGTTGATGCCTTATGTTGCAAAAACACCTTTGGCTGAAAAAATAAATATTAGTTATGTGTCGGAAAGTGCGCCAGATGAAGTTAGCGACCCATGGAAAAGCTGGGTGTTCAGTTTATATGGCGATACATATATTAATGGTCAGGAAAGCTTTAAACAGTTTTATTTGTATAATTCATTAAGTGCAAACCAGATTACAGAAAAACACAAATTGACATTCAATGGCAGCAATAGCTACAATCAAACAAAGTATCAAATTGATGATACCACTGAATTTGTAAGCACTACCAATTCTAAATATTTTAATGCTTTATATGTTAAAAGTATAAGCCCGCATTGGTCTGTGGGAGGTGGTGTTGCTGTCAACACAAGTACATACAGCAATATCGATTATGCATGGTCGGTTCGGCCTGCACTCGAATATGATTTTTTTAAATACGAAGAATCAACACGGAAACAATTGTGTTTGTTGTATGAAGCGGGTTTTGGACATCGTAAATATATCGACACTACTATTTTTAATAAAATGGAAGAAAGTCTTTTTAGCAATTCCCTAACGGCATCAATCGATCTTACTCAAAAGTGGGGAACCATTTCGTCGTCGGTTTCCTGGTCGAATTATTTTCACGATTTTTCAAAAAACAATCTTTCCCTTTCTGCTTATTTCAGTGTGCGAATTTTTAAAGGATTGTCGGTGAATTCGTCGTCCTATGTTTCTTTTATTCACGATCAGCTTAATATTCCTAAAGCTGGTGCATCGCCTGAGGAAATATTGACGCAGCAAAAACAACTTTCGTCACAATACAGCTTTTACACAAGTTTTGGAATCACCTATACTTTTGGCTCAATTTATAACAATGTGGTGAATCCGAGGTTTATGTATTTTTGATTATTCTGAAATGCAACACAACATGGAAATATCTTAAGTAAATAAATATCATCGTATCTACTGAACACTCCCGGTTTTAGTCTCCCGACTTCCAGCTCCAAACTCCACACTAACCAAATAAAAATAAACCCCTTCCGAAACATCATTTCCTTTGTATTTGCCATCCCATTTATCTTCTGGTTTTGAAAAAATATAAAGTTCCTGACCCCAACGGTTGAATATTTTTCCGTTTTTTATGTTTTGACCTTTAATGGTAAAATAATCGTTATAACTATCGTTGTTTGGAGTGTAAGTATTGGGAATTATTATTTGGTTTTCTAAAGCTACTGTATCTTCACATAAGTATAATGAAACATCGTCTAAATACTATCTTGATTTTTAGATAAAAATAAAATATTTTAGCTATTTTTGTACATTAGCAGGATTATACTTTAATGATAAAATTTAAAACTTCATTTGTGAATACATTGCTTCATAAGCATTTTAAGATTAGATCAATTACTATTGTTTTTTTAATTTGTTTTTTAACCATTACAAATGGCAATGCTTTTGGGCAATTTCTTCAAATTGAAAGCATTTTAGTTGATGCATGTGATCAAGGCACTGGCTTTGAGGGTTACAATGAAATGGTAAGATTTAGAGTAGAATCAGTACCTGTAAATGTTGCCGAAATTCGTGTTGATGGTTGCCCCATATACAGGAACTCCTGTTGTGAATAATTGGCCTACTGCAAATTCTTTTAATGGCTGGATTATTCCAGGCACTGCGGCTTACGATACATCTGTTGCAAAAGTAAACCGAATCAATACAATAATTGTTAACTGTGGGAAATTAATTATTCCAACAGGCGGTACCAATGGTCAAGGTTTAATTCCTGCCGGGAAAAAAGGATTGATTATCACCAGCATGAATTTTTTGCCTTATGCCAATGATTTTTCGTTATTAAGCGATACTCTTTATTTAGTTGTTCAGAATAACACAAATACTTCTACAGGTAATTTTACCAACTATGGAACCACTGGCACTTCTATGATTAGAAAACTTCGTTTACATCAGTTAACTGGAGCTATGATAAATGAAGACGTTTCTTATGATAAATCTCTTTTAATTGATCAATCAGGAGTACATGTGGCGCAGGACGGTGCTGGAGTGAGGTTTACTGATCCCGGTGTTGCTACATACTATAACGATGGGTGCCAAGCGCCATACATTCCTTTAAATCCTGATTGGACGGCTCCTTCAGCAATGTGTCCAACTGCTGCCGCTATAAATCTAAACACATTATTGTCTGCATCAGCCACTACTGGCGGGACGTGGTCTGGAACTGGAGTTAGCGGAACTACTTTTAATCCAACCGGTTTAAACGGGACATATACTGTAACATACACTGTTGGTAACATACCTTGTCAGCTTATACAATCCCACGATATTCAGGTTACCGCTTCTGCACTTGCCACATGGACAGCACCATCAGCTTTATGCCAAACATCATCGGCACTAAACTTAAATACATTATTATCTGCTTTAGCCACTACAGGCGGAACATGGAGCGGTTCAGGAGTAACAGGAAATACATTTAACCCAAGTGGATTAAGCGGGAATATCAATATTACATACACTGTAGGAACAGCGCCATGTTCGGCAACCGAAAGCCATGATATCAGCATTCTTCCAAATTTTAATGCAAGCTGGATTCCTCCAGATTCTATATGTCAGGATGGTGTGGCAATTGATTTAAACGCTTTTGTTACAGGCGATGCAGGAGGTGTATGGCTTGGACAAGGAATGCTCTTGTCTGTATTTAACCCTGCTGGTTTATTGGGAAATATTTCCATTTCTTACATTGTTACTGGTGCTGCTGCTTGCGCCGATACTGTAACTCAAATTATAAATGTTAATCCGGTACCGCATCCTGATTGGCTTTCGCCCACCGTAATCTGCAAAAATCAAAATTCTTTTAATCTTAATTCTCTTGTTACAGGAACACCTGGAGGGCAATGGAGCGGAGCGGGGATAAGTTCAAATATTTTAAATTTAAATATGGTGGGTGATTCCTTATGGGTTACATACACCGTTGGTCTTAATGGTTGTAGTGCATCATATTCGGAAATGTTATATTTTTCGGATGTAATTGCCGCTTTTACAATTAATCCTACTTCAGGATTTGCTCCTTTATCAGTAGCAACAAATAATTTAAGTCAAAATGCAGTGGCCTATTTATGGAACTTTGGAAATGGTTTTACCAGTTCCGATGAAAATCCATCATCTGTATTTATTGATCAGGGAACGTATTATGTATGGTTATATGCTATATCTGATCTGGGTTGTATTGATTCAACATTTCAAGAAGTGACTATTGAAGAATTTGGCGATTATATTCCAAATGCAATTTCAAATGATGGCGACAACGTAAACGACCAGTTTTATCCAGTTATCTCGAAAACTGTTGAAAATTATAAAATGCAGATATACAATCGTTGGGGAAATTTGCTTTTTGAAACATCGAACCAATCAGATAAATGGGATGGCACATATGAAAATAATCGTGTACCCATAGGCGTTTATGTGTATACAATTTCATATACTTACCTCGGGAAAAATACA
>JBBQSF010000010.1:0-37284 GCA_038214085.1 Bacteroidales bacterium | reverse complement strand
AAAACAGCTTCTAATTCAGCATAATTTCGTGCTGAACTAAATAAATAATCTTCTGCATTTTCAACCCAGCTCGCTCGGATTTGCAATCCGAGTGTATTCCCAGTTCGCGCTCGCCCCAAAAAGTGTGTATGCATTTCCATAACCTAACAAAAATACAAATTATGTTTTAATGAATAATTATTATTATGGCGCGTTATTTTTTAATACACTCGTCGGGGGAAGAGCGCGAACTTATTGAATTTTACGAGCGCCATCTGGGGCTCGACACCAGGTGGAATTTCAATATCCATCCCATCCGGATCCACCAACATAACAGGATTCTCCGCACAATACATATACGCACTCATGCTCGGATATTTCCCAGCCAACGGGTCAACACTCAACCAAATGCTTAAATCACTATCGTAGTATCTAGCACCAAAGTAATTTTTAATACAAAACATTTATTATTCTTTCGAACTTTTCATCAAAAACAAATACAATATCATCAAGGCTTTCTTTAAAGGTAATTAAAACAAAGTGTGAATCTTTCTCATTTTTAATTGACATAATTTTGTATCCTTCTGTTATAAAAAAGTTTTTACTCATTGAGTTCTGACATATTTTTGTTTCAGATTTTATATATTCTTCTTTTAAACTTTTTGTTTGAAACATAGAATCTGGTGGATTTAATAGAGTTGTATCACATTGGAATTTCCTATATTGAATAGTTTTATAATTCGAATTCGTATATTCATCAATTTTGTTATACAAGTTATTAATTTTAAAAGGATTCTTAATTACTAACGGGTACCATCCTTCATTGCCCTCTGTAGAATCAAAGGAGTAAAAATTAAATAAAGTAAAAATAGTAATGCGGAAAAATAAACTATATAAAATATAGAAAGTTGAGAATAACAATAAAATGTATCTAATTAATTTCTTTTTCATCATTTTGTTGTATCTTGATATTTAAACCCTTTTAAAATTCCTCGCCCCAAAAAGTGTGTATGCATTTCCATAGCTAACAAAAATACAAATTATGTTTTAATGAATAATTATTATTATGGCGCGTTATTTCTTAATGCACTCGTCGGGGGAAGAGCGGGAACTTATTGAATTTTACGAGCGCCATCCGGGGCATACAATTCAATGCGAATAATCACCATCCGGGAAATGCGAACTACCATAGCCTATTCATCGCCTTGGTATAGGCGAAGTTGATTTTTTAGCATAGTAATTTCATCATGCATATTGTTCATTCGCTGCAATAAATAATTGATGGTCTCAATACCTTCCAGATTAATATTCAACTCGTAATATAAATGAACAATTTTTTCCAATTGCCGCAACTGACTTGCATGAATAAAATATATTTCATGAATAGTCGTAATTTCTATCAGTCCGATTTTTTGCAATGAACTAATAAATGAAATCTCAATGTTATGGTTGGCGCAGAATTCATTTGCTGATATCAAATTTTTCATATTCATTGATCTGAATTTTAAGATTTAGATTTAGCTAATTCAGAAAACAATTCTTTTTCTTTTTCAGTTAAATGTGTTGGAATTTTGATTGTATATGTAATATATAAATCGCCGAATTGCTCCTTATTTTTATAAACAGGAAATCCTTTTCCGTTTAACTTAATCTTGGTTCCGTTTTGTGTTTCGGCTTTAACTTTCAGTTTCACTTTTCCGTCCAGGGTATCTATGGAAATATCTCCGCCCAATACGGCTGTGTATAAATCTAGATCAACTGTGGTGTACAAATTACTTCCTAAACGTTTAAATTTAGCATGATTGGCTATGGAAAATGTAATATATAATTCTCCATTTGGTCCGCCGTTTATTCCCTGTCCACCATATCCTGGAATTTTTATTGTCTGCCCGTTTTCAATTCCAGCTGGGATCGTAATCCGGATATTTTTTCCGTTTACTGTCAATGTTTGTTTGTGCGTTTCGTAAGCATCAATGAGCTCGAGATGAATTTCAGCGTTGTAATCTTCGCCTCTGTACTTTACTTTCCGACTTCTGCCTGCCCCACCAAACATAGATTCAAAAAAATCAGAAAAATCACCTTCGGATTGCCCCCCAGAATAACTTGGTTCACGCGAATTTGACGATTGTCCCTGGTATTGCTTTGCTCTTTCAAATTCCTCCGCATGCTGCCAATCCTTTCCGTACTGATCGTATTTCTTGCGCTTTTCTGGATCACTCAAAACCTCATTCGCTTCATTGATCTGCTGAAAATTTTTCTTCGAATCTTTATCATTCGGATTCAGATCCGGGTGATGTTTTCGGGCTAACTTCCGGTAGGCATCTTTGATATCCTTCTGTGTCGCCTTTTTATCTAACCCCAGAATTTTATAATAATCAACAAACATTTAATTGCAATTTTAACTTGTTTTTACAACAGTTCATATAAGAGTAAAGCTGCGAACCTGCCATCAGACAAGCTAAGCTAAGAAGCAAAGATACTAAAATTTTACAGCCCTACAAAACCCGCAGGAGAATATCAAAACAAACAAATATTTATCTTAAAAAAATCAATAAGAAACGCTACCAATCATTAACAAACAAAATTTTACAACTAAGTATCAAAGGCGCTAACCGGCCTAACGATTTATCAACTGGATTTTGATAAATAGATATTCACAAAGTTATAATTATCATCATATTCTTTACACCAACTTTGCGCTTTATTGCCTTTATGACTATTGTTATTTCGTTTTAAATTCGAGTTTTGATTAACTTAAATTAAGTGTTTAAAAATAAACTGATAATCTATTTATATACACTAATTAATACTTTAGATGCATTTGCGCTGTATTTTACCGCATAATTGTTCATTGAATCAAGGATTTTTTGTATTTTTACATCTTCATTAAATAATTCATTTTTATGAAATTTTGTAAATATATTTTTTTTATTGCATTTCTGTTATTGTTTTCAATTATTTCCAAAGGACAATCGTGGGTAGAAATGATGAGCGATACCAATGCGAATTTTTACGACATACAGAAATCGTTCAATACCTACTGGGAAGGCAAAAAAATTGAGAAAGGAAAAGGATATAAACAATTTAAGCGTTGGGAACAGTTTATGGCTCCCAGAGTTTATCCCTCAGGAAACATAAACATTCAATCAAATCTTTGGAACGAATATCAATCCATAAAAAACAATCAAACTCAAAAAAATATTACCGAAACTGCCAATTGGACTGAACTTGGCCCTTTTGCTGTTCCCTCAAATGGTGGTGGTGCCGGAAGAGTAAATTGCGTTGCTTTTCACCCAACTAATCCAAATATTATTTTTGTAGGTGCTCCTGCAGGTGGCTTATGGAAAACCACAAACGGCGGCACTTCTTGGACTACTACAACTGATTTACTTCCAAATTTAGGAGTTTCGAGTATAATAATTAATCCAAAGAATCCTAATATTATGTATATTTCCACTGGCGATGCTGATGCTGGAGATACATATTCTGTTGGCGTTTTAAAATCAATTGATGGTGGAAACACATGGAGCACTACTGGTTTAAGTTTTACCGTTTCTCAAAACCGACGGGCCAACAAGCTTCTAATTCACCCTACAAATTGCGACACAATTTATGCAGCTACAAGCGGTGGAATTTATCGGTCAGTTAATGCCGGACTTACTTTTTCTCTTGTTAGGAGCGGGAATTACAAGGATATGGAATTCAAACCTGATGATCCATCATTTATCTGGGCATGTACTTCTAACCGGATTTGGAAATCATTGAATTCTGGAACAAACTGGGCAAGTGTAACTGCTTTTGCCCCTTCAAATGTTACGCGAACAGCAATTGCAGTTACAGCAAACGACCCAAATTACCTTTACGCCCTTACCGGAAACGACACTGATAATGGTATTGAGGGTGTGTACCGGACTACTGATTTGGGCGCAACTGTTACCCAATGCACTTCATCTTATCCAAATTTATTGGGCTGGGCCGAAGACGGTTCTGATTCTGGTGGCCAGGCATGGTACGACCTTTCGCTAGCAGTTTCACCAACCAATAAAAATACTGTTTTGGTCGGTGGTGTTAACATTTGGAAATCAACTGATGGAGGTTTTAATTGGGATTTGAATGCTCACTGGTATGGTGGTGGTGGTGCACCTTATGTTCATGCAGATATTCATACCATTGAATTTTACCCGGGAAGTGGCACAACAATATTTACAGGATGCGATGGCGGATTGTTTAAAACCACCAATACCGGATCAAGTTGGGCTGATAAAAGCGATGGCTTATCCATTGGTCAGATTTACAGACTTGGATGTTCTGCTACCAATCCAAACTTAGTTATAACTGGATGGCAGGATAATGGAAGCAACTTGTACTCTTCTTCAAACTGGGGGCAGGTTTTAGGCGGCGATGGAATGGATTGTCTTATTGACTATTCAAACAGCAATTACATGTATGGTTCTATTTACTATGGCGACTTATACCGATCGAGCGACGGGGGAAGTAATTGGACAGGCATAAAAAATAATATTACTGAAGATGGGGGTTGGATTACTCCTTTTGTTCTAGATCCAGTTAACCCACAAACAATTTATGCAGGCTATGGAAATATATGGAAATCAACAAACAGAGGAAATTCATGGACTAAAATTTCAAATTTAACTGCAGGCAACAAGGTTGTTTCACTTGCTGTTTGTCCTGCATCCAATAGCACTATTTACTTTTGCAGCGACTACAATGTTTATGTTACTTTTAATGGTGGAACCACGTGGACAATGATAACATACGGAAGTGGCGCAGGTACAGGATTGCCTTCCCTCGTTCTTACAGGAATAGTTACCAGTGAAACCGACCCGAATGTTGCCTGGGTATCTATGTCGGGATATTCTGCCGGATTAAAAGTTTATATGACCAGAGATGGAGGACTAACTTGGGTAAATTATTCAGGAACACTTCCTAACATTCCTGCAAACTGTTTGGTTTATGAAAAAAGTACAAACGATGGTTTATACGTGGGAACCGACCTTGGCGTTTTTTACCGTGATGGTTCTATGAGCGACTGGGTTTCGTTTAACGATAATCTTCCCAATGTGATTATTGATGATCTTGAAATCCAGTATTCCAGCGGAAAACTAAGAGCAGCAACTTATGGACGTGGTCTATGGGAAACAGATTTATTTTCAGTTGTTGGGAATAAAGAATTTTCAGCAGAAACTTCAGGAATCAAGATTTTTCCTAACCCAAACAACGGTAAATTTAATGTAGAACTCAAAAACAATAAAGCCGAAATAATTAAAGCCGAAGTATACAACCAGATCGGGAAAATTGTCAAAACAGTGAAACCAATTGCCAATGCTTCAAAATTTGACTTGGACATTTCCAGCCAACCATCAGGTTTGTATTATATAAAACTAACAACATTGAACTCAATTATTTCGGAAACATTTATCAAAACTGAATAGCAATGAATAGAAAAAATGCAATCCTATGTCTAATTATTTTTTCGGGATTTATATTTTTTTCATCCTGTAAAAACGAAAAAGAAAAAGCAGACAAGGATAGTAAAACAATTACCGAACGTATCCAGTACGATGTAATTATTAAAAGCCCTGACCCTGAACTCGACTGGTATAGCCAGAATCTGGAAGGAATTAAACGAGAAGAATTTGTTAAAATGATCATAGATGCCGCTACTGAAGGCAAAGTAAAATCTTATGATTATTTCTACAAGTTTTTAACCCCTGAAGAATTAAAAAAATCGTTTATTAAAATAGATACCATTTCGGTTCAAAACCTTGCTAATCCTAATATCTATAGAGATACGATTATTAAATCAGAACTAAATCTTCAGGAAATTACAAAAATTAGATTCCTGGAAGAATGGAAAATGAATCCAGAAAATCTTAATTTCACCAAACGTATTCTTGGAATAATGTTAATGAAAGAAAATTATGGCGATTCACTCGAATTGAGAGGCTACTCGCCATTATTCTGGGTATATTTTGATTCGAAATATCCAGAGGCATTAAAAGCAAAATAGTTGTCAAATGTTAAAAATTCTTAAAAACAATTTGCTATTTAAATAAAATTTGTGTAAATTTGTTAATACTATAACACATTAATTGAATGTCAGAAATATCAATACTTATTCATGGACTTGATGATAAAATAAAAAAATTAATAACTTTGCATAATAATTTAAAAGAAGATAATGCACAGCTTATTTCTGAAATCAATGAATTAAAACAAATTAATAACGATCAGACATCAATTATAAAGAACATAAAAGGAAATAACAACATCATTAAAATAGCAGATTCAATAAATAGCACGGCAGATACCAAGGAAATACGATTGAGAATTAATGAATTTGTGCGGGAAATAGATAAATGTATTGCTCTTTTAAACAAATAAGTAATATAGCCAATGCCTGAATTAACAGTAACCGTAAAAATAGCCGAAAGGCCATACAGGCTGAGGATCAATAGAGAAGAGGAAGAAAATGTGCGTAAAGCCGTAGCTTCCCTGAACGAAAAGATCAACCAATATGCTGAATTGTATGCATATAAGGACAAACAGGATTTGATTGCAATGGTTGCGCTTCAGTTTGCAACAGCAGCAATTGGTTATGAAGATTCAGCAAAAGTAAACGACGATGCTGTTATTTACAAACTTCAGGAAATTGATCTCAATATTACGAATTGTTTGAGCAAAGCATAACGTTCTTTGAAAATAGCCATCAGGCAAAAAAATACCCGCAGTAATTCATCGCAAGTTTGTGAAACTTAACAATTTTCATATTAGAGCCTAAGCTTGCGTATGGAAAAACAGGCCTCATTCCGGCATGCCGGAAGTTCATTTATGAACCAGTGGAAGTTTGCCCCATACCAGCAGCTCTAAGCTTGTAACCTGAGGTTTCAACAAACCTTTTGAATTATTTGCGGGTTTTTATTTTTTATTAATTACCAAAACCTTGAGGAAGGCAAGGATTACAAAAATGGATATCACTATTATTATTGCAGTTGCCGCAGTTTCTCTTCTTGTAGGTTTTCTCTTTACAAACTTTTTTATTAAAAAAGCCATCGAAAGAAAAAGCGCCCACATTATCAGAGAGGCAACATCAGAAGCAGAAGTCCTAAAAAAAGACAAAATTCTGCAAGCAAAAGAAAAGTTTTTACAACTTAAAACTGAACACGATAAATTTATTTCTGAAAAGAACAATGTTATCGCAGCTACTGAAAACCGACTAAAACAAAAAGAAACTTCTGCGAATCAGAAGCTTGAGGAGGTTCAGCGTAAACAAAAAGAGCTTACTACTCTTAAAGATAACCTTACAGCACAGCTTGAGGCTGTCGCAAAAAAGCAGGTTGATATTGAAAAAGCACATAAGCAACAAGTTGAACAACTTGAAACAATTTCAGGACTTTCAGCATCTGAAGCGAAAGCTTTACTAACAGAATCACTTAGATCTGAAGCAAAATCAGAAGCTCTTTCTTACATCAAGGATTCCATAGAAGAAGCCAAGATGACTGCCAATATGGAAGCCAAAAAAATTGTAATCGAAACCATTCAACGCACGGCTACTGAACACGCTGTTGAAAACACTGTCTCTGTTTTCAATATCGAAAACGATGAAATGAAAGGGCGTATCATTGGGCGTGAAGGTAGAAATATCCGGGCACTGGAAGCAGCTACGGGCATCGAAATTATTGTTGATGATACTCCGGAAGCAATCATTCTTTCTGGTTTTGATCCAGTTCGGAGAGAAATTGCACGTTTGTCGTTGCATAAGCTTGTTACCGACGGACGAATCCACCCTGACCGTATCGAAGAAGTGGTTGCAAAAACGAAGAAACAACTCGAACAGGAAATTATTGAAATTGGCAAACGTACTACTATCGACCTTGGTATTCAAAACATGCACCACGAGTTGATCCGGATGATTGGTAGAATGAAATACCGCTCATCGTACGGTCAAAATCTATTGCAACACTCTAAGGAAGTGGCAAACCTTGCGGCTACAATGGCTGCGGAACTTGGACTTAATCCTAAAATTGCAAAAAGAGCAGGCTTACTTCATGATATAGGCAAAGTCCCCGATACTGAACCTGAATTGCCACACGCAATACTAGGGATGAAACTGGCTGAAAAGTACAAGGAACGCCCTGAAATTTGTAATGCTATTGGCGCTCATCACGATGAAGTTGAAATGGATAGCCTTATTTCACCCATTATTCAAGTTTGTGATGCCATTTCAGGTGCTCGTCCTGGTGCTCGCCGTGAAGTTGTGGAAGCATATATCAAACGGCTCAAGGATCTTGAAGAACTCGCACTCTCCTACCCTGGTGTGGTTAAAACTTATGCTATTCAAGCCGGACGTGAATTGCGCGTAATTGTTGGCAGCGAAAAAATTACCGATCAGGATGCTGCACAGATTTCATTTGATCTTTCAAAAAAGATTCAAACTGAAATGACTTATCCGGGTCAGATAAAAATTACGGTAATCCGCGAAACAAGAGTTGTAAACTACGCGAAATAATAACTTCTTCATTAAATAAAAAAAACTCCTGAAAATTCAGGAGTTTTTTTTTATTCTTTAATGAGTTTTTTCATGTACTTTTCTTTATCAGAAAAAACAACCAAATAATAAGTTCCAGGCGAAAAAGAACTTATATCAATAGTTTCTTCAAACAATCCCTGCTCTTTATTCCATTTATTATACAATATCATTTTTGAAGTTGCATCGTAAACGTAAGAGGTTACAAGCGAATTTTTAAAAGAGTTAATATGAATATAATAAATTCCTTGAGAGGGGTTTGGAAATACAATGAATACATTTTCTAATTGACCTACTGGTGGTGCAATTATTTCAGCAGTATCGGTTAATTGTTCATAAATATCAGCCACTTTCCCCGGCTCAATTGTGGTTGAATCATTAAGTTTTATCAAAGGCAATTGGATAACAGTGTCCTGAGGTATTTCGTTGCCACATGGCGGTTTACCCGAATACAGCATTTTAATTATCTGCGTTTTGGGATTATTGTTTTTTTCGTTGCCATAATACGAGGATCTTTCAGCCACAATATACTTTTCGAAAGGGAGGAAATCGCCTTTATTCATAACCCCATCTGTATCCTGTGCTGTAACTAAAATTTTTAATTCCTGAGACCAATCGTCCGACAAAAAAGTATATTCAAAATGGCCAAAAGAATCAGTATAAAAAACACTTCCATATTCTTTATAATAAGGATTTGTACGAGCAGTAATTTTTATACCCGGAATAGGCTCTTCGCAAGTTTTTGACAAAATAGTGCCACTAACTTTATAATTCGCCATGGGTGCGCCATATTGGGCAACAATTGAAGTTGAGAATCCGAGCAATGCGCCTAAAACGAGAATGAAACGCTGGCCAATTCTGGCTTTTAGAAGATTAGGAAGGTTATTTTTTTTCATATCAGATGTTTTTCTGATATGCTGTACAATCAAAGCTAAAGAAAGTTCATTCTAGAACAAAAAAATTATAAAGCAACAAACATGATATCTGCAAGTGGCTCATCATTCTTGAAACTCCTGCTTTTATTTGAAACATTTTTCTGCTGAGCCAATGAAGTTTGTGCAATGTTTACGATAATGTTTGTATCAGCTATAATTTGTTTATCAGGCATTTTCTGGGCTATATAAACTTTTTCTGTTGAAGAATTTTTATAATTTTCAGGAATCAACTTTTCGTTTACATCATGTTTGATATTTATTTCATGATTTTCAAAGTAAGCTCTTTGCCCTGAAATATTTGATTTATGAACACTATTCCATACCAGAAAAGAGATTAATAATCCAGCAACAGCAATAGCCGCCAGCTTCATAAATGAACGATTAATAGTGAAACTTTCTCCTTCAAATTTCTTGGACTTTTTGAATTTATTCAGCAGCATATTTTCTATACCTTGCTCAGGAATAATAATTTCGGTATTCTGTTTAGACAAAAAATACAAAGACTTTTTAAAATCTTCGAATTCGGCTTCATCGTTCACAAATCCTGAAAGTTCGGAAAGTTCTGATGTATTCAACTCAGAATATTTCTTATTTTTAATAATATCAAAAATATCATTTTTCATAGTAAACCTCCGTTGTGTTTGGATTGAAAGAATGGAGCTTTTTTGAGAGTTTTTTTAATGTATAAAAGATTCTTGATTTCACAGTTCCTTCTGAACAATTTAATATTTTACTTATCTCTGCCAAAGAGAAATCTTCCTTAAAACGCAAAATAAAAGTGCTCTTATGAGCATCGTCCAGTTTATTGAGTTCATGATGCAATTGTTCATTAAAAAACTTCATGTCAGTTGGAGCGTAATCATGAAAAGCAACTGAATTCTCAATTGATTCAATAGGAATCCGATTATATTCCTGCCTTATTTCCTGTTTTTTATACTCATTTTTACACATATTGTTTGCACAACTGTATAGCCATGTTTTAAAAGATCTTGATGCCGAAAACTGTTCAGGTTTTTCGATGATATGCGTAAATAATTCCTGCATAAAATCCATTGCTTTTTCTTTATCTTTCCACAACATTCTATAAAAATAATTAAGAATTTTGCTGCTGTAGCGGTTATAAATTTCCGCATAGGCTTTTGATTCGCCTTTAATTACAAGCGTCATCAATACTTCGTCCGAAAGTTCGGAATATTTATGTTTAAAAAAAATCAATTTCTATTGCTTAATCAATTTCACAAAATATGCTCTCACAAAATCTTCTTTCCCAGATCTTTTTGCAAGAATGATTGCCTGTGATTTCAGTAACCCGGCTTTTTCTGTTTCTCCGATATCCATGTAATACCTAAATAATGCTGTTATAGGAACAATATAATTCAGGTTCATTTTATTTACAAAGGAAGTTTCTGATTTTTTTTCTTCATCAAATAAACCCGTAATATTAAAAAGCAGCATATTACTTTGTAGAACATCAATATTGTTATAATCGCCAGCAGCGTATTTCAAGGCAAGCCCCGTAGAATATAACTTTGCCGAAATATTTTTTAAATTTTCTACGGGAATAGTTAATGAGAAATAAAGGTTTTTATTAGGGTTTTTCGTTGTTATATAGGTATAAAATTTATCAGGTTCCTGAACATAAAAAATTGCAGAATCACCTATTAAATGCAGTGCTGAAAGCTTCGCTTTTAAGTATTTTTCATTCTTTAAAAGATCAATATTAAGAACAGTTACATCGCTACGCATTGTTTGCTGAAGAATCCACAGTGGATATGTATCAAGAGTTCCATTGGTAAAGAGAATTGCATTTTTTTCGAGTGACATCAACACATTGTAATTGTAATTAAAAATGTCAGCACAAAAAGTATTTGCATTTTTTAGCTTACTGCAAAAAGTATCTTTTTTTTCAAGATTCCCCGTCAATTCATAATATGCAATAAAATCGTCGTAGGTTAACGAATTATCAGGCTCTTTTTGATACGCTTTTTCCAGAAAGGTGAAATATTCTGGATTTTGGTCTGAGTTTACAAATTTGAGGTAATTATATTCAAAAGATTCGGAAATATTTGCTTCCATTTTATCAAGTATGGCATCGAGTTTTGCTTGTTGTGTTTTATTAACTTCTTTGGAAGAAGCAGAATAAAAAGAGAAGCGAATTGCCTGATAATAATTGAGCCAGGCATCTGCATTTTTCGGATTGCTATTAACGTTATCTTCCCATAGCTCAGCCTGAGTCTGATACCAGTTGGATTGTTTAAGCTCAATTGCCGCATCTTCTATTTTAAAAGTTTGTAAAGTGGAAGTACCAATTGACTGTGAGAATACGGAACAAAAGCTGAACAAAAAAAGCGATATGATGACAAGGACTTTCATTTTTATTATTTCAGTACAAACGTAAGACAAAAAAGTTCAAAAAAAAACCAAAAAAAAAGCCGTCCAGAAAAGACGGCCTTTAATTTTTGTAAATTATTCTTAGTATCCCATATCAAGCATTGCATTAGCAACTTTGAGGAAGCCAGCAATATTTGCACCTTTAACATAGTCAACATAACCACTTGCATCTTTACCATATTTAGAGCAAGATTCGTGAATTTTGCGCATAATTTCGTGTAAACGGCCATCAACTTCTTCAGCAGACCAGCCAAGTTTCATTGAATTCTGGCTCATTTCTAAACCTGAAGTAGCAACACCACCAGCATTAGCAGCTTTACCAGGAGCAAATAATATTTTGTTTTCGTGGAAAACTTCAATAGCTTCTGGAGTTGAAGGCATATTGGCACCTTCTGAAACGCACATACAACCATTTGCAATGAGTTTTTTTGCATCTTCACCATCGAGTTCATTTTGTGTAGCGCAAGGAAGAGCAACATCACATTTTACTTCCCATGGTCTTTTGCCTTCGAAAAATTGTACTCCAAATTCGTAACTGTATGGTTTAACGATGTCCTGATTAGAAGCTCTTAATTCGAGCATATAATCAATTTTCTTTCCAGAAATTCCATCTGGATCGTAAATATAACCGTCAGGACCAGAAATAGTAACTACTTTACCTCCAAGTTGGGTAACTTTAGTAACAGCACCCCATGCAACATTACCAAAACCAGAAACAGCAACGGTTTTACCTTTAAAATCTGTTCCTTTAGTTTTTAACATTTCTTCAGCAAAATATACATTGCCAAAACCTGTTGCTTCAGGGCGAACCAATGAACCACCCCAGTTGAGGCCTTTTCCGGTGAGAACACCCGTATGAGTGTTTGTGAGTTTTTTGTACATTCCGTACAAGTAACCAATTTCGCGGCCACCAACGCCAATGTCACCAGCTGGTACATCTGTTTCGGGTCCGATAATTTTATGAAGTTCCATCATAAATGCCTGGCAAAAGCGCATAACTTCAGCATTTGATTTTCCTTTTGGATTGAAGTCAGAGCCTCCTTTTCCACCACCCATAGGCAATGAAGTCAAACTGTTTTTAAATATCTGCTCAAAACCTAAAAACTTTAAAATACTGAGATTTACACTTGGATGGAAACGCAAGCCACCTTTGTAAGGTCCAATAGCATTGTTATATTGAACGCGGTATCCACGGTTTACATGAATTTCGCCTTTATCGTCAGCCCATGCTACTTTAAAAGTAAGCACTCTATCTGGCTCAACAATGCGTTCAACAATTTTTGCTTCTTCAAACTGAGGGTTTGCTTCAACCACGTCAACGATTGATTCCATAACTTCTCTTACAGCTTGTAAGTATTCAACTTCACCCGGATTTTTTTTTACCAGGTCATTCATTATTTTTTCAACATTCATTTTAAAATCTCCTGTTTTTTAAAAATTTTTAAATTATTATTTGTTTTGAAAATCAGATATTTAATAAAGTATCTTTATGAATTCATGGCAAAATTAATTACTTAAAAGTTACCAACCAAACCTTTTGTTAATTATTTCACAACTTAATTTTTTTGAGGGAAAAAAATGCTTCGTTTTGACTAATTAATATCATCATACAATCGAGTAAATACCAAATTAATCTAAACAATTGAAGCATAAAAATATTCGAAAAACGCTGTAAAAAAATTATTTTCATACATTTATTTCAAACAGAATTAAACGTAAAAATTGAAAATTGAATTATTTCATTTTTAACACCACTCCTTTATTTTGTTTCCCGTCGATCTGCACAACAAGAGGCGAATCGAATTGGACATGGCGAATATAGTCATCTTCATAAAAAGCAGGAAAAGAGTTCAGATATTCAGTGTCGTAATAACCTTCGTTGATATAAGGATTAACGGTAAAATATCCGACAAAAAATGAGGTCAAGTTCTGGAAAAAATGAGTACCCTGGCTTGGATCGATACGGTATTTATCAAGTCCTGCCTCAACGATAAGCCTTGCAGCAGAAATTTGTGACCATTTAACGGGAATGCCAAGCCATGGGTCACTGGATCCCCATCGCCCCGGTCCGATTAAAATATAGCCTTTATTTTCCTTAATCATTCTATTATTTATTGATTCTATCCGTGAAGCGATTGCTGAATTTCGGGATGCATCAAAAGATTCGGTTTTCACATACACTACGTCGCGCAAATTATCTATAACACCATTTCCTAAAGCAAAAGGGGAATAAATCACAGTTTCCTGGGGTGATACATAATCAATATTTATTGTATTTTTTTCCGAACTCTCAACAATTGGACGAATTTGTAGGAAACTAAAAATCGCAGGCTGACCTTCCGGCCTATTCAGATCAACTGCAAATTCAATTTCTACATGATTATTCATTTCACGCTGACCAATATCAAGCAATGTTTCGAGAATGGAGCTAAGTGGAAAAATATTATATTTTAAAATGTTTGCAAAAGTTACCAGTTTTTTTCCATTATGATGCATTCCATCGCGAAGAATTTCATCCTGATAATCGTAAGTTGAAACCAAATGTTTAAGCGTATTATCAGGAAGGGCATCATCTATTTTTAATTTCAGCAAATCTACACCCTCGTCAACTGAAGGGCGAAAGCTAAACGAGTTCAGGTCGATAGCGTAAAACTCACGTTGTGTGCTACGCAATGCCATTTCCACATTAGAAAGCTGCAGAACTTTTTTAGGATATTTTGGACAAAAACGCAGAGATACTCCTCCGTCAACAATAGTTTTCCCTAACCCTAGAGCAATATTCACTACACCATCTTCGGGTTTTTCCTGATCAATTGGGTAAAAATTAATGGATCTGGCAACGCCTGAAAAAGTTGGATAATATCTCTGTTCATAAGCAGAACCAGTAACTTCCTGCAGAATAACTGCCATTTTTTCTTCATCAATTACATTCTGAGTCGCTGAAATATATGCTTTACTATCTTTAAAGAATACAGAAGCAAAAACACTTTTTATTGCAATTTCGAGCTGGAGTAAACGTACTGAAGCATCCTTATCGCTATTGGGCACCATATACGTTGAGTATATTCCGGCAAATGGCTGATAATGGCTATCTTCCAACAAACTAGACGATCTTACAGCTATTGGACGATCAACAATGTTAACAAATTCCTTGAGTTGAAAAACAATCCTTTCGGGGAGTTTACCATAAATAAACTGCATGAGAATATCTTCATCACTATGATCAGAGAGTGTGACTGAATAGAGGTCATTGGTCTCCATAAATTCGTCATAAACATCGGTGGTAAGAACCACAGTTCTAGGAATAGTTATATATACATTTTCAAATTTATGAATGATCTTGTGTTTTTTTAGCAAATAATCAGCAAAAGCTAATCCACGGGCCTTGCCTCCAAGCAATCCATCACCCAGTCTTGAAAAAATTGCATATTCATCAAAGTAACTGGCAATAACTCCCCTGCCTTTGCTGATTCTGTAATTGGCTATGGTATCAATAAGATAACTTCGCACTTGCTCAATATTATTAAAATCGCGCTTCGACCGATCTTTGAATAAATCGGCAAGTGGAAAGAGAGCTCTGGCTTTAAGCCAACGGGTAAAATGATTTCTGCTTACATGATATTCAAGTGATTCGGCCGGAATGCTCCGAAGTTTTATCTGAAGCGAATGCAAATTATTTGATCTGTCAATTTCTTCATCTGTAATTGGATTTTTAAAAACAAAGTCTCCAAATCCATAATTTTCTTTAATATATTTTCTAAGATCAGCTAAAAGTGTTTTAGAATATTTATTAATATAGAAAGCCATAAGCGAATCGGCTAATTCAACAGGTTCGGCATCGGACGACTGCATAAGAATGGGAAGATATTTGACTTCGGAACGAATCTTTGCAATAAGTTTAATCCCAGCAGATTTATCAAGAACTCCTTCGTGTGGGAAAGCAAGATCAGTGATTACACCCAAAATATTGTTCTTATGTTTCTCGAAAAGAATAATTGCTTCTTCATAGGTTTGAGCAAGTAAAATCTTAGGTCTTGCCCTCATGGTCATGGTTTTCTGATGGTCGTTCAACCCTTCGGACATCAGCTCATTACGCTGTTCGAAAATGAGTTTGTATATGTTGGGAAGATAACTTGAATAATAGCGGATAGAATCTTCAACCAGAAGAATAGCCTGAGTTCCCACTTCTTCGATGTCGTAATCGGCATTCATTTTATCCTCAATAAGCTTTATAATAGCCAATAACAAACTGGTATTTCCGAGCCATGAAAAAACATAATCAATGGAAGACAAATCCTCATTGGCAAGTTTAATTGACACTTCGCGTGAAAAATGAGTAAGCACAACAATAGGCTTATCTGGATAAGTCTTTTTAATTTTGTTGGCCAGCTCAAACGCATCTATTTTGCCAATATTCAGCATGGTGATTATAAGATCGTAATGCTGCCTGCTGAGCAAATCAAAAGCCATAGCAGAAGAACTTGCCCTGGAAAACTGGGGAGGATAACGAAGATTGAGAGAAGCATATTCATTGAAAATTTTTTCATTTATTCTTCCGTCTTCTTCAAGCATAAAAGCATCATAAGTACTGCACACTAAAAGCACATTATTGATGCGTTTCTGCATTAGTTTATTAAAAGAGATGTCGCCAAAATAATATTTATCTGTAGCAAACTCTTCACTATAATTGTATTTTGACAAAGACATATTTATACTATTTAGAAAAATAAATTAATGAAGCACGTTTTTTACCATCCATAATCACTTGCAGGGGCTTTGAAAAGCGAATATGCTTAAAGTGCTTTGTTTCTGAAATCAATTCTTGATCATTTAAAAGTTCCCAGTTAATATAATCAATTAAGGAATGATGTTTTACTGAGAAATAGCCTACATTCATTGAAATTACATTGTGAAAGAAATGGGATCCGAGAGAAGCATCGAGTGGAAAATCTTCAAGACTGACTTCGACAATTATTTTTGCATTTGAAATTTGAGACCAGGCAACCGGAATTCCAATAAACCTGTCGCGCGTGCCCCACCTTCCAGGCCCAATGAGAATGTATTTACGTCCGGCTTTAACCATTGCTTCGTTAAGCTGACTGATCTCATCGCGCATTTTTTCTGTTTTCAATTTATCAAAATTATTAGTATCCACATAAATTACGTCAGTAATGTTGTCGATGATTCCATTTCCCATTCCCATTTCAGAATACAATAACAGTTTCTCATAGTTAATATCATCGATATTGATATCTGCTTCCAAATCATTCTTTATCAGTGGTTTTATCTGCAGAAGATAAAAGGAAGCCAGTCCGTTTTTATCCTTATTGAGATCGACTGCAAATTCAATTTCCACAGGAGATCCCATAGCTTCTTGAACAATATTGAGAATTAGATGTATTGTATTTGTTAGTGGGATATAATTGTATTTAATGATGTTGGCAAAATTTACCACACGAGGTCCAGGCTGATCGATACCCGGGATTATACGCTCGTTTGTAATATCGTAAACAGAAGCCAGATGGTTAAGTGTACCATGTCTTTCGGCAACGTCAATTTCGAGTTTTATTAAACCAGCATCCTCTCCATCGAGCAGGTTAAGTTTTTTATGTTTCAGATCTACCGCATAATAATGCAACTGAGAATTTTTATACAAATCTTTCGCCTGATATATTTCAAGATGAGGATGAACTGGAGAAAATCGGAAAGTTTTCTCTCCTTCAACTACATATTTTCCTAGGCCAAGAGCCAGAACAGCAAATCCCTCTTCTGGCTTCATGTATGATATTGGATAATAATTATAGGATTGTGCAACTCCGCTAATATGTGGATAAAAAACATCTTCATGCTGTACACCCACAACTTCCTGAACTATAACAGCCATTTTTTCCTCTTCTATTTTATAATTCACAGCTTCAAAATAGGATCGGGCAGTTGGCGAAAATATAGAAGCAAATACCAATTTTATAGCATTCATCATTTGCTCTAAGCGTACATTGGGGTCAGGGTCGTTATTGGGAAGCAGAAATGTATCGAAAATTCCTGCAAAAGGCTGCATAAGGGAATCTTCAAACAAACTTGACGAACGAACAGCAATTGGTTTAATTACAATTTTAAGATAACGTTTTAGTTTTTTTATAAGGTTATCCGATAATGCGGACTCCACAAAAAGCTTTTTTACTTTTTCGTAGTCAAGTTCATTGTAAATTTTTGGTCGCAGGTTGTTACTTTCAACAAAGCTTTGAAATTCATCGGTTCCAATAATAGAAGTTATAGGAGTAGTAACGCGCATTTGCGGAATTACTTCGGCAAAATTAAAATTGTAAATCAAGGTGCTAATAAATGCCAGTCCTCTCCCTTTTCCGCCAAGCGATCCTGAAGCAAGGCTCACAATTGTGGTTTCATCCTGAATTGCGCCTTCGTCAAAATTAATTACTTTTCCTTTGCTTTTTTCAAACGTACATATCCTGATCATTTCAAGCATATATTCGCGCAATTCCTTTGCGTTTTTAAAATCTGTAACCTTAATAGGTTTGATTTTTTTTGCGAGTTGAATTTCCCCCCGGGCCATAAACCAATTGGAAAAATGATTTTTTTTGCCATGAAAGATGAGTGATTCTTCAGGAATCGTACGCAACTGCATTTCAAATTCCTTCATGGTACGTGCCACGCCAAGTTCGGCTCTGCCTTCACCATCGCGATATATAAAATTTCCAAAACCCAGATAATAGCTAATAAAGCTTTTTAGATCCTGTAAAAGATTATCAGAGTTTTTATTGACAAAAGTTGCTTTGAGTTTAAAAGCCTGAGTTGCATTATGAGGTTCTGACGATTGCATTAACACCGGGAGGTCAGGAATTTCCGTTTTCACGTACTCACAAAGTTTCAATCCTGCTTCATTATCTAAAACGCCATCTTTTTCATACTTCACATCGGAAATCACACACAAAAGATATTCCCTGTATTTGTTAAAGTATTCTATAGCTTCTTCGTAATTGGAAACAAGTAAAATTTTTGGCCGGGCCCGCATGCGTAAAAGTTTATATAAATTATCGGTATTCACTTCTTCGATAAGTCGCTGGGTTTGCTCTACAACAATAGAAAAAAGTTCAGGAAGATAGCGGGAATAATATTTTGCTGAATCTTCGACCAATAAAATTACACGAACCAAACCCAAACGGGTATCGTTTTCTATGTTCATCAAATCCTCGATATACTTTACCATTGCCACGAAAACCTTTGAATCGCCATTCCAAACAAATATTTTGTCAATACTCGAGATTTTTGAATTTTCAAAAGTTCCAATATCACTGTTATTATTCAGCAAAAGCATGACAGGAATTCCAGGATAGATCTGCTTTATAATTCTGCTGAGTTGAATGGGCGTTTCTTTATCAATACCCATCATTAAAATAATAAGGTCGTATTTGTTAAATTGAAGTTTTTCCAATGCTTCTTCAGGGGAAGAAACTCCAGTGATGCGAGGTGCAGAAGACAAATTCAACTGATAATATTCGCCACTTAACTGTTCAAAAAAACGGCCTTCTTTTTCAATAATATATGCATCATACAAATTTGCTACAAGCAAGATTTCCCTAACTTTATAAGGCATTAAGTCGTGGTAAATATCCCTGTCGGAGTTGTGTTTGTTTAAAAATTTCTGTAATAGCTGCATTCCCTCAATTTCAGAAGGGTCGTTTTGTTTTTCCGGAGTTTCATTTCTTTGTTTCGCCTGAATCTGGGCGATTTTTAGAAGGTTTTTTCCTGTAATTGTGTTAAGATAGCCCGAAATAATTAGTGAAAGGTTATTAATAAGGTGCCGTTCTTCTTTCATAAACGGGCCTTCATCAATAGCAGGAAATTCTTTTGTATAGAATATTTCGATAGATCCTTCTTTGTCATCAATAGTTTCAAAAAGTTTTTTTTGCACCCATGGTGTTTCCTTGAACTTTGGACTGGTATAACTGTTTCCTCCAAAATTAATGCGCGCAACAGTGTATTCGGGATATTGCCATGCCAAAGAAAGAATAGAACAAATCTCCCTAAGCATTTCTTCAATTGGCTTATCCTGTTTTAAAATACTTGTAGTTTGATTGATTGCGCTAAGTTCTTTTAAACGTTCTTTTTTTTCAAAAATCAGTCTTTGAATTTCTTCGGGTTGAAGTTCATCGTGTTTTAAACTTTTTTCATCCATTGGCTTGAAGCAGATAATGTTTATTGTAGTAAAATTAATACAATAAATGAAAAAGCATACAAGAAAATTACTTATATCATTTTTTTTGACATGACCAAATAAATAATTATATTTTTTTTAATTAAATATTTGGTTTTATTGAAATAAAAATATAATAACATTGCTTCATCAATTAAAACTAATGTTTAATCCTTTAAATTTTAAATCAAATGGATCCGAAAGTAAAACAATTTATGGAAAAAGTAATCGCTAAAAATCCTAGCGAAGTTGAATTTCACCAAGCCGTTGAGGAAGTGGTTGAATCATTAATCCCCTTCATTGGAGAAAACCCCAAGTATAGCGCAGCAAAAATTCTTGAAAGAATTGTTGAGCCGGAAAGAGTAATCCTATTCAGAGTTCCCTGGATTGATGACAAGGGCGAATTTCAGATAAACAGAGGATACCGTATCGAGATGAACAGCTCAATTGGTCCTTACAAAGGCGGCTTACGCTTCCACCCAACAGTTAACCTTGGAGTGCTTAAATTTTTGGCATTCGAACAGGTATTTAAAAATAGCTTAACAACTCTTCCTATGGGCGGAGGTAAAGGTGGTTCTGATTTTGATCCAAAAGGCAAATCAGATAACGAAGTGATGCGTTTTTGTCAAAGTTTTATGCTTGAGTTGCAACGCCATATTGGTCCTGATACCGACGTTCCTGCTGGTGATATCGGAGTTGGTGGACGTGAGATTGGTTTTATGTTTGGTCAGTACAAACGAATCCGCAACGAATTTACTGGAGTATTAACTGGTAAAGGACTTGAATGGGGTGGTTCACTTATTCGCCCTGAAGCAACTGGTTACGGTCAGGTTTATTTTGCAAAAGAAATGCTTTCCACAATAAATGAAAGCTTCAAAGGCAAAACAGTTGTTGTATCTGGTTCAGGTAACGTAGCACAATTTGCAACACAAAAAGCTACTCAGTTGGGTGGAAAAGTTGTTACTATGTCCGATTCCAACGGTTACATTTACGATAAAGACGGCATTGATGCTGACAAGCTAGCATACGTAATGGAACTAAAAAATGTAAAACGCGGTCGTATTGAAGAATATGCAAAAAAATACAATTGCGAATATGTTGCTGGAAAAACTCCTTGGGGTGTTAAATGCGATATTGCATTGCCTAGTGCAACTCAGAACGAGTTAAATGGAGAAGATGCAAAAATACTTATGGCCAATGGCTGTATATGTGTATCCGAAGGCGCTAACATGCCTTCTACTCCAGAAGCAGTTGCAGTATTCCTTGATCACAGAATTCTTTTCGGACCTGGAAAAGCTGCTAATGCAGGTGGTGTAGCAACATCCGGACTCGAAATGAGCCAGAATTCAATGCGTTTAAGCTGGACAAGAGAAGAAGTTGACCAGAAACTGCATGGTATTATGGTTGAAATTCACAAAACCTGTGTTAAATACGGAAAAGAAGGCGACTTCATCAATTACGTAAAAGGTGCCAATATCGGAGGCTTCGTAAAAATTGCCAATGCGATGATGGCTCAAGGTTTAGTTTAGTAAATATCAGATTTTTTGAAAAGAGCTGTTCTCATGAGCAGCTTTTTTTGTTTCTTGATTTCCTTATACCGAATGGCTAACATGATAATCAAAACAATTTAAAAAGTAATTGTTTTGAACTGTTAGTCCATAGGCATAACCAAACCAGACAAAATATTTCATTTTAGTCATCTTGTTGGCGGTTTGGTATTAATTGTGTTTGTAGAATAAATATTAAAAAACAAGGCTGCATTAAAAATTGCATAAAATACCACACCAGCCTGAGTTTCCAGCATTGATTCCACTTGAAAATTAATAAAAATCAAAAGGATAAAAGAAAAATAAAGCAAGGAATTTTTACTTCTTGATACAAACAGAGGCAATATCAAAGCGGCGAGAAGTACTGCTATTCCTGGGAATCCGGAAGCCAAACCATTCTGCAAAAACTGATTGTGTGCATTGAGCCTTTGTTTGTATGCGTTTTGAAGACCCTGTTGTTTATAGACTGCTATCAATTTATCTTTTGCATCACCATTTCCAAGGCCTATAAGCGGATTTTCAAGAGTTAATTCATAAGCATATTTCCAGATAAATAATCGTTCTGACGTTCCATCTATGGTAGATTTATCAGTATGTTTAAGGTTTTTAATTGCAGTAAATGCTTCTGTAAATCTAGATGTTGATGAAGGAATTAAAATTATCAGCATACTAATTATTGAAATTATTCCTGCTAAAATAGTTATTCCCAAGACAGCTCTCTTTCTACTGAAAATAATATACAAAACATACAACAAAAGAGTAATTCCAGTACTTATTATTCCAGCTTTAGAATTAAGAAAAATAATAAAAGTCAGAAAATAAATTATCAGCAAAATTGCCCATTTACGTTCGCGGAGCGATACCGATTTTCGTTTACAAATAATTACAAAAAGCAATAAAGCAATTGCAAAATTCAGAAACATGGCAAAATAACTCGGGTGATAGAGAATGGAAAGGTTTACATAATAAAAAACGTAGTACCAGTAATCGGTTTGAACAAACATATAAACCGAATGAACAAGACAAATGAGCGATGCAATAAAACAACCAAAAATAAAAAAATAAATAGTTTCCCGAAATCTCTTTGTGTTGGTTAAATCTAAAAGTGAAAACGAAAACAGTATTGGAAAAATAAGCAGTGGAATTTTAACTCCCAGGTCAAAATTTGATTCAAAAGTGTTTTCCGAAAAAAATATACCGGGAATAATAAAGAGATAAGGAAGTACAAATAGAAATACAAACCATGGTCTTGTCCATTTTGTTTTAGGAAAATACAAGAACTTCACAAAACACAAAACGGTATTTATTCCAATCAACAATGGAATAAGTTGTCTGTAAATTGGCAACATGAAAATCATCAATAAAAAAGAATAATAGTGAACCTTATCAATATTCTTTTTAATATTTGAATTCAATTTCTTCATTACCTGCTCAATTGCTGATAAGTGAGTGAAGGTCGTTTTCCCATAATAAGAAATCGAGAAATCCCGTTTAGATAACCCCATCCATAGGAAACATGCAAAATCAGGAACACATAAAAATACCTAAAGACATCTAAAATTCCGGAAGAAATCCGGATTGCAAAAAACAATGATGTAAGCAAATAAACAGAAATACCTGCAGCATATATTATCAAACCTGTCAGTGATATAATGGCAACTGGAATTCCGAGCAACAAATAAAGCACAAAAAAGAAAGGGATCAATTGCCTGAATGTTGTAATTGTGCGGTGTTTCAAATTAACATATACTTTCCAATATCCATACTGCATATATTGCTGAAACAATTTCACATGGGAACTTCTCGCATAATAAATTGTTTTGAGCATAGGATTCAAATAAATCTTAAAACCGGCAGAAATCAATCGGTAACTGAATTCATCATCCTGATTCCGTACAAGTTCCTCATCAAAAAGGCCGACTTTTAAAAACACTTCACGCTTAAAAGTACCAAAAGCAACGGTATCAACGAAACCCTCTTTATTTCCCGTTCTAAAATAAGCATTTCCCACGCCAAATGATGCCGACATTGCTTTAGAAATTATTTCGGAAACTTTATTTTCGTAATGATTGTCAATCACTCCACCAACACAACCAATTGAACTGTCCTTCTCAAACTGTTGCAGGCAAAGCGAAATATACTCCTTTGTAAGCTTGGCATGCGCACCCAGAATCATAATAAATTTTCCTGTACTTTCCTTAATACCAATATTGAGAGCAACCGGAGTAATGCGGCGGTTATTGTTCACTAATTTAATTTGGGGATATTTTTCGCACTTTTCCCTGACTATTTCCCGTGTTCCATCATTACTGATGCCATCGCAAACAAGTACTTCTAGTTTTTCGCGCGGATAATCCGACGAGAATATAGATTCGAGACATTCGCCGATATAGGCAACTTCATTACGACAAGGAATGACAATACTGAATTCGATCATTTTAAATTTTTGAAAAGGAAGGATGAATGGCCGCTATTTGAGTAAATTTTCGCGATGAAACATAAACATTGCTTCCCAACACAGTTCCCTGCGCAATGTGGCAATGATCGCCAATTATGGTATCATGATCGGCAAGCACCATGGAATTAATGATTGTATTTGCACCTATTTTACAGTTTGAAGAAACGACGCAACCCGCCAGAATAACCGTTCCTTCGCCAATACATACACTTTCAGCAACGCTGGAAAAAGGGTGTATGAGTGTAAGTGGTTTAAAATATTCTTTTGCGGTTTCAAAAAATTCTTCGCGAAGCGCATTATTGCCAACAGCTGCAATAAAATATTTTGCCGACTTTTTAAAATCTGAAATTGCTGTAAATGAACCTAAAACCTTTTTATCTTTATACACAATTGTTCCCGGCTTAATTTTGTCATCAATAAACCCGGCAATTGTAAATTCATTTCCAAGGCTTATTAACTCAGCAACCACTCTGGCATGCCCACCTGCACCTAAAAGTATAACTTCCTGTTTTTTCATTTTCCCGACAAGCTAACGTATTTCTTTTCTACAATTTTCATGTTTTCGTTCCAAATGCCTTTTTCCTTAATAATTTCAGCATTGTAATCAGAACATTTTTGCAAATGTAGTTCGTAATTTTCAAATGTGTAAATTAGTTTTGCAGCAAGTTGTACTGAATTATTAACAGGAACAAAATATCCGTTTATCCCTTCGCTTATCCATTGTTGGTTTGCCGGAATATCCGTTACAACAGAAAAGCAGCCGCATGCCATGGCTTCATTCAAAGAAATATTGTTTCCGTCGGAAGATGAAACGCTTACAAAAACATTTGTTTTCCTTAGGGTTTCAGCGATTTCTGTTTGAGAAATTCTTCCGAAAAACTTCACACTATCCTCCAATTTGCATTCATCAACCTTAGCTTTCACCTCATTTTCTAGCGATCCGGAGCCAATAAGATTCAGAAATGCAACAGGAATTTCTTTTTTCACAATAGCAAAAGCATCAATCAAATCAGAAATATTATAAACTTTTTCGAAATTTCTGGTAGAAGTGATAATGTATTTTCCCTTATCGATATTGCGATGTAGCGTATTAAATATTTCGGGGTCGATACCAAAAACAACTGTACTTATTTTTTCGGGCTTAATGCCAAGAGAAATAATTGTATCGCGCATGTGATCGGCCATTGCTGTTATCCAGTCGGCTTTGCGCAATGCAAATTTAACAGCCATTCTGTACAACTTACTTTCGAAAGGACTTATCAACACATCTGTTCCTAAAGCAGTGATTACATAAGGATGAAATCCAGCTAAAGCACCAGCCAATCCATAGCTTGTGGCATAATGCGCATGAAGAATATCGGGTTTTATTTTTTTTAAAATCTTTCGGATTGCCGGAACTTTTTTCAACACTTTCCAATTTCCTCCCGAAACACCAATGGTACCAGCATCTATAAAATGAACTGTGGTTCCTTCTATTTCAAAATTCCTGAACGTAATCAAGTGGATTTCAAAACCAAGCATGCTGAAATGCCTGCACCAGCGCTGGGTATGAATGCTACCCGCATCGGCGAGATAACAAATTTTAATTTTTGAAGTATCCTGATTGTTCATAATAATCAACCGTTCTGCGAATTCCTTCCTCAAGTCCGAACTTATATTCAGCAATTTTTTTCAGGTCTGAGTCATCAAATTCAACTTTATTTGCCAAAGATACTATTTTTCCAAAAAGCTCACGTTTACCAATAAGTTTAAGTAAGAATGCGGGATAAAAAAAGAATGACGGCACAAAAAATATTTTTGATTTGCTGTTTGTATGTTTCCTGATTAAATCAAAAAAAACTTTTTCACTCACTGGTGATCCTACATTATAAATTCCTTTTGGCAAATTCTCGCAAATAAACTTTGCAATTACTCCAGCCAAATCGCCAACATACACATAATTAAACTTTGCATTTCGGGCTGCAAAAAATGTTTTCCCGTTTCGGGCATGATTAAAAAGTGATAGTAAAAAATTTCGTGAATGGTGATCGCCGAAAACGTTGGTAGGTCGCAGAATTACAAGTTCAAAGTTTTCGCTTGCTGCATTAAGAATTTTCTCCGACTCAAGTTTGGTGGTTTCATATTCGTTGCGCGGCACACAGGCATCGGATTCTTTTACAATTTTTCGGCAAAGCGAAACGCCGGCACCAACCACTCCAACGCTGCTCAGGTGAATTATTTTTTTAATTCCTGCAGCCAAAGCAGCACTGGCAAGGGCTTTAACGCCATCGACATTGGTATGTATCATTTTTTTTTCATCCACAACTTCGGCAGCCATGTGCACCAGAATGCTGCATTGCGAAAGTTCATTTATATACGTTTCTGGATTATTAAGATCGCCGCAAACCACATGAACATTTTTTGACTTGCACCAGAATTCAGGTTTTTCAATTAATGTAAGAACATAAATTTCGAAATTCGTATCATCGAGCAACTGTATTAGGTGCTGGCCAATGAAACCTGTGCCTCCGGTAATGAAAATTTTCAAAAGAAATAAATTAAATTTGTTCTAAAAAAATAAGCTTATAATGACACATCCTTCCTTCTTGTGGATTCAATATACAGCAATGCATTAAAAAAAGAATAAAAGACTATTCCCGACTGCGTTTCAAACATTGATTCCACCAGCAAATTCAACATCAACAATACGATAAAAAAAAAGTAAACGATATTTCCAGTCTTTATTGAAATAAAGACTGCGTAAGCAAACATTAGCATCAATAAAAGAAAACCTGTTATTCCGAGAGAAATAAATGTTTGTAAAAATTGATTGTGAGCATTTAATTTTTTTTTAAAGGCGCCAGAAATGCCATTTGTTTTATATTTAGCCAACAGCACATCTTTAACATCACCTGTTCCTACGCCAACAACCCAATTTTCAGAAATAATTTCTAACGATGTCTTCCAGATAAGGATTCGTTCTGCCGTGCCTTCATTTGTTGAGTTTGCAATATCTGAATAATTACTTACAATTTCGGTTGCAGAAACAATTCTGTTAGTAATTCCAGGAAAATTCCGTACAATATAAAAAACAGAGAGTGCAACAATAAGTATAAGGACTGAGCCGGACAGATATCTCTTTAGTTTGATAAATAGATATACAACATAAAAGCATATCAGTGCAAGGAACATTATCCCAACTTTTGAATTAAGGAAAACAACAAAAACAGAAAAATAAAAAATCAGAAAATAAACTAAAGGCTGTTTTTTGTTGATAACGCTGTTCTTTTTTAGAACCAACCACAATAAGGCAATTATGCTGAAATTAAGTTGCATTGCATAATAACTTGGATGAATAAAATACGCCAGTGTATTGTAATAAAAATCGAAAATGTCGTGCGAAGAAGAATATAAAAAAGCCGAATGCGACAGACTTATTAACGTTCCAATGAAACCTGCAAAGACAAAAGCAATTATTATATCCCGGAAAAAATTTGTCTTTTTTGCCGTCTCAGCAGAAAAATAAATTAAAGGGAATATCACAAACGGCAATTTCAATACAATATCCATTAATCCATATTGTATATTATCGGAGTATAAAAGACCTATCAAATAAAGAAAATACAGGGATACAAAAAACAATATGCTTTTATTTTTTTTTAAATTTAGCCATTTTTGATTAAATGTACTTTCAAAAAACCAAGAAATAATAAGGAGCGCAGATACAAGAGGAACAAAATTTTTAGCCAATGACATTATAATCACCAATACTATTGACAATGCATAAAATACTTTTGGTGCAAATTTGTTTATATCAAGATTTCTCATTTTATAAATCTTCAGAAACTCCGTTTTTATTGCCAGAATAACAGAAATTGTTTTTATTTATTTTTTAAAAGTCCAAAATTACACTAAGTATTTAAAGTATCCGTTTTTGACAGATTGGAAAATTTCTGAACAGCTTTAATCAGCACATAAATAATTTTCAACTTCAGCCCTGTTTTCCACTTTCGAATGTGTGATTTATAAATAGGCTCTGCGCTTACCGAATCAATCCACATTAACATTTGAATATGCAACTTGTGATAAAAAGCGCTTGCAACAGTACCTTTGATATCATAATAAGACCAGAACCCAAAGTTGTAATATTTTAAAATAGCTTTTAATGAGCTTTCGTAAGTATTAAAAAGTGTAAAATCATTTTTTAATACGCCATAATCCCATAAAGCCATTAATGAGAAAACAAAGCCATTCAAGACACCTGTATTTGTTCCGCCATATTCATCAATAATTTTCTGCTCCTTAACCACTGCTGTTATTTTATCAGAAATCATTGACTCTAACGCTTTTTCAATTATCTGACTCCCCTGCTGTTTATCAAATAAATTCAAATTAACAATTCTGATAAAAAATGAAATCGCCATACCTTGCACCATTCCGGAATACCAACCTGATTTGAGATGGTATGTTTTATCAGCATAGTTGGTTTTCCATGAGCCATCAGTTTCCTGGTTTTCTTTCAGCCACTTCGTAATTAAAATTAGCTTATCTTTATTTTTTTCGAAACCTGCATCAATTAAGCCTAAACCATAACTTAATATTGTAACAACAAGTTCTGTTTCTATTCCATTTATATCTACAATTGGAATATTATCTTTAATTTTAAAAGGATAATCTGCTTTTTTTGAAATATCCAAATGATACATTGATAAGTCAAACTTGTCCTTATCTCGGAATAGCATATTCACATGCCAATAATCTTCACGGCCAACCAACTCACCATGCAAGCGCTTTAAACCATATTTTAGTTTTGAGAATGTGCTCATTGCTTAAGCTATAAAAATTAAATTTTCATTTTTAAGAAAAAAAACCTGAATGTATATAAATATGCTTTTGCTTTTTTATAATAAATGGTTTTAAATGGGGAAAATAACCAAAACAAAATCAGCTTATAAATTACCTGAAAAAAGCTAATTACCCAGACAATGAAATACTGAAAAACTGAATGATGTTTTTTATAATACTTGATATAATTGAATATTTTGTTATAATAAGCAACATTATAATTTTTTCTTACACTTTTACCTAAGTGATGAACTATAGCAGTTTCAGGATAGTAAACTACCCTCAAATTCTTTTGTCTGGCTTTAAAACAAAAATCAACATCTTCAATCCAGAATAAATTTTCGTCCAGCATCCCGATATCATTTATCAAATCCCTCTTAAACATCAATACTGATCCGGAAACTGAATCAACATCAAAAGTCTGACTTAAATTTTTATCTTTATAATATTTGTCTTTATTTAAAAATTTCAGGTAAAAACTATCAGCAAAAATATATTTAATTTTCGGGAAGCGCCATATTGATTGCTGAAAAGACCTGTCAGTATTAAGAACCTTGGGCCCAATTATTGAAATATGAGGATTGTTCCTGAGGAAATAAAATAATTTATTAATGGAATTATCAATTAATTCAGCATCAGGATTTAGCATCAGGATATATTCACCTTTGCATAGTTTAAATGCCTGATTGTTGGCTCCCGGAAAACCTTTATTTGTTAAGTTTTTTACTATTATTACCTGGGGAAATTCTTTTTCAATATGCTCAACAGTTTTATCAGCTGAGTTATTATCAACTACAATCACCTCCTTTATTATTGTTTTGTCAAAAAACTCAAATACTGACGTCAAGCAATTATGAACAAATTCCTTAACATTGTAACTAACAATTACAATAGAAATATCTATTTTGTTATCCATGAGAGAACTATTAAATTTTGAGAGAACCCTATAATTAGCCAAAATAAGCATGAGAATGAATAAAAATCATTAACATTACTAACAATATTTTGAACGCCAACCATCAAGAATATTACAAACAGAAAATTAAAAAAACTGTGTTTAATTTTTCGCAAATATTTTATAGATTGTATAAAAAATGTAATTATTAAAGTAAAATATGTTAACAAACCCCAAAGCCCTGTTTCATTGGCAAGCTTAAGATACCAACCATCAGTGGAGGAGACTGCGGCCTCTTTTGATAATTTCCCAAAAAACCTGACCGCAACATGCCCAGCTTTTCCTAAACCGTACCCCATAGGTTTTTCAATAAAATCTTCGAAAGAAGCAATCCATAAGTCAACTCTTGAATATCCCTTTGTCAGCATCATAGTTTCGACAGAAGATTCGGCAATAAACGCAGAAACTTTATAAACACTGGGATCAACAAACCACAGGATAATCATAACAATTGCAATAAACCCTGTTGATTTTAAGAAAGCCCTGTATTTTCCATACATAATTGTTAAAACTACCCATCCAATAAAAAAGGTAATAATTGCGCCACGAGTTACTGAAAGAAAAAGACAACACCAGAATAATGAAAAAAGCAAATAATACCAAATGTTATCCTTTTGTAAAATTTTATAATAAAAATATATTGCACAAACTGACATAAAAGAAGCAAATACTACCGGCGACCAAAAAACGGAACCAATTCTTATTATATAACCACTTAGCACAATTGCTCCTGATTTTAAAGTCATATACTCCATAACTTCCGGCATAAAGAAATAAAGTATAAGTCCAATAATTCCAATAATAATGTACCAGTTGACTATTTTTTTTGTGACAATTTCAAATTGATCAGAATCGGCTTTTATACCAAATCTGGCAATAAAATAGAAAATCATAGGAAAATAGGACATCCTGATAGCATATAACGATAGCATAATATTTCCCGCTAAAAAAGTCCCAAGAATAATATTAGAAAAGATAAACCCAAATATGATTTTATCAAGTAAGGAAAAGTTTTTATAACTGATTTTTCCCTCGCCATTCAACAATACAAGCGCAAATATATAAAGCGCAAACAAATCAGGAAGTGATGAAATAAAAAATTCGAAAGCATTGCTTGAATCTCTAGATCCGATAACAAGAATTCTAAATGTTATAAATAAACTTTGGAAAATAAAAAACGCAACTATATTGTTTAAAATAAGTTTATCATTAACTTTAAGTTTAAATTTCCAAGTTTTCATTACCGTATTCAATTAAATAATTTTTGCTATTTGTTTTTTGCTATTCTTATAAATCCAAAAAACAATATAAATATTTAAAAGGGATAACAAGACAGAAAGCATATAAAATCCTGTTAAAATATTTTCAGAGAATATTCCAGCATATAGAATAGAAACAGTTAAAATAACACTACCAATAATTGTAATATAGACAAGTTGCTTTTGCTTATTAATAATGATGGCTGTTTGCGAAATAGTCATGCGAATAAAATCAAAATATATCCAAGGCGACAGAATCTTAGCATAGAGACCGGCAATTTTCCATTTTTCGCTGAACACAAATGCAAATAAATCTTCTCCTACCAAGAGCAAGATAACAGGAATAGGTAATGCAATCAATGCCGCTTTTTTAATGGTTTCTTTTATCATACCCTGAATGTCCTGGTTGGCACTATATATTTCAGATGCACGTTGGTAAAATACCTGTGCAATTGAAGAACCAATTAAGTTTATTGGAGCTTGAAGAATCCTCATCCCAAATGAATACAACCCTAATATCGTTGAACTAAAAAAAACGGGAATTAAATAAATAATTCCGTTTAACTGAAACATATCAATCAGGGCCTGAATAGAATTAGTCTTTGGCATTTGCCTGTACCTGTATGCGCTTAGTTTAAGGTAGGAAAACTTTGTATTCCGCAACTGGCGAACAAATTGCTTGATCTCTTTTCTTAAAAAAATAAAATTGGAAATCACAAGACCTGTCAAACTGCCTATTATCAAGCCAATCGAATTAAATTTCAAAATGCCAAAAAGCAATGTTGATCCATTTATTGCTACAGAATTATTGATCCTGAAAAAAGAAATTTGATTGTATTTTTTTTTCCGGTTTTTCCAATTAACAAAAATTTGATAAATTCCGGTAAGGAAAATAAAAACAGGAATCAATAAAAACCATAATGAAATAAGATTAAACAAAGACAACACCCCAACAACAATTAGTGAAAACAAAGATATAGCAGAACAAATAAAAAAACTAAGCAATACAAGCCTGTATGAATCGTTGTCGCTTTTTGGAAGCAATATTGCAAGATCGTAACGTCCATTTATAATTACTGAGATTCCTGAAACGACAGACATAAATATTGCAAAAATTCCAAAATCCTCTGGCGTGTATAATCGGGTAAGAAAGGGCATTATCAAAAAACCTATGGCCTGAGCAATTGTAGTACCAGTTGCTAAAGTAAGTACATTACGTGAAAACTCAGATTTTAGAGAAAATTTAAGCATATTAATTTCCAGAATGCAAAAATAGGAAATTATGTCAAAATTTGGAATTAAATAGCGCAATACAATACTGATATGAAAGATATATGCTATTATTGAGATTATATTTAAACAAAGCAAATTCTTAAAAGTAATCGAAAAATATTTTTTATATCAACATTATTATTATATATTTGAACTTTAATTGTGAAAGATGCAATTGAAACAAAACACAATATTTAACCATAAAAACCTAAAACTTGTACATATGAAAAATTTAATTTCCCTAATCTTTAGCATTTCACTTATATTCAACTCAGTTTCAAATGCTGCATTTGGGCAAAATGTAACAGGGAGCGGCACGATTAATAACATTCCAAGATGGACCGTAACTGGTAGCACTATTGGCAATAGTATAATATACGAAAATAGTGGAAAAATTGGACTTGGCACACAAACACCTAATAGTCTATTAAATGTATTTGACACAAAAAATGCAGTGTACTCACCTACTGCAATGCCAACAATCTCGTTACGTTTGGATAATTCTTGCCCAACTACTTCTCCAAGTGGCCAGTATGCTGCTTTAGGTTTTGTTGTTCAATCAATAAGTGGTGGCAATTCAACTGCTGGTTCAATTACATTAATTCAACCTGATAACACAACAAAGGGTGGTAATTTTGCTTTTACACTTAGGAACTCATTTGGATCTTATAATGAAATTATGAGAATACAATCTGACAAAACCGTTGGTATTGGCACTACTAATCCTTTACACAAGTTACATGTTTATGGAAATATTTCAATTGAGGGAACTAACAGTTCATTAATTTTCGGACAGAATTATCCTACATCTAGCGCAAATTGGGGGTCAGTGGGCAATAGAATATAATACAACATCAGGCGGCTTAAACTTTTGGAAACCCAGTGGAAGTAATAATTATGGAAATAATTTTCTTTTTATTAAAGATAATGGTAATATCGGTATTGGCACAAACCTTTCAAGCAACCCAAATAATTACAAACTAGCTGTAAATGGAATCATTGGAGCAAAAGAAATTCAAATAGAAACTACCAGTACAACTTGGCCAGATTATGTGTTTATAAACACTTACAATTTAAAAACCCTAAATGATTTAGAAGTTTTCATTAAAGAGAATAATCATTTACCAAATATTCCATCAGCTTCTGAAGTTGAAGCAAATGGAATAAAAGTGGGCAAAATGAATGCATTATTGTTAGAAAAAATTGAGGAACTCACCCTTTACATGATACAACTTAATAAAAAACTTGAAAAACTTGAAAAAGAAAATACTGAATTAAAGTCCTTAATTATTAATGAATAGTTAAAACTGGATATAAATGAAAACATATATACGTTTTTTAATAATACTCATTTTGGTTGTAAATCTATCAAAATATTCAAAAGCACAGACTTTATCGAATTATGAGAAAACATTTCCGATTAAAGAAGCCTATGATGGTTGGTTAGAAAAAAATTCAACTATTGTTGGGAATAATTCAATAAGTATTTATAATTGGGGGGTAAGAGACCAACCATTAGATTATGAAAATATACCGATGTTGCTTTTGTCATATCTGAATTTGTATGATGCAACCGATGACAAATGTTATCTAAACAAATTTATTCAATATTCTTATCTTTTACAATATAAAAAAATAGGCTCAAATTATTTCTTTAGTAATCAAGGAGATGTAACTTCAAAAGTTTATTCATACAATTCAACAGAGATTCCTATGTGGCCAGCAAATTTTTATAACAATGGCCGCATTTTATGGGCAATGGCACGATATGTATATCTTTTGAATACAAACAATACTATTTTATCCAATACTAATATCCCAACTGGATTTGTTCCTATTGAGTCATGGGATGATACAGATATATCAACATATGGTAACTTTGCTACATGGTTAAAAGTAAAAGTTTGTGCCTCTTTAAATTTTATCAATTATAATTTTTGGATCGATAATTCTAACTACTATGATAAATATGCCGTTTGCGGGCATACTTTTGCCACTGGATCAGGTTGCAATGTAACTACAGCACCTTCAGAAATTAATATGCAAGCAGGTGTTATTTGTGCCATGCTATATATTTATAAAGTAGATAATTCTTATTATGACTATTTTAATAAAGCAGATGCATTTATCCATAATTTTTATTATAATGTTCTATTTCATGACACATATAATGACACATATAAATGGCATCATAATCCACTAAACACAGATCTTAAGGAAGATATTGGGCATGGAGCATTTGATATTCAGGTTCCATTAATTTCATATAATTTATTTGGTGCTAATCATCCAAATTACTTTTCTTCAACAGAAATGTTTTATTTTAGAAATACTTTTACAAAAAACCTTTTTGATCAATTTCAGTCTAATGGAGATGCGAAATTTTTTAATTCAGTTTATAAAACTACATATCCAATTTCGAATGGTACACAGGGTTTTCCCGGATGTGATAATCAAAATTACATACCCGATAATACACATAATTGTAATTGGGGAGAGGTTCTAGCTTGGATGGAATTGCAGCAATTTGATACAGGCTCAGGTAATTATGTTTATAATACACTTTTACAACACACCGTAAGTTTATTAGATGACTCTTATATCTCTTATCCTGAAGGTTTATATAATAATCATTTCTGCAGAAATACCTCTAATTTAACAGGAGGTGAAAGTGTATGGGGGTTAAGTAATGTTGTTAAAACACAATGGGATAATGAATGTACAAATATGACTCTTAAAAACCGTGACCTTTATTACAATCAGGATTTTTCTGTAAAAAATGATTTAATAATTTCTCCACAGTCACCCAACAATCCTGAATCTATAGCCACGCCCTATAATGCTTCATTTGAAAGTCCTAATTATTTAGGTTCATCTTTTACTGCACAAGAGTTTATTGTAAGGTCAAATGTAACTACAAATATTACTGCAGGTAATAAAATTGTTTTAAAGCCAGGTTTTAAAACAGAAACAGGATGCCAATTACACGCATCAATTAACCCGGCTTTGTGTGGGGCTCAATCCAAAAAAAATAATCAAGAAGACATTACCACATTGATTAAAAAAGATACAATCCTTAATGATAGTAGTTTTGATAACAATAGTTTAAAAATTTATCCAAATCCATTTTTTACTTTTTGCACAATAGAATACGACTTACCTTCAACAGAAAATGTTAAAATAAGCATATATAATGCAGCTAACTTGAATATTGAGGAACTTGTTGACGAGATGCAAACTGAGGGCACTCATAAAATCATTTGGGATGCAACAGATAAAACTGGAGGTGTCTACTATTGCTTAGTTAAAACTTCAAAACTCTCACTAATTAAAAAAATTATTTTAATCAAATAATTATGTTTTAATTTATTTGCTTTAGAGAGAGGAAGTTTCAATTAAACAATATTTATTTCATAGTTGGATTAAAAATTAAAATTCCAAAAAATTAAAAAGTATAAATAATTTTTTTATCAATGATTATTTTCATAATTGGCTACATGGGCTGTGGCAAAAGCACCATAGGAAAGAAACTTGCATGGAAACTTGGATATCCGTTTATGGATACCGATACTATTATTGAAGTGATTGCTGAAAAAAGCATTGCAGAAATATTTGAATCTGAAGGCGAAGAATGCTTCCGAAATATGGAACATGAACTGCTGAAAGAAATAATTAAAAATAAAAATATTGTAGTGAGTACCGGCGGAGGAATGCCTTGCTTTAACAACAATATGGACATTATGAATATTGCAGGAACCACAGTTTACATTAAAATGTCGCACGAAAGTCTTGCTAAAAGGCTCACACAATCAAAACAAAAACGGCCTTTGCTTGCTGACATTCCCCTTGAAGAACTTCCTGAAACAATTAAAAAGAATTTATCTGAACGCGAAAAATTTTACAATAAAGCAAAATTAATTATGAAAGGAGAAAATTTTAAAATTGCAGAACTGCTTGAGTTTTTAGAGAATTTGAAGTAATACCGATTCGCAATATATAATAATCCAAAAACTCAGATTAAATATATTGTCGATCGGCATTTACAATTCTAAAATTCAAAATAGTCTTTGGACTAATTGAATTAAGAATTGGTAAAATAACGCAAGCCATTCCTTGGGTCAACAAAAGTTTCACCGAATGGTGAGTGGCTTAATTTTTATTTCAATTTCGGAGTACTTGCTGCATTCAAAGTTGCGCTGTACTATAAAACCTAAAATATATAAATCAAAGATAGTTTTTTTCGCTTTTTTACCGAATTGCATTCAAAATCACAAACAACAAAATTTAACTCATGCCGCTCGGCACAAAAAAGCTGGCAAACCTGCCTGCCGGAAAGGCTGGAAGTCAATCTGCCCGAATATGCTTATGCTTTCTCTTTTGCAGCAGGCTTTTGCCGGCATGGCGGATTTTTCGCATTTGCGTTGGCACGTCAGGGTCTCACTGTGCAAGGCAATTGCGTTGGCAAGCTGAGGCTCTGACTGTGGGCTGCAAAAATTACCGTTGTTGCGGGACATTAAGTTTTTGCGCCTGTGCTAATTTTTTACGCTATGCTTTAATGGTTATTTCAATGAACTTAAAAATATTTTTATCTTTTTCTTTCATGAATATTTTCAGGTTCACTTCTTTCTTTTACTTCCTTTAGGAACGAGGCAAAGAAAAGAAAGAAGTGAACTTTTGAATTGTTGGTTTTTTTTAGCTTTTTGCTTGTCCAAAAAGATAGCAAAAAGTCAAGGAAAATTTAAAAGCACTGCGATGGCTGTTTTTCGCACGTTCCTTCGCTTCCATGCCACAGCCATCTCACCCGTCGTCGCACAAGATGCCGCCGCTCCAAATTTTCCATTGCCAACGCACTTTTCTCCCGAAAATATCGGGAGAAATCAGTTTTCACCTTTGTGCTAATTTTT
>JBBQSF010000009.1:0-40178 GCA_038214085.1 Bacteroidales bacterium | reverse complement strand
CTACATGAAGCAGAACAGCGATGGAAAGACCGTAAGGGCCATGGATGTTTTGTTTCCGCAAATAGGCGAAATTATAGGTGGCTCACAGCGTGAAGAAGATTATGACAAACTAAGCGCCAGAATAAAGGAAATGAATATTCATGAAAAAGATCTTTGGTGGTATCTTGAAACACGCAAATTCGGAACTGCTCCGCACAGTGGATTTGGATTGGGCTTCGAACGTTTGATATTGTTTGTAACAGGTATGGGGAACATTCGTGACGTGATCCCGTTCCCAAGGACACCACAGAATGCTGAATTTTGATTTTTTTATTGATTTTAATTTTAAAATTACTGTTGTCCGATAAAAATAAAGCAAATTAATGAAATTCATGCTAAATGAAGTGTTTGCGGGTTTTGTAAAAACAAGGGCTTGGTTTTTCCAAAATTGCTAAATTGATTTTTATCAATTCATTCTGCCTCTGTCCTGAAGGATGTAAATTGCTAAAAATCAATTCATCCTTTAGGAACGAGGCAAGGAAAGAAAACAATATATTTACATCCTTTTGGATATATCATTTTTTATCGGACATTTTTAATTTTATTTACATAATTCCAGCTTTCACATACCAATTTCAGTGCATTGTTCTAATTTATCCCAAATTCCGCATTAAAAAATCTCTAATGCGTAGCGTTAGAAGAAACATTATGAAATTATTTGAATATCACAAATATACACTACACGTTTTTGTTCCAGAATCGATAAAGTAAATGTATTCCAAACAAGAAGAATTTGTTAGGAACATTTACTAAATCGGGATAAACCCAATTAAATCATTAGTTCGCAGACTCCTAATGATTAATTTTGGTTTAAAGAAAACTATTAAAAAAAGACAATCACCATTACTATCTTTTTCAAATAAAGGAATTAAAAACTTTTAACGTTTTACATTTTATTTTGTGTAGCTAAAAGATCTGCTAGCGTTGTGCCTGTGAATGTATCTGTAATCTGGTTATTCAGTTTTTCCCAAAAATTGCGGGAAGCACAATGTGTTGTTCGGTTACATGAGGCTTCTCGAACCAAGCAATCAACAACATAAATTCCAGGTTCAAATGCATTGTGAATATCCAGCATAGTTATTTTTTCAGGAGGACGGGTTAGCAAATACCCGCTTTTTTTTCCACGAACTGGGCAAATCAAGTTGGCTACCTTAAGTGCATGAATTATCTGATCGAGGTATTTATTAGAGATATCCTGATTTACGGAAATATCCTTTTGAAAAACACCTTTTTCATCAGCACTCGAAGCTATTTCTAGCATTGTTCGTATGCCGTATCTTGTTTTTGTACTGAATTTCATAAAATATTAGGGAGAAATAATGAATTCAAAATTAATCAAAATGTCATTTCTTATTGAAATAATTCCAAAATAATTGTGAGGATAAATATTAAAATCGCTTAATTTCAAAACTTTACTGCCCGAAAGAACAACCTTACCACTTGAACAGGAATTCTCCTGACAGAAAATTGATATTGATTTGGGAACACCTGCCAAAGAGATTGAAATATTTAAATTATTATTGCTTTGTGATAATGTGGCTAGGTCTTTTTGAGTAACGCCAATGGTTATGTCGGGATAAATATCTGCTTTCACTAAGTCCAAAAAATCAGACCGCATAAATTCATTGTCCATTTCAAAACTTTTCAAAGGAAGATTCACCTGGTGAACTTTTGTATCATCAAACGGCACGCCCTTTTCATCATGCAAAACAATAAGTTGCATATCCTTAAGCTGATAATACAATTCAAAACTATTGATGTTGGTATTTCCTGAAATGATTAGAATATTATTACAAGAAGGTTCCGGCAAAACAGTTGCTTCCTGTTTCACCGGAACCAATCCGCAAAACAAAGCTAAAAGACTATATGTATGTATCAGAGCCATGATTTTTAACGGAATAAGAATCTAACTATTTATAATTAAATTAAAAAGAAATTGCAGCTTCAAACATGATCCCTTTAAATCCTGCACTGGCTCCTTTATATGCTGTGAAGTTTTCATATTTTTGGTCTACATATTCCAATTTTGTAAGGATATTTTTGGTCATGCTCCATCCTGCAATCCCCTGAATTCTATTAACTGCTTGATCATCCTGATCGTTCACATGGTTGTAACGTGCTCCCAAATAAAATTGTTTGTCGCCCCCAAAATGATAAAGACCTTCAAAAGCATACTGGCTAAAATTGTAATCCTTATTAAAAGTGTTCGTTCCTTTTGCCATTTCATAAAGTCCGAAAAAATCGATGTTTTTGTACTTTGTAAATAAATCCAGCATCAATGAATTATCATTTAAAACTGAACCAGGACCAAAGTTTCCGGAAGTATGATTTACTGTAATATCCACATCTTTTGGGTTATATGTAATCGGATTCATTATTAGATAATATCTTGACCCTGTACGGTCGCCAGAATAAAGCGATAAGGAATGATGTTTTCCTTCAAAACCAGACAATGCAAGCCGTAAACGCAAATCCTCATTCATTTGTTTGTCGAATCCTGCTTTCCAGTAAAAAGAAAGTTCATTTTCGGTAAAATAGGCAGAATAGCCTTGCGTTGTGGCATTGTATGAAACAAGAGTTGGCTTAAGCGATCCCTGAGTTAAACCTGCCATCGCAATGATTCCAGCTTTATTCCGGAAATACATTTCCAATGCCGGCGCTGTAGTAAATCCATCCATGATATAGTTTCCAACAAAGGGATTGGTAATCACATGACCATTGTCAGACCTGCGGAAATGAGCATCTCCGTAATTTAATTCCATTACCCCAATTTTTAAGGTCAGGTATTCCATTGCTTTGTCAATGGCTTCTGATTTAATAAAAGGCGTTTTATCAATCAAAAGGTAACCGCCCTTAACCCATGCTTCGTTGTGGTGTCGAGCAGAAAGGTATGTTTCCAAAACGACTCTAACTCCTGATGCCAGATCTGCACCAATGGTCATGTTTGCTGTTGGCAAATTAAAACCTGTTCCCAATGGGATAAGATTCACACTATCGGAGAAATGGGTAAGTGCCTGGTATTGCAAAGCAAAATCAGCTCCAATAAAGGGCTTCACTTTTGTAAAAGCCACTGTATCAATTTGCGGTTCCTCGAAATTTTGCGAATAAACCGTAAAACTCACAACAACCATTGACAGTAACATTGTTATTTTTTTCATAATTGTTTGATTTAAAATTATTATAGCATTTGGTAAATTGTCATTTTATTTGGTAAAATTCAAATCATATTTAAGCACCACATAATCTCCAGTGGTAAGGGTGCCGAGCATTGCAGTTGGCGTTTCCATTCCATATTGCGACATTTTCAGGCCATAGGATCCGGTGACTTGTATACTTCCTGATGAAGATACTGATCCAAGAAAAGGAATCGTAACCTTGTTGGTCTTGCCGGCAATTGTGAGGTTTCCTGTTATTGTCCCGCTAAAGATTCCATTTTTATTGCTCAAAGCTGCAACCGAGACATATACAAATTTAATTTGAGGGTAAGTATTCGCTTTTAATGCATCATGCGCTTTCTCATTCATCATTTTACTGTCGGTTAAAAGGTTTTTTGCACTGCAGGTTACAAGCACATCGCTAATCAGATTTACTTCCTTTAACTCAACACTTGCAGTCATTTTTCCGGTAACATCACTTGATTTCATATCCCAATCGTGCAAAGTTGAGGTACCAGTAACAGTAATTGAACTCGCCTTTGTGTTGATCTGATACAAGGTTTGTGAATAAACTCTGTTAATACCTGGCACTGCAGATAACAACAGCAATAAAAAGATTTTTTTCATTTTTTTAAATATCATATTTATACTATAGGATTGGTAGTACAAATTTATAACATTTTTTGATTCTTTGCAACTAATTTTATAAAAAAATGCAAAAAAGAATATTTACAAATTTCATTAATCATATAATTTTAATTATTTGTAATATATACTTAGATTTTTAACTATATTATTTGAATTTCGTACATTATAAATAAATTTCAAAATATTACACAAAAAACTTGATTTGGATATGAAAATGTATTAATTTTGAATAAGTACGGTATTACATCCAATTATTACTGACTTTGTGAATCAATAATAAAGAATGGCTTTATCAAATTAAATCACAATCTCTTATGAAAACATCCATCAGATTATGTCATTGGTTGCCCCGAATAATATGTATTCTGTCCATTCTGTTTGTAAGTATGTTCGCACTGGATGTATTTGAACTTAAATTGACTTTCTGGCAAAAAATGATTGCTTTGCTGATGCATTTAATTCCATCGCTTATTTTGCTTGCATTATTGATAATTGCATGGAAATGGGAATATGTTGGGGGAATACTTTTTATTATTATCGGAATCGGAATAAGCCCTTTTGTTTTTAACATGAACTACAATATGAATCATTCCTTTTGGTTGAGCCTTGGAATAATTCTAGCTATCACCTTCCCATTTGTTGTAGTTGGAATTCTATTTGTTACCTGTCATTTTATTAAGAAGAAAAATCAAAAAAAAGGATTAAAGAGTTCCAATGCTTAGAAAAACCGACAAATTCGAATATTAATTCAAAAATCAGTCATCACTTTTTATTCTCAATGAATCAAGATTAAAATGCTTAGTATCCTTGGCAAGAAATTGTTTTGAAAGTCCTTTTAATTTCACTCTCTTAAGCATTTCAAAAGTATCTTGTGGAACTGCGCTCTCCTTTTCGATAAGCTTTTGCGCAATAAGGCTAAAATATGCTTGATTTTGTTCTAACAGCTTTCCATTCTCATTAAATGAATATTTAAACCATCTTGGTTTTGGAATTATGCTAGCCAAAAAAATGCTTTCAGGAAGATTTAATTTCGATGGTTTCTTTTTGAAATAATACTGTGAAGCTTCTGTAACTCCATATATTCCTGGTCCCCATTCAATAAGATTCAAATAAACTTCGTACATTTTTTCTTTTGAGCATAAATTAAGGCTATTGATCAGCCAAACAATCAGTATTTCCTCTGCCTTGCGGGCAATGGTTTTATTTCTAGTTAAAAAAACATTTTTTACCAATTGCATATCAATGGTGCTTCCCCCGCGCACAAAGCGGCCTTCGCGGATATTCTGAATTATTGATTGCCTGAATGCTTCCACATTAAACCCATCGCTCCAGAAAAAGCCACCATTTTCGGAAATCAAAACGGCCTCTTTTAAATAATTCGAAATCTGATCGAGAGAAACATAGTCAGGATTTTCGGGACCTACCGCAAAAGTTCTAATTGCATTTTCGCCATCGTAAACCGAATAATTGAATGTGCCATTTATTTTTCGAAAATCAGTAATGCCCCATTTTACGACAGAAAACTTATTTCCGGTCAAAGATGCTTTAAATTTAAGCGAATCGGGCTGCTGCATATTAAGCTCAAAAAAAACATTCAGCCTTAATTTCCCTTTTGTTTTTATCCCTTCAAAGTTTGAAAACAGCCCATTGGGAAGGGATTCAAAGAGATCCTGTGCAACAAATTCATTATTTATTTTAATATTTATCTTCAACTTTGGTTTTTGGCTCAAACGAATATACGGATTGAAAATAAAACGGTTGTATGTTATGGCTGAACTGCTATCCAACTCGATAAATGATTCATTAGCATGAATATTAAAATCGATAGCAAGTTTTTCAAAAGCAACATCTCCGGCAGCAATCTTTTTGTGATTCAACAATAGTCCGCTGATTGCAGCTTTACCGACGAAATCAATCTTTTTATCATCTCCATTTATATAAAATCCAGCACTGAGCGTATCAAAATCGCAGCGCAGACCATAACCTGATTTCACAAATGGGAGATGTACTTTTTGCCCGGAATTGGCATAAATGCAAAATCTCACGGATTGTTTGCTTTTAATGATTTCTCCACTTAAAAAGCACAAGCTTCTACTTCCGTTATCATTAACATTTAACGCAGTCAAAAATTCATGATCTTCGATACTGAAACCCGGCATGGTCAAAGAAAACAAATTGCTATCAAGCAATGCTTTGATCTCGAACATATGTATTTCTATATTGTCGGGAATTTTATCAAAAATACCAGTAAATATTTTATTCAGATGATCGGCGTAATTATTAGTGTTTTCGTTGGTTTTAGTTATTTTGTCTTTTTCAGAGCGAAGTAAAAAACTATAATTGTTTTTTCCATGTTTTTGTACAACAGAAATCACGGTATTTTCTAAAGAGACATCATCAATTTTAACTGAACCTATTAAAAGAGGTAATAGCTTTAAATGAACATACAATTTCCGGCAGTTCAACAATGTATCTCCATTATCCGGAACAAGTGTAATATTTTCAAATACAATACCTGTAAATCCTGAAAAACGGGAATCTCCGATCACTATTTCAGCATTATATTTAGCACGAAACGAATTTGTTTTTTTTTCAAGTATAGAATGCAGAATGGTATTGCGAAACACTAGAAACAGGATCAGCAATATTGTCAATAAAATAGCGGAAATTAATGCAATTCTCTTAAATGCAGAAGCCCGTAAAATATGTTTAAGAATTTTCATTGATTTATTAATTCGCTGTAAAGGTAGCAAAATTGAAAAAAAATGGCAATTGGCTTCAATAAATTAAAAAAAAACAAAAGTATTTAATGATTATTTAAACAAACAACACACAAGAACAAATAAAATTATATTTTTACAAAAATAAAATAATATAATATGAATACCGCTCATTATCATCTCATTCTTAGCCATGTTCCTGTAATAGGAATGGCCTTTGCGTTATTTCTTAACATTTGGGCTTTAATAAAAAGCAGTCACGATCTTCGTATCGCATCCTTAGTGGTGTATGCAATTGCAGGCCTTACTGCAATTCCTGTATTTTTTACAGGTGATATTTCCGCACAAATTGTGCACACAATTCCAGGTATAACAGAATCGCTAACCGAACCACATGAAGAAATGGCGCTTTACTTTTTTATAGGAATATCAATAATTGGAGCGCTTGCAATTGCTGGCCTTATATTTGGGAAAAAATCAAAAATTTTTCTTCATCGCATTACTTTTATCCTTTTTGTTCTTGCAATGCTGAATTCATATTTTGCTTTAGCAACAGCTTATACCGGTGGCAAAATACGCCACAATGAAATTGAATTTAAAACAGACACCTTGAAGCTTATGCCAGATAACGATTAAATGAAATAAAAATTTGGATTAAAAATCAAAACTTGAAATTTTCTTCATCCCCTTTTTATTCGTAATTTTATACCTGATTATAAATCAATGAAGAAAATATTTTTCACAATTTTATTTACAAGTCTCCTGCTTGCTTCAAATGCTCAGGGTTACTGGCACTTTATTACTGGTCTTCCCATTACAACTGCGCTTGCATTTGAAAACGACAATCAGGGAAATGTTCTTATTGGTTCACTTTCTGGCGGGCTTTTCAGCACCAGTGATCATGATTCGGTATGGCATGCTGCCGCACTTCAAGGAATATATGTGCACGCTCTTGCAAAAGATATGAACGGAAGAATGTATGCAGGCACCGAAAACCAAGGAATTCTAAGGTCATTGGATAATTTTGTTACTTATGACAATCTGGGAATAATGAATCATTTTATTAATGATATTCTTGTTCCTGCAACCGGGCTGATAATTGCGGCCACTGATAGCGGTGTTTATGTGAGTTATAACGATGGAATATCATGGAACCTGAATGGACTTGCAGGAAAAGACATTCAATCGCTCTCTTTTTCGGGGCAAGGAATTTTATATGCGCTTGCAAACCCCGGACTTTATACGTCGCAGGATACCGGACAAACATGGCAATCTTTTTCTGCCGGCCTTCCTTCGGCTTGCAATACTACATGTCTATACATTTCAGCTTCGCAGGATATTTTTGCTGGCACTGAATTTTGCGGCTTGTACAAATACAATTCAGCCCTTAGCACCTGGGATCACTTTGCACTAGACACTTTGCATGTGACTTCATTGGATGAAAATTCGCAAAATCACCTTTTTGTTTCTACTTACAATGGTCCTTATTATTCTACAGATAACGGTGTTTCTTGGACATTGCTCGGCGATACTCTAGACAGAGATAATCTTATCAGGATATTTATAAATTCAAGCGATTATGTTTATGTTAATGTTTGCTGTGGTTACGGTATTTACAGAAGTAATTTTCCGACAGTAGATCATTCATCAATTGAAAACCCAGAATGTGAAGAACTTTTTGTCAGTGATTTCGGGTGTTATCCAAATCCTTTTTCAGAAAACAGCCAGTTGTATTTTATGTTAAATAAACCAGATCATGTAACTATAACATTCTATAACATAACAGGAATAAGAGTTAAAGAAGTTTCAGGTTTTTATAATTCTAACGAAAGATATGTTATTCCTATTGATAATGATGATTTTTCGAGAGGCACTTATATTATTACTCTAAAAACAAAGAAACAAAACGTGTTTCGTAAAATAATAAAAAAATAATTCAATATAAAAATGAAAATTGCAGTTATTGGTTCTACCGGTCTTGTAGGACAAAAGATGGTGAGGGTGCTTGAGGAAAGAAAATTTCCTATAACTGAATTTTATCCTGTCGCTTCCAAAAACTCAATTGGTAAAGAAGTTTTGTTCAACGGAAAAAAATATCCTGTAATGAGTATTGAGGATGCCATTGCTAAAAAGCCTCACATAGCAATATTTTCAGCAGGCAGTGTGGTGTCGCTTCAATATGCTCCAATTTTTGCGGAAGAGGGAACATTTGTTATCGACAATAGTTCGGCATGGCGCATGTTTCCTGAAAAAAAGCTTGTTATTCCTGAAGTGAATGCAAGAGTGCTGACAAAAACCGATAAAATAATTGCAAACCCGAATTGTTCAACCATTCAGCTTGTGCTTGCCATTGCTCCGTTACATCGCAGATACAAAATAAAACGCCTTGTAATCTCAACCTATCAATCAGTCACAGGTACTGGCCAAAAAGCAGTTCAGCAATTGTTGAATGAACGCAAAGGAATTCATACTGAAAAAATATATCCATACACAATTGATTTGAATTGCTTCCCGCACGGTGGAACATTTACAGACAATGGCTATACAACTGAAGAAATAAAACTCGTTGACGAAACACGAAAAATTCTTGGAGACGACTCTATCAAAATCACGGCAACAGTGGTAAGAATTCCTGTTATTGGCGGGCATTCTGAATCAATAAATATCGAATTTGAAAATGATTTTAATATCGAAGATGTTTTTGAATTACTTTCAAATTCGCCTGGTGTTGTTGTACAGGATAATGTTAAGGAAAACCTTTATCCAATGCCTCTGTTTGCACAAGAAAAGGATGATGTTTTTGTTGGAAGAATACGCAGAGACCTTTCACAGCAAAACAGTTTAAACATGTGGGTTGTATCAGACAATTTACGCAAAGGCGCAGCTACCAACGCTGTTCAAATTGCAGAAACACTTATTGAAAAGAAATTTATTTAATGGAAGTATTTAAATTTGGCGGTGCATCCGTAAAAGATACAGCGAGTATTCGCAATATCCCATCAATTCTCAGGCAATTCGATAATACAAATATTGTAATTATCATTTCTGCCATGGGCAAAACAACCAATGCTCTCGAACGTGTTGTAAATGCAAGGATTCAGAAAACAAATGATTTAATTCCAGCTTATGAGGAAGTTAAAAATTATCATTATACTATTCTTAATGAGTTGTTCACTGATCATTCTCTTCCAGTTTTCTCTAGCATTGACAAGCTTTTTGACGATTTAAACAAAACCCTTTCACAACCTCTGTCTGCTAATTTTAATTATGAATACGACCAGATTGTTTCATTCGGAGAAATGATATCATCTACTATTCTTAACCATTACCTGAATTTTGTGGGTATTGAAAATTCATGGTTCGACATTACACAACTTATCACAACCGATAACGAATACAGGAATGCCAACGTAAACTGGGAAAAGACACTTGGAAAAATCCAGACAAAGTTTAACAAAGATATTCTTACAAAAAAAATATACGTATTGCAAGGGTTTATCGGTCGTTCAGAAGATGGTTTTATCACAACGCTTGGACGCGAAGGGAGCGATTATTCTGCTGCAATCATGGCTTATTGCCTCGACGCAACGGCTGTAACTATTTGGAAGGATGTTCCCGGTGTACTAAATGCTGATCCTAAATATTTTGAAGACACATACTTTATTAAAGAACTTTCGTATTATGACGCAGTGGAATTGGCTTATTACGGCGCTACTGTAATTCATCCAAAAACCATTAAACCACTCCAAAATAAAAAGATTCCTCTTTATGTTCGATCGTTTATGAATCATGAAAAACCAGGAACGATTATAAACAATAATGATGTGAAACTTCCATTGCCCGTTTATATTTTCAAAGTTAATCAGGTGCTTATTTCAATTTTTCCTAACGATTTTTCTTTTATTGACGAAGTAAATCTCAGAGACATCTTTTCAATTTGCGCTGAAAATAAAATCGCAATCAACCTAATGCAAAACACGGCCATCAGTTTTTCAATAGTAATTGATTATTCAGAAGAAAAATTTGAACATTTCATCACTGCTTTGAAAAATAATTTTACAATAAAATACAATTTAGGGCTTGAACTTTGTACAATCAGGAACTATAACCGCCCTACTATTGATGCAATTACACAGAAAAAGGAAATCCTTCTGGAGCAAAAAACGCGAACAACTGCTCAAATTGTGTTAAGAGAAATCGTGCAATCTAATAAGACATAAGCTTCCATTTATTACCAGCAACCTTGAATTGTTTAGAACTGATTGTAGCTCAGCTTGAGGAAATAAGGATAAAATATTCATAAATTATTTCGGCAATTATTTTAGCCCTTAAATTTTATGTTGTATCTTTACTATTCACTAAGTGAAACCAGCAACAATATGAAAACTAAACCATTGCTAAATTATTCGTTTTTCATTTCAATCACTGTTATTGTGTTCTTCACTTTGCTAAATTTTTCGTGCAAAAAAGACATTGAAATCAAAGACCAAGTTCAACCGCTCATCAAGGATAAAATTTCAGGAAATTGTCAAAAAGGGCCTTTTGTCAATGGTTCCAACATCACCATATATGAATTAGATTCCACTTTTACTCAAACCGGCAAAAATTACATAAGCCAGATTCAGGACAATTCTGGTAGTTTTGAATTATCAAACCTAACACTTGTAACCAATTATGCAAAAATTAAATGCGACGGTTATTATTTCAATGAAGTCTCGAATTCAAACTCGTTATCGTCACTTTCATTGTATGCCATGTCGGACCTTTCAAACAAGGCCACATTAAACATAAATTTAATGACAACTTTGGAGGTTTCGCGTATTGAATATCTGATAAAATACGGTTCCAGTTTTTACGATGCAAAAAAACAGGCTCAAAAAGAAATTCTCAACATTTTTTCAATTCACAAGGATACAATATCAGAATCAGAATTGCTTGACATTTCAAAAAGCGGTGATGACAATGCAATATTGTTAGCCGTTTCAGTAATTCTGCAAGGCTACAGAACCGAAGCAGAACTCACTCAATTACTGGGTGACATAGCAACTGACTTCAGAACGGATGGTGTTTTAAATAGCACTGCTTTAGGTTCGGAATTGATTAATGATGCAAAACTTCTTCGACAGGATTTGATAAGATCCAATATTGAAACCAAATACCAATCGCTTGGAATTTCAGCCACAATAGCAAATTTTGAAAAATATCTCAATCTGTTCATCGATTCTACTGAATATATTTTTACTAAAAATATTGAATATCCCACGGTAATAGACAATAGAATAAATTTGTTAGCTGATTCTTTACAAACTATTCCCAATCAAACTACTTTCTCTTTTGGTGCTTATCTTCCCAAAGGTACTGCGTTGAAAGTTAGTGTTGAATCAACTCCACCAACGAGTTATGGAATTTTTATCATGGAAAATAACGGATGGGAGTGCAATGCATGGAGCAGCAATCAAACACTCACAGCAACTGGCTCGGGCCAAACAATAAACATCCCTATCGAAACTAGTGGGTCGCCCTCTACAATTATTTTCTATATTTATGAAAACAATTCAGCCACTCCCACAAAAGTGAAAACAATAAACGTAGTAAACTAGAAGAATTTATTTATTGATTTCCCTTAAGAAGCATATCAATTTCCAGCACTTGAGGAATAAGGGCTTGCGAATTATCATTGTAAATAATAATATCCGAATGTTTCATTTTTTCTTCATCAGAAAGCTGAGCATCAAATCGTTTTTGCACGAGTTCCGAATTTGTTTTGTCTCGCTGAATAATCCGTTCCATGCGTATTTGCTGAGGACAATACACATAAATAATTTTATCAAATATTTTCTCTAATTGATTTTCAAATATAATTGCTGATTCCATAATGGTATAAGGAGCTTCGCTATTCTCCACAAGCCAATGCTTGTAATCATCAATTACCAATGGATGTATCAGGTTATTTAAAAATTTCAATTTGCTGATGTTTTCAAAAACGATTCCTGCAAGTGCCTTTTTATCAAGCACTCCGTTTGAATCAAAAACAGAAGTTCCAAAATAATTTTTAATTTCAATTTCAATTTTTGGTAATGCTAAAAAAGATTTTGCCTTTTCATCAGAACAATAAACAGGAATTTGCATTGCTTCAAAAATACGGCTGACAGTGGTTTTTCCACTTCCGATATTGCCGGTGAGTGCTAAATTTATTGCCATCAGAAAAGAATATATTCAATCTTTTCGGGAACAATTTTGCTCACTTTTACAAATTCAGGTTTTTCGGAAATCTCCACTTTAATCATAAAGTCCTTTGCTTTTGTATAATCTACAAATACCGTAAACATTTCCGGCTTTACCTTTTTATAGTCGCGAAGTCCCACCAGGTAAATAATTTTAACTTTTTCGGGCAAAGATTTAATATTGTATTTTGGTGGTGCATTTTTAACAATTACTGGAATTTCGATAGTAGATTCGGTATATTTGTCAACTGGAATAAATGCTTTAACATAATCCGGCTCTATAGAAGTCCTGTATTCCTTACAAAACTTTTCGAAGTGAACAGTTATTATCTGGGATTTATTGATATCGGATAGTTTTTTTATATCTGAAGCAATCAAATTAAGTGTATCAACAATATTTTTCGGCCCTTTAACAATAAGGCTTTCAGGAACAAGTTTAATTTTACCTGAAAGGTTATACTGCTTTTCAAAACTAAGTTCGAAAAGTGGTTTTACAGGAACTTTTCTTGTAACGGTTCGGTCAAAATGATATTTAATTGTATCTGGTGAAATAGCAACTACAGAACTGGCTGAAGAAATCTGAGAATTAATCTGAGAAAACAATTCAGAAGTCAGAACATAAAAATTATTTTTTTCCTTAATAAACGGATGAAGTTTGTTTGATATATCAATTTCGATATTGTTTGATTTGGAAGAAAGTTTATGCATCAAAACTTTGAACCCTTTTTGCTTTAATGTAATATTGAAAACGGTATCAGGATAATTTGCAAGTTGTTTGTTCGCCGGCAATCCTTTATAGTTTACAGAATAAGTAAACACTTCAGCATATTCCTTAGAAAGCTTGATGAGTGCCCATATAAATGCAGAAATACCGAAACACATTATAAAAATAAATGCATTTCGGCGTAATCCTGCTTTTCTTCGAACAGATGGATTGATAAATCCTCTTTTCAATGTTTAGTTTATTTGAATGCGATAATTTCGCAGACTATTGCTTTTCGTTAATTGGTTCAACAGCATTCAAAGCTACTGCTGATCTTTCAATTTTAAGTCTTCCCTGTCCTTCAGTTTCAATAATGAAAGTTGTATCATTCACTTCAATAATTTTTCCATGAACACCACCAATAGTAATAACTTTATCTCCTTTTTTCAGAGCTTCCCTGAACTTTTTCTGATCTTTGTTTTTCTTCATCTGCGGGCGGATCATGAAAAAATAGAAAACAACAATGATGAGGATTAAAGGCAACATCGACATAAATGGATTTGATTTGCCATCAGCACCTTGCTGACCAGACATTAATAAAACTGTTAGGAATGTGTTAATCATAATTTTAAAATTTGCGGGTTATTATTTATCTTCTTCGGGCACCTGTATCTGTGCCTTAATGGTTAATACTTTTGTGTTAGGTTGTGTATTTGCTATAAGAGTTATTGTTTTATTCTGAAATCCTTTTTTACCATCGGTATTAAACTTCACATCAATGGTTCCGCCTTCACCTGGAGCAATAGGTTTTTGGGGGAAATCGGCAACAGTGCATCCACAACTGCCTTTTGCATCAGAAATAAGCAGGCTCGATTTGCCAACGTTCTTAAATTTGTAAGAAAAGCTTACTTTTTCTCCCTGTATTATCCTTCCAAAATCATGAACTTCTTCGTCGAATAAAAATTTCGGCAAACTCGATGTATCGCCACTGCCATCAGCAGTGTTTGTGTTTGTAATAACTTCGGAAGAAATATTCTCTTCATTATTTTTAGTAGAGTTACCACTTTTACATGAAACAACAACCATAAAAGCAATAAAAATTCCAATACCAAAAATTGTGATCCTTTTCATATCTTATTTTTTTGCAAAATTAAAAAAAACTAAGCGTCTTTCCTAAATAAACAATTTTTGATTTTTTCAGAAATTGAAATCAACTTGAATTTATCACTCATATTTAAAGTATGTCGAATTATTGCTTAAAAGCAATTCGCTCACAATCAATGTTCTACATTAAATAAAAAATCAAGAATCACTTTTTATATTATTAAGTTAAATCTTGTTAATGTTAGAATATTAAATAAACCCAAATTAATCATTAGGAGTATGCGAACTAATGATTTAATTGGGTTTATCCCGATTTAGTAAATGTTCCTAACAAATTTTTCTTGTTTGGAATACATTTACTTTATCGATTCTGAAACAAAAATGTGTAACGTATATTTACGAAATTCAACAAATTGCACTATAATTCTTCTAACGCTTCGCATTAGAGATTTTTTAATGCGGAATTTGGGATAAAAATTGATTGATTTTTGCGTTTTGAATCTGGATGCCTAAGAAATATACGGTAATCCGAACAAACTAATAAAAATTTGAAAAATATTGCAAATGATTCAATTGTTACTTGAGATGCCACTCAGGATCCATATACTTAACGGCGTGCAATCCGTATGATTTGATATCCCTATCTTCAATATGATAAGTTACCTCCTCACCGTATATTTTTGAAAAAACAATCTGGCTTTCTTTTTTATTTTCATCAATTCGTATCAGTTTTGCAAGGTTGGTTTTATCCTTATGATACTCAATATTCATTTGACAGAACGGACAAAAAAATTCGGTCGGTTCTCCCTTTTCTATTTTAAGCGTAGAACTCATTTGGCTTGTATAATTGCCCAGTTCAGTATGAAGAAAAACCAACCCTTTATTCCCTCTTTCATCCTTGATGATGAGGACAATATTATCATTTACATTTAAATGACCTTTGCATAACGGACATAAATAAATTGTTCTCATGGCTTTTAATTTTAAGTACAACTTTAAAAAATGATTGTGTAATCAGTTATAAAGTTACGACATTTTTGTATGCTTTAACTAATTTTTTAATTTTTAGCACCAAACTTTGTAAGATTTTTGTGTAAATCTTTCTCAAAAGAAAAGCAAGAAAATATCTGTTTAAAATCTAAAGCTTATCTTAATCCGCGGCCTGTTTTGCGTATCTTCTTAGATTCCTTAAGTTGAACAATCAGGTTATCAAGTACTCCATTAATAAAGAGACCACTTTTAGGAGTGCTGTATTCCTTGGCAATCTCAATGTATTCATTTAGCGTAACTTTAATAGGAATTGAAGGAAACGAAGTAAATTCGATAATAGCCATTTTCATTAATATGATATCCAAAAAAGCAATACGTTCCAGTTCCCAATTTAATGTATGCTCAGAAATTAATGTTGCAAACTTATCAGAATGAATAATGGTTTTGGCAAACAATTCCTTTGCAAATAGTCTATCTTCATCGTTTACATAAAATTCAATTTCATTTACTTTTTTGTCAATTTTTCCTTCTTCAAGAGCACGAATAGTGTTTATCAGAATAAGGTTAGCCATGTCAATATCGTCGAGCCAAAAAATGCTTTTTTCCTCATAAAATGTATCAAGGGGAACAAAGTCAAGAATAAATTTCCTTATTAATTTGATAATAATTTGCTGTTCTTGCTCATACGAAGGCGTTTCTGCATTAAGGTATGTGATATAATCACTGCTGTTCCTGAAATTAGTAAAGATTTTCCTTGGAATATCAAATTCGCCCACCCAAGAGATTTTCCGTGTTTCAAATTGCTTTAGCAGCATTGGGTTTTCAGCTAAAGCATTTAATATGGGATTTTGAACAAAACGAAGGTTTGGGTTCAGGTCATCATAACCCGGAAGATGCTTATTTCTGCAATCCTCAATATGATTATTTGCAGCATGAAGTATTTCGGTAAGAAGTGAAGTTTGATAAAGAAACAATTCAAAAAAACGTTCAATGTTAAGCATCAATTCTTTTTCTCCCGCCTGAATACTGTCTATCCCGGAATTAAAGAATGCAAATAAGGTTTGCATTACTTTTATTCGCAATTGCCTTCTGCTTATCATACAAATAAAAAATTAGAACGTTAATGATATTTTTTTGACTGGTGGCAAAAGTACCTTTTTTTCCAAAATAATGATAAAAAAAAAACATTACTCATTCAAAGCATTTTTAAAAAGCCTAATTTCTAAAAGAAATGGAAAGTAACTGCGATGAAAGCTTTTCACAAAAAAATCAATTTTTTCAGTTCAAATATTATTTTTTTTTATATTTGCAATCGTGCAAACGAATATACTATTTTTATGGAAGAGATGGAAAACAATGACAGACAAAAAACGGAAATATATTCGAAATCTGTCAGAGCAGGGAAAAGAACCTATTTTTTTGATGTAAAAGCAACAAAATCTGATGAGTACTACCTTACCATTACAGAAAGTAAAAAAAGGTTTAACCCAGAAGATGGAAGATTTTCGTACGAAAAACATAAATTATTTCTGTACAAAGAAGATTTTGAAAAATTCTCCGATGGACTAAATGATGTAGTTAATTTCATCAATACAGGTATTCGTACGGAACCATCTGAAAACACAGAGCATCACAAGGGGTTTACTGATGTTGATTTCGACGATTTGAATGCATCAACCGAAGATTCTGACGAAAATAAATAATCTTTTATTTTAGTTCCGGATTTCATTTTCCATGTGGTTGTTAAATTGTTCGGATTTACTCATAAATCGGGCTGATTGTTCATAACTAATTGGTTGAAATAAGGCTTTATTTGTTTAAATTTGCATCCTAAAAAAAATCAGGTTTTATGAACATACGTTTTCTTGGACATTCTTGTTTTATGGTTGAAATCAAAGGGAAATCGCTATTATTCGATCCCTTTATCTCTGGAAACCCTTTAGCAAAACATATTGATATCTATTCGCTTAAGCCAGATTTTATACTTATTACTCATGGCCATGCCGACCACATTGCCGACTGCATTCCCATTGCCAACAATTCAGACGCTATTGTTGTTTCTAATTTTGAGATCATTAACTGGCTTGAAAAAAAAGGACTTAAGAACACTCATGCAATGAATATCGGTGGGAAATATAAGTTTGAATATGGTTATGTAAAATACTTTAACGCTACACATTCAAGTTCAATGCCTGATGGCACTTACGGCGGCAACCCTGGTGGATTTATTATCGAAAGTGAAGAAGGAAATTTTTACTTTGCTGGCGATACCGGATTATTTAGCGATATGAAACTTATTGGAGAATATCTTTCGATAGATTTTGCTATGCTTCCCATTGGCAATAATTTCACTATGGGCATTGATAATGCTATTATTGCTACGTCAATGATTCATTGTGATAAAGTAATTGGAATGCATTACAATACATTTCCGGCCATAACAATTGACACCAACGCTGCACTGGAAAAATTTTCACGGGCAGGAAAGGAACTTATTTTATTATCTGTTGGAGAAACATTAAATTTTAAAAAGTAAAATGACTAAGGTTATTGCTATTGCAAATCAAAAAGGAGGAGTTGGAAAAACCACATCTGCTATAAATCTTGCTGCTTGTCTTGCAGTTCTTGAACATAAAACACTGTTAATTGATGCCGATCCCCAAGCAAATGCCACTTCCGGTGTTGGCTTTGATCCCAAAAATATTAAAACCAGCATTTACGAATGCATAATTGATGATGTAGAACCACGTAACATTATTCTAAATACTTCTACTCCTAATTTGGATCTTATTCCTGCACATATTGATCTGGTAGGTGCCGAAATTGAAATTATTAATTTGCCCAATAGGGAAAAAATGATGCGCAAAGTCATCAATAAAATAAGAAACGATTATGATTTTATTATTATTGATTGCTCTCCATCTTTGGGTCTAGTGACGGTTAATGCACTTGCTGCCGCTGATTCTGTTATTATTCCTGTACAATGCGAATATTTTGCACTTGAAGGTTTAGGTAAACTTTTAAATACCATTAAAATTGTTCAAACACGCATTAATGAAAGTTTAGATATAGAAGGCATTTTACTTACCATGTACGATTCGCGGCTGAGACTCTCCAATCAGGTGGTTGAGGATGTGAGAACTCACTTTGCACAGATGGTTTTTGAAACAATTATTCAACGGAACACAAAACTTGGTGAAGCTCCCAGTTTTGGCGAAACCATTATTATGCATGATCCACAAAGTCGAGGTGCATTAAATTACATGAATTTAGCACGGGAAATACTTCAGAAAAACCAAATGACACAAATCAGTTCAAACGATAAAAAAATACATATCGCAGATGAATCCTAAAAAACAGGCACTCGGTCGGGGGCTTAGCGCCTTACTTAATAATAACGATAACGAAATTCTCTCCGAATTAAAGAATTCCTCTGGCAAAAGTGCTCCCGGAACAATTGCAAACATTCCGGTAGATAGTATTATTGCCAATCCTTTTCAGCCTCGACAAGATTTTGACGAAGATGCCCTTCAGGAACTCGCAGAATCAATCAAACAGCAAGGCATTATTCAGCCTGTAACTGTTAGATTAAATCAGAAAGGAAACTATGAGCTGATTTCAGGTGAGCGCAGACTAAAAGCTTCTAAAATAATAGGCATGGATATGATTCCTGCTTACGTTCGCACTTCTACCGATCACGGAATGCTCGAAATGGCCTTGGTTGAAAACATCCAACGCAAAAACCTTAATGCAATTGAAATTTCAATCACATATCAGCGCCTGATTGAAGAGTGCCAACTTACTCAGGAGCAATTAAGCGAAAAAGTTGGTACCAACCGAACAACAGTAACTAACTATCTCAGATTACTGAAACTTCCAGCTGCTGTTCAATTGGCTCTGCGGCAGGAAAAAGTTAGTATGGGTCACGCAAGAGCTTTAATTAATGTTAAAAATGTTCAAAAACTCCTTTCGATACTTGATGACATTATCAAAAGAGACCTTTCGGTAAGACAAACAGAACAGATTGTTCGTAACGTTGGCGATACCATTCAGTTTGAAAAAGCGAAAACGCCAGTTTTGCCTGCAAAATATAATAAATTTCGCGATCAGCTTTCTAAATTATCTGGATTAAAAACCGAAATCAAAAAAAACTCGCGAGGAAATGGTCTGATAACTTTTCGTTTCAAATCAGATGAAGAGCTTGAAATTTTCATTTCTAAATTCGGAAATATTTAACATCTATGATTACATTCCGAAAAAGAGTGACAACTGCTGTAAAAATACTCTTATTGTTGTGTTTTACAGGTTTTTTTTTCGGAAACACATTATTAAATGCCCAGGTTTCTGACAGCGTAATAACGAAACCCCATTCTCCGAAAACCGCCTCAATAATGTCGGCTGTATTGCCCGGTTTGGGACAAGCTTATAATAAAAAGTACTGGAAAATTCCTATTATATACACTGGTGCTGCTGCCGTTACTTATTTTGCGGTCACTAACAATAAATATTATTCAAAATATAAAACTGCTTTTAAATTACGTACAGACAACGACCCTGCTACTATTGACGATTACGATGGGAAATACACTACCCAGAACCTTCTCGATTTAAAAAATTATTACCGTAGAAATTTGGAGCTTACTGTTATTGTTGGCGTTGCGATATATGCCCTGAATATTATTGATGCTAGTGTTGATGCACATTTGTATAATTTTGATATCGATGACAATTTAAGTTTGAGGGCTTCACCAATGCTTTTATTAAGCCAAAACAAAGTTTCTCCAGGAATTTCACTAAGTTTAAATTTAAAATCTTTCAGATAATTTGAAAATAGTTCTATCCGGATATGGAAAAATGGGAAAAGAAGTAGAGCAAATAGCTTTACAGCGACACCATGAAATTTCAACAATAGTTGATAACGAGGCGCAATTGAATGAAAAATTTGATGAATGGTCAAAAGCCGATGTAATCATTGACTTCAGCCTTCCTGAAATTGCCTATAATAATATTCTACGATATTGCGATTGTAATGTTCCGGTTGTGACTGGTACTACTGGATGGTATGAACATTTGGAAGAACTCAAAAATTATTGTACTGAACAAGAAAAATCTGTTTTCTTTGCTTCAAATTTCAGTATTGGAATGAACATCGCATTTGAACTAAACCGTAAAATGTCCGTAATATTTGACAAACAAACACAATATAACGTTACAATTGAAGAAACACATCACCTTCAGAAAAAAGATTCGCCAAGCGGTACCGCAATAACACTTGCAAATGATATTCTTGCTGTTTCTGAGATAAAAAAATCATGGATTAATCAGGAAACTGTGAATCCCGAACAAATTGAAATTATTTCGCATCGAAAGGGCAATGTTTTTGGCATACATTCCGTTATTTATAATTCGGAATTTGATCAGATCGAATTGAAACATACTGCTCATAGCCGAAAGGGCTTTGCCTTTGGTGCTGTTTTAGCTGCAGAATGGCTTATAGGAAAAAAAGGATTCTTTACAATGGCTGACATGTTAAACTTATAATTATACACCATGAACATTTACATGATTTTATTTTTGCTCACACTTATTGGATTTACAATTGGAATGTGGTTGTTTTTTGAAAAAGCAGGAGAAAAAGGATGGAAATTCCTGATTCCATTTTATAATTTTTATATATGGCTACAATTAATCAAAAAACCTTTATGGTGGTATGTTTTTCTTATCATTCCTTTCATCAATGTTTTTGTTGTTTTGCTTATGATTGTTGAAGTTTTAAAATGTTATCAGAAATATGGTCTGGGTTCTCAATCAATTGGCGTGATTTTTCCATTTTTCTATTTACCATATCTGGGTTTTGTGAAAAGTGAGACTTATCTTGATCCTGAGAAAAGACCTTTCATCAAAAAATCTGTAGTTCGTGAATGGGCCGATGCAATTATTTTTGCAGTAATTGCAGCAACTATTATCCGCACTTTTTTAATTGAAGCATACACAATTCCAACGTCTTCAATGGAAAAGTCGCTTCTGGTAGGCGATTTCCTTTTTGTAAGTAAAATAAGTTATGGTCCAAAAGTACCGAATACGCCTCTATCCTTTCCTTTTGCACATCATACACTTCCACTCACAAAATACACCAAATCATACCTCGAATGGATTAATCTAGATTATTACCGTTTCCCAGGATTTTCATCAATCGAAAACAATGATGTTGTGGTTTTTAATTACCCCGATGGCGATACTACAACACTCGAACTTGGCAGCAACAGAAGTTATTATGCAATGTGTAAGGAAGCTGGCCGCGATTATGTGTGGGCCAATTATCATGTGGTTTCAAGGCCTGTGGATAAAAGAGAAAACTTTATCAAGCGCTGTATTGGAATTCCCGGTGATAAACTCGAGATTGTTGACCAAAAAGTTTTCATAAATGGAAAAGAACTAAAACTTCCAGAAAATGCGGAGTATAAATATATTGTAAAAACCAAAACTGATGCTATAAACAAGAAAACTCTGGAAAAACTTGACATCACTGATAAAGAAAATCTTCCTGATGGCTCTTATTTATTCGCACTTACCGAAACTGCTGCTGAAAAACTTAAAAGTATGCCGAATATTTTATCTGTTGAAAAAATAGTTACACCAAAAGGAGTTTTCGATCAGAATTTATTCCCCTTTGATACTTTGCACAAGTGGAATATTGACAATTTTGGACCGTTAACAATTCCTGCTGCCGGAACTACTGTAAAATTAGATACGTCAAATATTTCTATTTACGAACGGATTATTGATGTTTATGAAGAAAATGATTTCGCTGTTAAAGACGGTAAAATATTTATAAATGGAAAAGAATCAACTTCATACACATTTAAAATGAACTATTATTGGATGATGGGAGACAATAGGCATAACTCAGCCGATTCGCGATACTGGGGATTTGTACCTGAAGATCATATTGTAGGAAAAGCTGTATTTGTTTGGCTTTCGCTTGATCCCAACAAATCCTTTTTTGATGGAAAAATTCGCTGGAATAAAATGTTTAGGTTTATTAATTAACACCGTAAATTTGAGTATTCATCCCGAAATTGACAAACAATCTCTTTCGGGATTTTTTTTATCAATAAACATGATGAATATATTTTCAACATTGACTCTCAAAATCGACAAAATAGTTCTAGCTGCAATTGCACTGGGTTTTCTGGCATTCTTCTTCATACTTGCCGCAAATAACCGCCCTGTCTCTGAAGATTTCGAATTTATCAGGGTTTTCAGGCAGCAAGGTTGGTCGGGTTCTCTATTCTTTTCGTTTAATGAACATTCTTTTCGCTTGCCCTCAAAAGTAATTTTTAATATCTTTTTTGGGAATAATATTGAATTTCTTCATCTCAATCATTTTATACTTGCTTATCATTTTGCAACTTTTTCTTTACTTGTTTTTGCCGTTTATAAACTTTTCAGGTCGGTTGCTGAATTGCTTTTCAAGTCAGCAATTCCTTCTAAATTAATTTTGCTATACTCAATTCTCTGGATTGGCGCATTTTTCTTCGGAACGTTCCAGGTTTCAGAAACATGGTTCTGGCTTATTTCTTCTACGATACATTTACTTTCCTGTATTTTTGGAATAATTGGGATAGCGTTTCTATTAAAAAAAAGCATTTCAATTCTGGATATAATAATTCTTGTAATTTCATTCGCATTTGCAGGTGGTTCCTCAGAAAATTTCGCACTTTTTCTGATATTATTATTAGGACTGTTTACAATATTTCTTTATTTTAATAAAAATAGAAAAGAAAAACTCAGAATTTTATTTAAAAATATTTACAGAAAGACAATCCTATCCTTAACAATTGTCAGCATTTCGTTTATAATAAATCTCTCAGGCAAAGGGACCTCAAAACGAATTATAAATCAAGGAATTATAAATGCAGAATATGCTTCTTTACCCAATAAAAATAGTGATAAAATAAACGAATATTCTTTTTCAAATTTTCAAAAAGCAATCTTTAATTATAAAAATTGTATCGCACTTTTATTCTTGGTAACTTTTTATTTTTTAGGAATTTTTCTTCGGCAAAAAGGCATTACTTATAAATTTAAAATTAACAAAAATTTAAAAAAAAATATACTGAAAATTTTCTCATTAATACTGCTACTAGTATTGATATCGACAGTTTCACCTTTGCTCTATGTTTTCCATGGACCTGGGCCTTTACGTGCATGGACACCAATTAGTCTTGTGTTTGCACTTGCAGGTTCAACATTCTTTTTTCAACTCGGTTATTCCACTAAAAGCATTATTTTAAAGAGTATTTCAAGATTTTCAATTTACTTGCTTTTTACAGTTCTTGTGCTATATTCAATCCGGCAATATCATTTTGTTACCCAATATTCCACCGCTTACGATAATAGAAGTAACTATTTAATGGACATTAATCGTTCTGGTAACTCTTCAACAATAGATCTCGTGGGCTTGCCTGATTCAGGTTACTTGCCTTCCGGCGACATTACACATGATGAAAACAACATTTTAAATAAAAATTATCAATTCGTATTGGGGCTAAATTTCAAGGTAAAATCTTCGGATAACTATTTCTTTAAATTTCAATAGAGATATCCCTTCTAAAAAACTCTTTATTACTTGCCAAAATTCATATTCAATATGAAGAATTGTGTAAATCAATGATAATTATTCATCATTTCACTTAAAAATAACATATAAATATAAATTTATCTTTTATAGTATAACCATTTTTAATATTTTTGCACTTTAATAGCAATCCGAGTTACTTACATTGTAATTTTTTTACCAATCCGACTAACTTACATTTAAGATGAAAAACAAATACAGCGATCTGGTTGAACAATCTTTTGAGTTCCCCCAGGAAGAATTTAAAGTTTTAGATAATGAGCTTTACTTTCACGGCATAGACTTAATGGACATCATAAAACAATATGGTACGCCATTAAAAATAACCTACCTGCCTAAAATAACTACGCAGATTCAAAAGGCTAAACGTTTGTTTAATGTTGCCATAGCAAAGGTAGATTACAATGGAGATTACAATTATTGTTATTGCACTAAGAGTTCTCATTTTTCTTTTATTTTAGAAGAAGTAGTCAAGAACGAAGTGCATCTTGAAACATCATCGGCATTTGACATTCATTTAGTTGAAGAACTCTATAAACTTGGCAAGATCAATAAGGATAAATACATTATCTGCAATGGGTTTAAACGCCCACAATACATTGAGAACATTGCCAATTTAATTAATTTGGGATTCGAAAACACACTCCCAATACTCGACAATATCTTTGAGCTTGAAAAATATAAAGGTATTCTGACAAAAAAATGTAAAATCGGAATCAGAATTGCTTCAGAAGAAGAACCCAGGTTTGATTTTTACACTTCACGTCTTGGAATCAGATATAATGACGTAGTAAGTTATTATGAAGAAAAAATAAAAGGAAATCCAAAATTCGAGCTTAAAATGCTCCACTTCTTTATCAATACCGGAATAAAAGATACAGCCTATTACTGGAATGAACTTTCTAAGTTTGTGAACCTTTATTGTGAACTAAAAAAAGTATGTCCAGAACTCGACTCACTTAACATCGGAGGAGGATTTCCAATTAAAAACTCACTCTCTTTTGACTATGATTACGAGTATATGGCAGAAGAAATTATATCACAAATTAAAAGTATTTGTGAACGAAATGTAGTGGCCGAACCAAATATTTTTACTGAATTCGGTTCATTTACTGTGGGTGAAAGTGGAGCCGTTCTATATTCAATTATCGACCAAAAACAACAAAACGACAGAGAACTTTGGAACATGATTGACAGCTCTTTCATGACAACTTTACCTGATACTTGGGCCATTGATCAACGCTTTATTCTGTTAGCAATTAACAATTGGGAGTCAGAATATCAACGCGTTAACCTTGGCGGACTTACCTGCGACAGTCAGGATTATTACAACGCCGAAGCACATCAAAATGCAGTTTTCTTACCCAAAATCGCTGATGGCAAATCTCAATACATTGGATTGTTCCACACTGGAGCCTATCAGGAATCATTGGGCGGATATGGTGGAATACAGCATTGCCTCATACCTGCGCCAAAACACATCATTATTGACCTTGATGAAAATGGAGAAATTTTCACAAGGCTATTTGCTAAGGAACAAACTTATAAATCAATGCTAAAAATTCTCGGTTTTTAATTTTTTGAATGATTTCTTCGTTTTAATAAAACAAAAAATTATATATTTGCCTTCATAAATAAACTAAAACCTTAATATACTTATGAAAACCTTTATCAAAATCGCCTCAGTAGTAATATGCCTATCTGTTCTGAATTCCAGCGTTTATGCACAAAAACCCAAAAAAGCATTTCAGGGTACAGTAACTTTTGCCATCACATATCCTGGAAATACCATGGATGCAGCAACTAAAGCTAAGTTACCTACCGAACAAATTGTTAAAATAAATGGATGTAAATCAAAAACTGAAGAAACCAGTGGTCCGGTTACACAAACTTCTATCACCAATGGAGTTACTAAAACTGCTATAATCCTTATAGATTATATGGGAACAAAATATGCATTAAAACAATCGGAAAAAGATATTACCGATGCACTTGCTAAACTCCCCACTCCAGTTATTAATTTTACTCAGGAAACAAAAACAATTGCTACTTATATATGCAAAAAAGCAATTCTTACAACTACCGAAGAAGACGGAACAGTTTCAAATGATACTATTTTCTATACAGAAGATCTAGGTTGCGCCGATTACAATTTTTCAACACCTTATAAAGGAATTCCAGGTGTAATTTTAGAATATTCTCAGTTTGTTGAACAAATCAACGGAACAATGATGTACACTGCTACCCTTATTAAAAAAGGTAAAATTGCTGAGACTGAATTTCTTATTCCAAGTGATTTCCAGGAAGTAACTCTCGAAGAACTTAAAAAAGCCTTCGGAGGCTGATAGTATAAAATATTTTATTAAAAGCCACTGGTTTCAGCTTCCCTACAATAAAATAAGGGGAAAACTGTTTTAACATCGGTGGCTTTTATATTTATACATTATTATATTAAAAAGAAAAAGGTTTTTCTTACTTTTGCATTCCGAATTGCATTTAAATAATGGCTGTAACTCATAATTCCTTAAAGAAAAATACGTTTAAAAACGAAGAAATACTTCCTGAAGAGGAAAAGAAGGTTCGTAGTGTAAAGAAAAAAGCAAGTACTGTTAAAAACGACGTAAAAGAGCCAGCACAAAAAAGAATCAAAAAAGAGAAATCCACAAAAGCTCCTTTCTGGAAAGATGAGCGGTATCAAAGGGTTTTTGGCCTATTTTTATCAGTTTTCTCCTTTTATCTTGCCATCGCTTTCACTTCGTATCTTTTTACATGGAAAATTGATGATAATTATCTTTTTTCGCCTGGAGGTTCAGCTATTTCGGACAATGCAATTAATGCCGAAAACCTAATGGGTCGTTTGGGAGCAATGATTTCTTATGTGCTAATTAAAAAGTGGTTTGGTATTGCATCCTATGTTTTTGTACTTCTTTTTTTTATTTCCGGATTGAAGCTGTTTCTTAATATCAAATTACTTCCTTTGAAGTTAACTTATAAATATTCCTTTTTCTCCCTAATTTGGGTTTCGGCTGCACTAGGATATATTTTTTACAATTCGCCAGATTATCATATTTTTTCTGGTGTTTTTGGCCTTGAAGTCAATAAATGGATGATAGGAATTCTGGGCAATATCGGAACTGGAATTTTGTTATTGTTTTCAATTGTTAGCATTCTGATCTTTGCGTTAAATCTTTCATTCAGCAGAAGAAAGAGCATTTCAGAAAAAGATGAAAACGCTGATGATGAAACTGAAGAATCTGAAAATGAGAAAACAAGAGACTTCAAAAACAAATTAAGGGATGAGCAACAAACTACTGAAATTGTTGAAGAAACGCAAATTGAAGAAGAAGAAGAACTTGTTTCTGATCCTTCAGCTTATGATTTTACCATTCACCAAAAAGAACCCGATTTACAAACCAAAAATGATATAGATTTAACGCTCAATAAACCTGTAAAAGAAAATTCAAATGATGGTGTAGAATTTTCAATTGAAACAACTCCCTCCACACCAGACGCTGTAACTGATGATTTTGACATAGATGTTGCTGAAAAAGCAAAAAAATTGGTTTCCGAATTGGGCGAATACGATCCAAAACTTGATTTGGCAAACTTCAGGTTTCCATCATCTGATCTGCTCGATGAATATGAAACCGGATCATCTGGAGTTCTCAAAGAAGAACTTGAAGCCAATAAAAATAGAATTGTTGCCACACTGAATAATTATGCCATTCAAATCGAAAAAATCAAGGCCACCATTGGTCCAACAGTTACTCTTTACGAAATAATCCCTGCTCCAGGAGTTAGAATCTCCCGAATAAAAAACCTTGAAGATGATATTGCTCTAAGTCTTTCGGCCTTAGGAATCCGAATTATAGCTCCAATCCCAGGTAAAGGAACAATAGGAATTGAAGTTCCGAATCAACGACCAGAAATCGTTTCAATGAAGTCATTAATTATTTCTGAAAAATTTGTTAATTCTACCTTTGAACTTCCCATAGCTTTGGGTAAGACCATTTCGAACGAAAGTTATGTTACGGATCTTGCTAAAATGCCACACCTTTTGATGGCTGGTGCTACCGGACAAGGCAAATCGGTTGGATTAAATGCAGTAATTACTTCACTTTTATATAAAAAGCATCCTGCCCAGCTTAAATTTGTTCTTGTCGATCCTAAAAAAGTTGAACTTACACTTTACTCAAAAATTGAACGACATTATCTGGCAAAGCTTCCGGATAGCGAAGAAGCAATTATTACCGACGTTAAAAAAGCATTGAGAACGCTCAACTCGCTTTGTATAGAAATGGATCAGCGTTACGATCTGCTTCGCGATGCTAGTGTAAGAAACATTAAAGAATACAATGAAAAATTTGTTCACAGAAGACTAAATCCTGAAAACGGTCATCGCTTTTTACCTTATATAGTTCTTATTGTTGATGAGTTCGCCGACCTTATTGTTACTGCAGGCAGAGAAATTGAAACACCTATAGCACGGCTGGCACAACTTGCAAGAGCTATTGGAATCCACCTTATTATTGCAACTCAGCGACCGTCGGTTAATATTATTACGGGTACAATAAAAGCCAATTTCCCTGCACGTCTTGCTTTTAGAGTATCTTCAAAAATAGACTCCCGCACCATTCTTGATTCAAGCGGAGCTGACCAACTTATTGGCCGAGGAGATATGCTGCTTTCTACCGGCAATGATCTTATCCGCCTTCAATGCGCGTTTGTTGACCTTCCGGAAGTTGAACGGATTACAAATTTTATTGGCGAACAACGGGGATATCCAGATGCATTCCACTTGCCTGAATTCAGCGACGAAAGCAGTGATGAAGGAAAAGTAATCGATTCTTCTGACCGCGATGATCTTTTTGAAGAAGCTGCTCGTATTATTGTTTTGCATCAGCAAGGCTCTACTTCATTATTACAACGAAAACTCAAATTAGGATACAACCGTGCCGGTAGAATTATTGACCAACTTGAAGCAATTGGAGTAATCGGCCCTTTTGAAGGAAGCAAGGCAAGAGAAGTTAAAATTAAAGATCAGGCAAGTTTGGAACAGTTTTTGAAAAACACTTAATCGAATTTAAAATACACACAATGAAAAAGCTATTTTTTACCGCATTTATACTGAGTTCAATAATAAGTATTCAGTTAAATGCACAGGATGACACTAAGGCAACAACGATTCTGAATGCCTCCAGTATCAAAATGAAATCTTACACAACCATGAAAATTGATTTCTCTTATTCCATGGTAAATACTAAAACAAACATTAACGAAAGCAAAATAGGCACTATTCAAATCAAAGGTGACAAATACCGCCTTGAAGTTGGTGGTCAAATAGTTTTTTGCGATGGCAAAACCGTTTGGACTTATATAAAAGACGATAATGAATGTAACATAAATGACGCCTCTACTCAGGAAGATGCAATTAATCCATTGTCAATCTTGAATAATTACAGCAAAAATTTTAAAGCAAAGTATATTAAAGATATGGTTCAAAATGCAAAAACATATTATATTATTGACCTTACGCCTATCAAGGGAAAAAATTATGCAAAAATTCGTTTAGCTATTGATAAAACTACTTCTCAAATTAGCAGCTCTATTGTTTACGACAAAAATGGAACAACCTATACTTATCTAATTACAAAGTTCGCAACAAATGCGGCAATGGCTGACACATTATTTACATTTGTTGCTACCAATTACCCTGGTGTTGATGTTAATGACATGAGATAATTATATCTGTAGTTCTTCACTTTTTAAAGGCTGTCTATAAAAGGCAGCCTTTTGTTTTGCTTTTATATTTATTTCTGGCTTAATGGTCAAAAATCAGGCTACGATGTATTTCAAGTACAATAATCATAGTACTTTGGCGCATTTGAAAGCTATGAACAAAAAATTTGCTATTACTGTGGTTCAAAAAAGACCAAAAAAAATGGATTAAAAAAAGAGGGTACAGATTTTCAAATGTTATGATTGCAAACGTCAATTTATAGGTAGTGCACGAATTCAGAATCGGGTTCTCTGGCGAGAATACACCAAGATTACCATCTTTTGGATTACAATAGGAATAGAAATGATGCCGCATTTACTTTATTTCCAATTACTAATAAATGCTGAATTCTAATTGGATCATACAGTCACCGAATAAATTCGTTTAAATATATCAAAAAAAAAGCTGCCTCAAATTGAGGCAGCTTTTAAAAAATAATGCAAATTGTTATTGTTCGTAAGTTAAAGAACCAGTAACAGTATAAGAAGTACCACCACTTGTAGAATTACCACTATAATTAACAACCATTTCTTTGTTTGCTAATTTATCCAGTAATAAAACGGTAGGACCTGATAGCGCATAATATCCAGTATAAGTGCTTGTGCTAGTTCCTGAAGTATAAGATGTAGAATATAACAATAAAGCTTCTTTATTCTTAAGATCTAAATCTTTAGCGCCGCCACTGAATGCCCATGAACCTTTTTCTACAGAAGTAGAACCATTGTCAACTTCAGTTATAGTATAAGTATGATCGCCTTTAAATTCAAATGTCTGAGTGTAGTTAGGTTGTGGATAAGTAACTGCAGTACCGTTATAGGTAATTGTTCCTGATTTCAAAGTCCATACGCCAACAACTCTGGCTTTTCTTGAATGTATTGACATAAAAGGATCGTTTTCACCTTTTTTACATGAAGGCAGAATAAATGCTGCTGCTAAGACAAGGAATAAAGCAATTTTGAAATTTTTCATAAGATTATTTGTTTTGGTTAATAATTGTTTTATTTAAATAAGTTCGACAAAAGTAATGAATTATTATTTAAAAAAAAAAGAAATGTAAACAATTTAATAAACATCGAAATGTTAACTTGTTATTTAACAATCCAAATCCAAGGAAATTAGCATTAAATATTTCGCAATTACTTAGAATGATTTTAAATTAATCTATATATTTGCAAAAAAATTACAAAATGAAATCATTTTCTATATATACAATCACTCTGATATTGCTTTTTTCAACCATATTGCAAGCCCAAAATGCAATTATAAAAGGTAAAGCATTAAATTCAAAAAATAACGAACCACTTCCCTTTGTAAGTATTGCAATACAGGGAACAACTGATGCAACTGCCACCGATATAAACGGAAATTACGAATTAAAAAACCTTAAACCGGGTAACTATAATTTATCTGCTTCTTATGTCGGGTTTGAATCAATAACTATTTTTGAAATAGCTGTAAGTAATGCCAAACCAACTGAAATTAATTTTCTGTTGATTGAAAAAGTAAAGAATCTCGCCCAAATAGAGATAAAATCAGAAGTTTTTGACCGGAAAGAAGAAAGCCCGATTTCCTTGCGTACCATTGGTGTGGCAGAAATATCGCGTAATCCTGGGGGAAACAGAGACATTTCAAAAGTGCTTCAATCACTACCTGGTGTTGCCCCAACGGTTTCGTATCGAAACGATATTATTATACGAGGAGGCGCCCCTAACGAAAATCGCTTTTATTTGGATGGTATAGAAGTCCCGAATATCAATCATTTTGCAACGCAAGGCTCTTCGGGTGGTCCAGTAGGCATGATAAATGTTGATTTTATTCGCGAGGTAGATTTCTATTCCAGTGCATTTCCAGCAAACCGGAATAATTCCTTAAGTTCTATAATGGACTTTAAACTGAATGATGGTAGAAGCGATAAACTTGGTGGCAAATTTACCATTGGTGCAAGCGATATTGGTTTGAGTTTAGAAGGCCCTGCAAATAAAAATGCTACATTTCTTGCTTCTGCTCGCCGTTCGTACCTTCAGTTCTTATTTAAAGCTATCGGGCTGCCCTTTCTCCCTGTTTATAATGATTTTCAGGTGAAATACAAATGGAAAATCAATACTAAAAGCGAGATCACATTTATTGGTTTGGGTGCAATTGATGATTTTTCATTAAATACCGACCTTCAGGAAACTGGAACACAACAGCAAAAATACATTTTAGGATACTTGCCTGTGAGCACGCAATGGAATTATGTGAATGGCGTAAAATACGTTCATTTCGAAAAAAACGGATTTACTACTGCTGTGCTAAGCAGAAATATGCTTAACAATGAATCATACAAATACCTTAATAATGTTGAAGAACCTCAAAATAAAATACTCAGTTACAAATCGCAGGAAATTGAAAACAAACTCAGAATTGAGCGCACAGTAAGGAAAAACGATATTAAATTTAATTACGGAAGCAACTGGGAAGCAGCTAAATACAACAACAGCACTTTTAACAGGATTACTACTCCCTTCGGAATTGATACTATTAATTTCAGTTCAAAGCTGACAATTCTAAAATGGGGTTTATTTGCTCAGGTCAGTAAAACCTTTATGAATAGCAGAATGGGCGTTTCATTTGGCATTCGCTCCGATGGAAATAATTATGCCCAATCAATGATCAACTCTGCTAAGCAATTGTCGCCAAGGATATCTGTTACCTATAACATTACTCCAGAACTATCATTCAATGCAAATACCGGTCTGTATTATCAATTACCAGCTTACACAGTTTTAGGCTATAGAAATAATGCGGGAGAACTGGCAAATAAACTAAACAATATCACATATATCAGAGCGCATCATCTGGTTGCAGGCTTTGAGTACTTTAGTAAGAAAAACTTAAAAATAAACATCGAAGGATTTTTAAAATATTTTGATCAATATCCTTTTGTGTTGAGAGATTCAATTTCATTGGCAAACCTGGGAAGCAACTTCGGTGTTATTGGAAATGAAGAAGTAGTTTCCACATCAATTGGAAGAAGTTATGGAATTGAGTTTTTACTTCAGCAAAAATTATATAAAGGTTATTATGGTTTGTTAACATACACATACGTAAGAAGCGAATTTCTTGACAAAAAAGATAAATGGGTTCCTTCGGCTTGGGATAATAAGCATATCGTAAATATTACTTTAGGAAAATCATTTAATAACAATTGGGAATTTGGTGCTAAATGGCGATTTGCAATGGGTTCGCCATATACTCCTTATGATTTTGACAGATCAAGAACCATCTCAAATTGGGATATAAACCGACAGGGAATAGCTGATTACGATTTACTAAATACCAAGCGATTAAAGTCATTTCATCAGCTGGATGTTAGGGTTGACAAGAAGTATTATTACAAAAAAATAAATCTTAACTTTTATGTCGACATACAGAATCTATATAATTTCAAAACTGATGCGCCTCCAATTTTAGATGTTATGAGAGATGCAAACAATTCTATTTTAATAGATCCGAATGATCCAACAAAATATCAGGCGACTTTACTTAACGATGCTTCAGGTTCAATACTGCCTACAATTGGCATTGTAGTTGAATTTTAGTTTGATTTGTCGTTGAGAAGCGGAACAAAACGAAAATTTCCAAATTTTTTAATTACATTTTCTACATCGGAAATTCTGGTAAGTGTTGTCATTACTTGATAATCGCCTTCATCCAAAGGAATTACCATAATTCCACCAATTTTCAACTGTGCAATCAGGTCTTCTGGGATAAAAGGCGCTCCAGCAGTTATTATTATTTTATCGAAAGGAGCAAATGTTGGAAGGCCTTTGTATCCGTCGCCATAAAACATTTTTGGTTTATAACCAATGGTAGGCAAAACCATTTTTGTTTTATCAAATAAAGATTTCTGGCGCTCAATGGTAAAAACTTTTGCTCCGCATTCAATCAGAACGCTTGCCTGATAACCGGAACCAGTGCCGACTTCTAAAATTTTATCTCCTTTTTTGATTTCAAGCAATTGAGTTTGAAAAGCAACAGTATAAGGCTGGGAGATGGTTTGACCAGCTCCAATTGGAAATGCTTTATCCTGATAGGCTATTTCAAGAAATGATGAATCCATAAAAAAATGACGGGGAATTTTTTCAATAGCATTCAGCACCTGCTGATCAGATATTCCTTTCTCCTTAATTTCCTGTACCAATCGTTTGCGTAAACCTTTATGCTTGAATGAATCTATCATTGTTGAAAATGCTGAATAAATTAAGTTCTGCGAAAGTAATAAAACGTGAATAAAAATAATACTTTTGCAAAAAAAACTTATTTTATGTTAAAAATTGGCGTTTTAGGTGCAGGACATCTCGGAAAAATTCATATTAAATGTTTAAAACAAATCAGTGATTATAATCTGGTTGGGTTTTACGATCCCGATAATACAATTAGCGAATATGTTGCGAAAGAACTTGAGATTAAAAGGTTCGGCAGCATTGATGAGCTTATTGATGCCGTGGATGCTGTGGATATTGTAACTCCAACTATTTCGCATTACGAATGTGCATCAAAAGCTTTAAAAAAGTCAAAGCATGTTTTTATTGAAAAACCACTTACTACGAGCGTTGAAGAAGCGAAATCGCTGATTGAAATAGCAAAAGAAGCCAATGTAAAAGTTCAGGTCGGTCACGTAGAACGCTTTAACCCTGCATTTTTAGCTGCAATGCCCTATTTTGACAAACCTATGTTTATTGAAACACATCGTCTGGCACAATTTAACCCAAGAGGTACTGATGTTCCAGTGATTCTTGATTTAATGATACATGATATTGATATTATTCTTAGTGTTGTTAAATCAAATATTCGTAAAATAAGTGCAAGTGGAGTTGCCGTGGTAAGCGATACACCAGACATTTGCAATGCAAGAATTGAATTCGATAATGGCTGTGTTGCTAACCTTACTGCTAGCCGTATTTCGATGAAAAACATGCGCAAATCTAGGTTTTTCCAACGTGATGCTTATATTTCTGTCGATTTTTTAGACAAAGAAGCTGAAATTATCCGCATGAAAAATGCAGATTCGGAAGAAGATCCTTTTGCAATGATCATTGATTTAGGTGCTGATAAACCAAAAAAACAACTCGTTTTTGAAAAACCTGAATCAAAACCTGTAAATGCAATCAAAATGGAACTCGAATCATTTTATGATTCTATAATAAATAATTCCACTCCTTCTGTAACCATTATTGATGGCTACAACTCTCTTGATTTGGCATATAAAATTATTGAAAAGCTGAATACATCGGCAAATATGCTTTAATTTTTTATGAAATAGTTGAACAATAATGCAAATTGTTTAGCGTTTGCAATTAATTATTGAGTAATTTCTGAAAATATCGAAATGAGTTTTTTACGTTATCTATCAGCTTTTCTGATTGTTTTAATAACCTCTTGTGAAGTTTTCGACAAAGACGAAAAAATCCCTTCGTATATCCATATCGATAAGTTTGATTTTACTACAACCAGCGAACAAGGTAGCAGTTCGAATAAAATAACAGACGCTTGGGTTTATATAGACGATCAGGTTATTGGGGCATTTGAGCTCCCTGTTACTTTTCCTGTTTTATGGGAGGGCACTCATACCATCACTGTTAAACCAGGAATAAAATTAAATGGAATAGCCGGAGCCAGAGCTATATATCCTTTTTATAAGCCATTTTCAAAAAGCATTACATTATATCCCGACAGTATAATTAAGATCGCCCCTACTTCTTCGTTCAGTGATGCTGCAAAAATCGTGTGGTATGAAGCATTTGAAGATGGTGGAATCACGCTCGAAAAAACATACAGGAGTGATACCAATATTTTCAAAACCTCTGACATTACTAAAAGATTTGAAGGAGATTATTCTGGAATTGTAAATATGGATGCCGATCATGAATTTTTTGAAATTAAATCATCCACATCTTATATTCTTCCTCAAGGTGGTTCTGCAGTTTTTCTCGAATTAAACTACAAATGCAATCAGGAATTTTCAGTGGGTGTGTTTGCAAACACCCCAAGTCAGAGTCTTCAGAGCGAAGTTTTGATCATTAATAAATCAGATACCTGGAATAAAATTTATGTAAACTTAACTGGTAGGGTTAGTGCCAATTCAGATGCAATTAATTACAATGTTTTTTTTGGTGCTTTTAAATCAGCTGACGTTGCAGTACCTGAGATTTTATTGGATAACATCAGACTAGTTCATTTTTAATTCATGAATAACAGAAACCAAGTTATACGATATATTTTTGCAGATATTCTTTCTGCATTTATTGCATGGTCTCTGTTTTACACCTATCGAAAAATCTCTATCGACCGAGCATCATTTTATTTTAAGGAACAGATTTTTCTTGATAACAATCTATACTTAGGACTGCTAATCATTCCATTATTCTGGCTTAGCCTTTATTTGCTAACTGGTACTTATAATAAGATATACCGCAAATCAAGATTAAAAGAGCTTGGGCAAACCCTTTTTATTTCTATTTTAGGAGTTACAATATTGTTCTTTGCTATTTTGCTCGATGATGATGTTAAAACCTATCAGGACTATTATTTGACTTTTTTTGTATTGTTGATACTTCATTTTAGCATCACTTTTATTTTACGTTTTATATTGTCAACAATTACGGCCTATAAAGTCCACAAAAAAATAATTGGTTTCAAAACTATTATTGTAGGGAGTGATTTAAATGCAATTTCGATTTATAAAGAAATTGAAAATCAAGAAAAATCATCGGGAAATAAATTCATAGGATTTGTTCATGTTAAGAACAGTGGAAACTATCCTCTGTCTGATTATCTTAATCATCTGGGGCATTATAAGAGCATTCTCAATATAATCAGCGACAATAGGGCAGATGAAGTAATTATAGCCATAGAACCGGGAGAGCATAAAAATATCGATAAAATTCTTGCAGAAATAAACGGAGCCAATGTTGTTGTAAAAATCATCCCTGACATGCACGATATTTTGCTGGGTTCTGTTAAGATGAGTTCAATATTTGATGCACCACTTATTCAAATTTCTCCTGAATTGATGCCCGTATGGCAAAAAGTACTCAAAAGGGCTATCGATATTACAGCAGCCATTTTAGGACTAACAGTTCTTTCCCCATTATTTCTCTTTGCAGCAATTGGCGTGCGTATGTCGTCAAAAGGACCAATATTTTATTCGCATCAACGAATTGGACTGCACGGAAAACCATTTATTATGCACAAATTCCGTTCAATGTTTGTTGATGCAGAAAACAACGGTCCACAACTTTCGTGCAAAGATGACCCACGCATAACTCCTTTTGGCAAATATATGCGCAAGGTTAGGCTAGATGAAATACCGCAATTCTTCAATCTACTTAAAGGTCAGATGTCGCTGGTAGGTTACCGCCCCGAAAGACAGCATTTTATCGATCAAATTGTAAAAACCGCTCCTCACTATAAATTGCTTTTCAAAATTAAGCCAGGAATTACATCTTGGGGTCAGGTTAAATTCGGCTATGCAGAAACCGTGGAACAAATGATCAAACGGCTAAAATATGATATTCTCTATATTGAAAATATGTCGCTTGCCGTTGATTTCAAAATTCTTATTTACACAATGCTGATTGTGATTCAGGGTAGAGGGAAATAATTCTGGGGTTACCTACCTTCTGCAGGCAAGAATGCTTCAAGGCCAATAAGGGCAATCAAACTGTTCTTACCTCTGTAAAATCTACAATCCAAATTCCTTGTTCTGCATTCTAAACTCTTAATTCTAAACTCTTAATTCTGAACTCTCAATTCTGAACTCTCAATTCCGAACTTTTAACTGCCACTAGGCATGTCTACATTCTAAATTCAAAACTCTGAATTCAAAAAATAAAAAAACTCAAATAGTCCCATTTTCAATCTTTTTCACGATATCTTCGATATATTTATCTTCACCCTCTGGGTCGTATTTAACTTTAAGATTAACTCCGAAAAGTTTCCCAATCGACTGGTAAAATATTGCTCTGAATGAGCCTCTGAATTCTTTTACAATGGTGTATGAAGTAAAACTCGTTTGCCGATAAATAAGCTTGAGGAGAATCTTACCCTGAGTCATTGTCATTTTTTTAATATCTTCCTCAAACTGAGCCTGAAGTTCATCTTCAGCTTTTTTCATCAATTTTTTCTGTTCCTCTTTATCTGCAGTATTCTGCAATATTTTACCAAGTTCTTCATATTTTTTGCCTGCGATAACAGCATAAGGATATGCTTTTTTAACATCACGAACCAGTTTACTGTATTTAACTCCTTCTTTTCCACTTGAAGGAACAACAGATTCCGGAAGATTTACAATAACTTCATCCAGAATAACCATTGGCAGAGTATCGCCATTTATTACTTCTGTTTTTACGGTATAACCCTCGTCGGGCTGAGCGTAAACAGTGTTACATCCTAAAAAAATTAATAATATTATTAACGAAAAGTTTTTCATTGCAAAATAGTCTGGCTAAAAATCCAAAATTTGTGCCAATTTAAAGCAAAGGTAAGAAGATTAATAAAGATTTTAAAAGAAATTCCTTAGAGAATTTATGCCACTCGAAGGCGATCAGAACTTGATTTTTGCATTTTTTTTCGGGCATACGAAGCTGTAATTTCAATTTCGCCACCCTTTTGAGCTGATGGCATTTCGTACATGGCATCCATCATTATGGCCTCACATATCGACCGTAAACCACGTGCACCTAATTTAAATTCGATAGCTTTATCAACAATGTAATCATAAACATCTTCGTGAAAAGAGAGTTTGATTCTATCTATTTCGAAAAGCTTAATATATTGTTTAACCAGAGAATTCTTAGGCTCGAGCAAAATTCTTCGCAAGGTATCTCTGTCGAGAGGGTTTAAAAATGTTAGAACAGGAACTCTACCAACCAATTCGGGAATTAAGCCATAACTTTTTAAATCCTGAGGCGCAATGTATTGCAATAGGTTTTCTTTATCAATATTCATTTTGGTTTCGTCGGTACTGTAACCTATGGCATTGGTCTGCAAACGTGCAGCAATACGTTTTTCAATACCATCAAAAGCACCGCCACAAACAAAAAGAATATTCTGCGTATTTATTTGAATCATTTTTTGTTCAGGATGCTTACGCCCTCCTTGAGGTGGAACGTTTACAACAGAGCCTTCAAGTAGCTTAAGCAAAGCCTGCTGCACTCCTTCTCCTGACACATCGCGAGTAATTGATGGGTTATCTCCTTTGCGGGCAATTTTATCAATTTCGTCAATAAAAACAATTCCTCGTTCAACTGCTTCAACATTGTAATCCGCAACCTGGAGCAAACGAACCAGGACACTTTCAACGTCTTCACCCACATAACCGGCTTCGGTGAGCACAGTTGCATCTGCAATACAAAAAGGAACTTGTAACAATTTAGCAATTGTACGTGCCATCAGGGTTTTTCCTGTTCCAGTTTCACCAACCATAATGATGTTTGATTTTTCAATTTCAACATCATCTTTTGATTTATTTAAAGGAATGTTTATTCTTTTGTAATGATTGTAAACCGCAACCGACAATACTTTTTTGGCTTCATCCTGCCCAATAACATATTGGTCGAGATGGGCTTTTATTTCACTTGGCTTAAGTAATTTTAAAGCAGAACTGGATTTTGGTTTTTTTGTTTGTAGTTCTTCCGAAACAATGGCAGAAGCCTGAGATACACAATGATCACAAATATGCCCTTCGAGACCGGCAATAAGCATATTGGTGTCCTTTTTCTCTCTACCACAAAAGGAACAATGTGAAGTGTCTTTAGCCATGTTAATTTACTTATTTTTTATTTCGAACGAGGATTTCGTCAATCATGCCATAATCCTTAGCTTCCTGAGCTGTCATCCAGTAATCGCGATCCGAATCTTTAAAGATTTTTTCGTATTTCTGTTTGGAATGTGTTGCAATAATATCGTACAATTCTTTTTTAAGTTTCTGAATTTCTTTAGAAACAATTTCAATATCAGAAGCCTGACCTTCTGCTCCACCCATCGGCTGATGAATCAGGACTCTGGAATGAGTTAGCGCTGTACGTTTTCCTTCTTTACCAGCACAAAGCAATACAGCACCCATTGATGCGGCCATTCCGGTACAAATTGTTGCAACATCCGGAGCAATATACTGCATGGTATCGTAAATT
>JBBQSF010000008.1:0-45011 GCA_038214085.1 Bacteroidales bacterium | reverse complement strand
AGTAGTGTTTCCATAACAGATAAAATTATCTGCTCCTGCATCTGCCGTCAATAAAGGATTTACCGTAACAATTGCCTCATCTGTACCCGTACAGCCATTATTGTCCGTCATAGTTACACTATAAGTTGTAGTTGCTGCAGGACAAACAATTACGGTGGCAGATGTTTCAGTAGTGCTCCATAACCAGTTTGAGCTCGATCCTGTTGCAGTGAGTGTTGCACAGGTATTGAAACAAACCAGCGTATCAGAATGAATTACCGGAGGCAACTGTGGGTTTACTACTATGGTAACACTTGCAGTTGCAGAGCATACAGTTTCATCTGTTACCGTAACAGTATAAGTAGTATTTATTGTAGGGCAAACATTTATTGTTTGTGCAGTGCCTGCGTTACTCCAATTATAAGAGTATAAGCCAAAACCACCTGTTGGATTTGCAGTTATATTCGTGCAATCACCATTACATATTGTGTCCATTACTGCAGTTGCAGTTGTTTGCAAATCTGTAACATAAACGGTGACTTTTCTTGTCCTTATGCAACCTGTTCCAGAAATATATGCTAATGCGTAATACTCAGTTGTTACTGTGGGGCAAACATTTATGGTGGGTGTTGACCACTGTGTAGGACTGCCAACAAACCCTTCATACCAGATGATTCCGTCGCCTGTTGTTGTTACTCCTGAAAGATTGATGCAATCGCCAAGGCATATCCTTTGGTTGAGTGAGGTAAAGAGGTTTGGAAGCGGATTAACAGTTATTGTAATATTACATGTGCTAGTTGTGAGGGCGGCATCAGTTACCGTATATGAAATCGAGAAGGTGCCAACAGTTGCTGCACTAAATGTAGGATTCTGAGTGCTTGTCGGGGAAATTTGTCCACCGCTTCCTGTCCAACTGTGCGTGTATGGTAAGGTTCCACCTGTAGGAGTCCCGTTTAATACGAAATCTTCCCCAATACAAATATCGTAATTACTAAATGATGTTCCACCAATTTTAATGTTACACGACAATGGTTGTGCTATTGAAATAAATGGTAAAACACAAATAGATAAAAAAAGTAGAAGTTTCTTCATAATAAAGTATTTAATAAACATTCAAATATAATACATTAATGTATCAATGTCAAGCATTTTTTATACGAACAGATTTCCCAAAGGTTTCTTTTGGGGTTAAAGCCAAAATATTTTCTAATAGCTTGTAAAAATAGCATTAAACTTTTAATTATTGGACGACTTTTTTCATTAAATTGTAGAAGATATTAATAAATTGCAGACCTTTGCAATCCATAATCTTAAAAATAAATGTTTATGAAGATAAAAGTTACTTTTTTGTGCGCGCTGGCCTTAATGCTTTTTAACCTTAAGTCGTTCAGTCAGAGTTATTTTGGGCTTTCTTTCGGAAATTTTACTCAAAACTGGTCAAATACTAGTCAAATAACCGTAAATAATGACTGGATGGGTGTCCCAAACATTATTGGTTACAGAGGTGACAATGCTGCATCATCTTCCACACCTATCGATCCCCAGACAGTTCTCATTGATTCTAATATGCGTGTTGTAAATGTAACAGCAAACCAAACCAACCCAAATACGCTTACTTCTGGTGGAATTGCTGAGTTTGAGCTGACAGATCCGGTGGTTGCCTTTCAGGGTTCTGGTACAGCCGACGCACCTTTTCTGCTTTTTTTTATGAGTTCGACCAATGTCACAAATGTGCAGTTTTCGTGCAATTTAAGAGATATTGATGGTTCTGCTGACAATGCCATTCAGCCTGTAGCATTTCAATATAGAATAGGCAATACTGGAAATTTTACAAATATTCCATCTGCAGCAGTGCTTGATGCAAGTTCGGGTCCAAGTCTTGCAACTTTGGTTACTCCAATAAGTTTCACATTGCCAGCAATCTGTGATAATCAGGCACAACTTCAAATCAGGGTAATTACGGGAAATGCAGTAGGAAGTGATGAGTGGATAGGCATCGATGATATTGTTATTTCTGCCACTGCGTCTTCTGCTCCAACAAAATTAGGTATTACTTCAATAAATGGAGGTACTGATCCTTATGTGAATTCTTCGTTTTACGCTGTTGTTAAATCTCTTGATGCCAGCAGTAATCCTTCTAATGTTTCTGCTCCTGTTAATTATACCATCAGCTTGAGTACCGGAACCGGATTACCCGGAGGCGTGTTAAGTGGTACAATTGATGCTGGAAAAAATGTGGATACATTGTTTGGTATTACTTATAATATGGTTGAAACAGGCGTTTCTCTTACTGCAAGTGATAATGCATCAGTATTGACAGCGGGTACAAGTTCACTGTTTAATGTTATTGCCTTGCCGCCCACTGCTGTGAAGCTTGCATTGACCCAAATTAATGGAGGTGTTTCACCTTATGTAAATTCTGCTTTTTCTGTAGTTGTGCAAACTCAGGACGTTAGCGATAATCCTGTAAATGTTGTTTCATCATTAAACTTCACAATTTCACTAGTAAGTGGAACAGGAAGTTTGACAGGAACGCTTACCGGTTCAATTGCAGCAGGTACAAACAGCATTTCCGTAAGTGGCATTCAATACAATACGGTACAAAACAACATCACTATTAAAGCTTCTGATAATGCGGCAATTCTTGCTGATGGAATTAGTAGTCCATTTAATGTTATAGCCATTCCAGCTCCTCCCGCAATTGTTATTACTGAAATAAATTACAATGATCCTTCGGTTGCAGATTCGCTTGAATATATTGAATTGTATAATAACGGAAGCAGTGCTGTTAATCTGAGCGGATTTCATTTTACTTCAGGTATCAATTATTATCTTCCTAATGTCACGCTTACTGCTGGTAATTATTTTGTTGTTGCAAAGGATTCTAATGCGGTTCAAAATTTTTATGGAATTACTGGGGTTCGCAAATGGGGAGCTGCTGATGCATTAAATAACAGCGGTGAAGCAATTGCTTTAAAAGATAATTTCGGACAATTAGTGGACACTGTATTTTATGATGATGCTTCACCATGGGTAACCACACCTGATGGCGGTGGTCCTTCTCTTGCACTTTGTGATGCGTCCTTAAACAATAATCTTGGTGCAAACTGGTCAGCAGCAATTGAATTTGTAGATTCACTTAATCATGTTGCAGTTTATGGAACTCCTGGTTCTGCATGTGTGCCTTTTGTTGATGTAACACCTCCTCTAGTAAGCAATGCTTATGCGGTAAATAATACTATTGTTAAAGTAGTATTTAATGAAGCGGTGAATAATACTGCCGAACTAAATGCAAATTATACTGGAATTGGAGCTTTTGCTTCAGCCACAAGGAATAGCTTGCAGGATACTGTTACCATAACGCTTTCAACACCACTTTCTAATGGGGTGACTTATAATTTAATAATTGCAAATGTGCAGGATCTGGCCTTGAACCCAATGGCTGCACCACAGCAATTTCAGCTCATGTATAACAGTTCCATTGCACCTATCGTTATTACCGAAATTATGTACAATGATCCCAGTTTAAATGATGATAGCTTAGAGTTTGTGGAGTTATACAACAATTCTTTGAATACAGCAAATATTACAGGCTATGCATTTACAAAAGGAATAACAATCACATTTCCAACCAACACAACTATTCCGGCCAATTCTTTTTTAATTATTGCCAAGAATGCCACAGCTGTGAGTAATTTCTTTAGTTTAACTGGGGTTATACAGTGGGACAACGGCGCTATTTTAAGCAATGCCGGAGAATCTCTCGAGATAAAAAACATGGCTGGAAATATTATCGATTCTCTTACATATAAAGTGAGTAGTCCTTGGCCCGCCAGACCTGATGGGTTTGGACCATCCTTATCACTTTGTGACCCTAATGATGATAATTCAAACGGTGCCAATTGGAGTTCTTCAACAGAACCTGTCGCCATTCTTAACAGTATAATGGTAAAGGCAACTCCCGGTTCTGGATGTACAATTGCAACATTTCCACCAACAGTTACTGACGCTTGGGCTACTTCATTGACAAGTGTTAAAGTGGTGTTCGATAAGCCTGTGGGAATTTCGGCCGAATTAATCGCTAATTATACTGGTTTGGGAGTAATAAATACTGCAGTTAGAAATACGGGCTTGGATACAGTTGCTTTAGCACTTAATACGCCTTTAGTCCCTGGTGTTCCTAAAACACTTACCATCGCGGATGTGCTTGATACAAATGGAACAATTATGAATCCTGCCCAAAGTTTTGAAATTGTTTATAACAACTCAGTTTATGATATTGTTATCACAGAAATAATGTACAACGACCCAAGTTCATCAGTTGATACGCTTGAATTTATTGAATTGTACAACAATACTGGCAATACTGCAAATATCGGAGGATATCGTTTTACAAAAGGAATATTATATACTTTTCCTGCCAATACTGTTATGGGCATTGGGTCGTACCTGGTTATTGCAAAGAAAGCATCAGCAGTATCATCCTTTTTCTCATTAACAGGTGTATTACAATGGAAATTGAATAGCATTCTGAATAACACAGGTGAAAAAATTCAAATTGAAAATTCAGCCGGAAATATTATTGACTCATTAACTTACCGCGCCGGAAGTCCATGGCCAACAGCAGCAAACGGAAATGGACCATCATTAACTTTATGCGATCAATCAGCAGATAATTCCATTGGAGTAAACTGGACAGCTTCATCTGAGCCTGTTGCGCTTCTGAATGGTATTATGGTTTATGCAACACCTGGCAGTCCTTGTGTTTCGACTTCAATTGGAGATTATGAAGCACATAATTACATTGTTTTCCCAAATCCTACTCTAGATTATATTTACATTAAAACCAATGGAAATGAAAGATATCAAATAAAAATATTTGATTTACTTGGTAATTTGATTAATTTTGCAAATGGATTTGGAGATATTCGTTTAAATATTAACGATTTGTCAAAAGGAATCTATATATTGGAGTTAAAAGAAACACAAACAAATATTACAAAAACATTTAAAATTTCTAAATTATGAAAAAACTATTTACAATCGTTATGATGTTGTTCATTACGTATTCGTATGGACAAGTAACATTACCACATTTAGATGCAATGGATTACACTGCTGGGCAAGCTTTGCAAACTCAAACAAACTGGACAGTTCTTAATACTGGAGATGATTTATTGATATCCGCAGGAAATTTATCCTATAGTGGTTTAGCTGCTTCTACTGGCAATAAAGTTACTTTTGACGCATCGGGAATTGATGCTGCGAAACTATTTACCCAGCAAACAACAGGTACTGTTTATTATTCTTTTTTATTGAATGTTACAGCGCTTGGAACATTAGATGCAGTAGGAGGTTATTTTACTGGCTTTACAGAAGGAACTACAACAACTTTCGGGCCCACAATATGGACAAAGTTGGACGGAACTGGCTACGATATTGGCCTTAATCCTAGGACAACACCAGCCAATACGGTTTGGTCAAGTGCTCAAACATTAAACAATACCTTGTTCATTGTTGTTTCCTATGAAATGGTAGGTGGCTTGGCCAATGACATTGTTAAAATTTGGATAAATCCAACACCTGGAGCTAGTGAACCAGTTGCAACACTTACTGCTACAAATACAGGGACAGACTTAGCAAACGTGAACAGAATTTTGATCAGACAAGATTCTCCTAATGAAACTCCTTTTATTGAAATGGATGAATTAAGAATTGGTACAACTTGGGCTGATGTAACACCTGCTGCGTCAAATACGCCAACATTAACAGCAACTCCAACTACTTTGACAGGTTATACATATGTTATAGGTTCAGGACCATCAACTTCACAATCGTATAATTTAAGTGGAACAAATTTAACGGGTGCACCAGGAAATATCGCTGTAACTGCACCAGCAGATTATGAAGTATCTTTAGACAATGTAACTTTCACAGCAAGTGTTGATGTTGCTTATGCAACCGCGACGTTATCCCCAACCCCAGTTTATGTACGATTAATATCTGGATTAGCTGTTGCAGCATATAATTTAGAAAATATAACCAATTTAGGTGGTGGTGCAACAAGTATTAATGTAACTTGCTACGGAGATGTAACAGCAATTCCTGTTCCTACCTTAACGGCGACACCAACTACTTTAACAGGATTTACGTATGTAGTAGGTTCAGGTCCATCAGCTTCACAAACTTATAACTTAAGCGGAAGTAATTTATCTCCTGCCACTGGTAATATAACCGTTACAGGAACTGCCGACTATGAAGTTTCATTAGACAATGCAATCTTTACGGCAAATGTAGATATAGCTTATACAACAGCAACCTTCACGGCAACTCCGGTATATGTACGATTAATATCTGGTTTAGCAATAGCATCTTACAATTCAGAAACTATTATTAATGCAGGCGGTGGCGCAACAACCGTTGATGTAACTTGTAGTGGAAATGTAACTGCTGTTCTTGCACTCCCTTGTTTGTCAGAAGATTTTACCAATTTTGCAACTGGCACACATGCTTTACCTGGAACTACAGATTTAGCACTTAAACTTGATTCCCTTACTCAGGTTCCAGGCTGGACAGGAGTGAAAATTTTTACAGCAGGAGGAGAGATAAAAATCGGAAACAGTACTATTGCCGGATATATTATTACCCCTACTATAGATTTGTCAACTGGTGATGCTCTATTGTCTTTTGATATTCAGAAATATGGAACAGATGTAAATAAAGCTCTGGTTTATCATGCTCCCGATGGCTTTACATTTACAGCAATTGATAGCTTAGTTCCAACCAGCTTGTTCACTACACATACAACATTAATTACAGGTGGAACAGCTTTGTCAAAAATAAAAATAGGAATGTCTGTAAAAAGATCTTATCTGGATAATATTTCAGTAACATGCGATTTCATTACATCTGTTTTTGAAAGCAAAGAAAACCTTTCAGTTTCGATTTATCCTAATCCTGCTAACGATCAGGTTACTGTATCGAATATTCCTGCAGGTGTTAAAGAAATCAAAATTTTCGATATAACTGGAAACATGATCAATTCTATTGTTGTGAATAACAGGAATAGCCTTAATATTGATATGACTAATTTATCAAAAGGTGTTTATTTCCTTAACATGATTGATGTAAACAAAACTACATCAGTTCATAAAATTGTCAAACTGTAATTAGCATTAAGAAATTACTTTTTTAATAATGAAAAAGCAGCTTTCGAGCTGCTTTTTTTTTTGATCCAAATAGTTTAGATTGTTCTAATATAATTAGGGGTTTGTTCTTCAACTCTCTCCGTGCATTTGGCATGTGTGGCGGGTAGTTTTGAAACTCTGCTGCTCTTCGACGGGAAGCTTCATTTTACAATGAAATTATTTGTCAGAAAATTATAGGGAATTGGGGAATATTGAATTTACTTATCAGCTTATATGTAAGAAATATTTTATGAATAACCAGGAAGCACAGTCAATAGAATAACTGGAGCTATAAGCATCTTGGTATTTATACTGGTAAGCTAAAAAAAAATAGTAATACTACCTTTTTAAAAGAAAAGACTTAAAAGTAGAGTGTTTTTGAAAGAATATTTTTATTCTAACCCAATTATAAAACCCCGGATATGGAAGAATAAAACTTATTTAATTAGACTAACCTCTGGCTCCGAAAAATCCAAAATGCTTCTTGTAAAGCCGCAGCGTTACCTGATTATAATGCCACGTACCTGAATTACGTGTTATCTTAAAAATTACCTGATATTGATTTTTTTCTAAGGCGCTGATTTTATATAATTCAATACCTGAAATTTCTGGAAGTGTTGTGTTGATGAATCCAGTTGAACTTTCCAAATTTTCATATCCACCAAAAAATTCATCAATAAACTGGATCTGTTCCTTTTTTAATAGTTTTTTATATTGGACCTTAACATACTTTGCATCCATATAGGTCATAACACTATCGTAATTGTGGCCAAGTACTGCTTTTTCAAACTTAGAAACAAAATTCATAGCCGATGAAGGAATATTTTCCTGTGCCGATAAGGAAAACACAAAAAACACAAATAGTGAACTAAATAAGATTTTTTTCATTGTTAGATTTTTAATTGGGTTAAATATTTATACAGTAAAAGCTGATTGGATTTGTTTTGTCAAATGCAAATATAATGGATGTTTTTATATTTATAACTAAATTTTTTTAAAGAATGCTATAGAATATCTGTTTATTTGTGTTTTTTTTTTTTTGGTATTTTGCTTTTTGAATTATATTTGTTCATAAAATAAATTATAAGTACTGGCAAAAAATGTTCGCAAAAAAACGATAAACTATGGCAACTGTTTCTCCTCCAGAAATGAAAAGACAACTTGGTTTTATTGATTCTACAATGCTTGTGGTAGGCTCCATGATAGGTTCTGGAGTTTTTATTGTATCCGCTGATGTTGCCCGCAATGTGGGTTCACCATTTTATGTGCTATTGGTATGGCTAATCACTGGCATTATGACCATTATTGCAGCATTGAGTTACGGCGAGCTTGCGGCAATGATGCCAAAAGCTGGAGGGCAATATGTATATCTTAAGCAGGCCTATAATCCTTTTGTTGGATTTTTGTATGGCTGGACATTGTTCATGGTAATTCAAACTGGAACAATTGCTGCAGTTGCTGTTGCCTTTGCAAAATTTACCGGTGTTCTTGTCCCTTGGTTTAGCGAGAAAAATATTCTTTTGGAAGTATCGGGCTTAAAAATTTCTGCGGCTCAGCTTCTTGCAATTTTTAGTCTCATGGTACTTACTGGCATCAACTATTTTGGAATTCGCAATGGGCGGGTAATGCAGCTGTTTTTCACCTTTACAAAAATCGTGATGATTTCGGGGTTAATATTACTTGGCTTTTGGCTTACAAGCGAACATAATTTCTGGGAATCGAATTTTTCAGATATGTGGCATGGGTTTAAAACTGTTACAAATGCAAATGGCAATATCCGTTTTGAAACCCTCACAGGTTATGCACTTATTGCTGGGATGGGGGTTGCAATGGTAGGAACAGTTTTTTCGAGCGATGCATGGAATAATGTTACCTTTATTGCAGGAGAAATAAAAAATCCCAAAAAAAACCTTCCTTTAAGCCTGTTTTGGGGCGTTCTGATTGTAACCATTATTTACATATTATGTAACGTGGTTTATTTAAAACTGCTACCGGTTTCTGGAAGCCCTGATGGTGCATCTGTGGCTGAAAGAGGAATAATGTTCGCAACATCCGAAAGGGTAGGCGTAGCAGCGGCAACTCAAATTTTTGGGGATTCGGCAGCCGTAATTATGGCCATTCTTATCATGATCTCAACTTTTGGATGCAACAACGGACTAATACTTTCTGGCGCACGTGTGTATTATGCAATGGCCAATGATGGCGTTTTCTTTGAAAAAGCCGGTAAATTGAATAAATACTCTGTTCCTGGAATCGCACTTATTTTCCAATTGATATGGACGAGTGTATTATGCCTTTCAGGCAGGTATGGCGATTTGCTGGATTACGTGGTTTTTGCTGTTTTGATTTTTTACATACTTACCATTGTTGGACTATTTATTCTTCGTATTAAACAGCCTGATGCTGAAAGACCTTATAAGGCATTTGGATATCCAATTTTACCGGCATTGTATGTTATACTTGCTCTGGCAATATGTATCGATTTGCTTATTTATAAACCCAATTATACCTGGCCAGGAATGATTATTGTGGTTTTAGGAATTCCAGTTTATTTATTAATGAAGAGAAAACAGGTATTTTAAACGACAAGATATAAAATATTTTAGAATTATTATTCTATTTTATCTCCAAATATTTATATTTTTGACAAAACTTTTAATAATTTAAATCTATTCTTATGAAAAAAACAATTACGATTCTTGCTTCCTTAATTATGTTTGGAATTGCTTCAGTTTCACAGGCTCAAACACCAATGCCAAATGGTGGGTTTGAAACATGGACCGATACTGTTACGTGTGATACCTGGAGTTCAAACAATTTAAATTTAGGCCTTTTTGCTTTTAATTTTGTAAAACAGACCACCGACAAGCATTCCGGGACCTATGCTGCTTCAATACAGACCATGAACGCATTGATTCAAGTAATGCCTGGCGTAATTACTCTAGGTACCTATAATTTACTAACAGGTCCAGCGGGAGGATATCCTATAACAGGAAAACCTACTGCCGTTAATGGTTTTTATAAATATAATTCCGTTAATGGCGATACTATGGCAATTCTTGTAGTGATGACAAAATGGAATATAGGTACATCAACAAGAGATACCCTTTCAGTTGCTTCATATGCAGTTGCTTCATCGGTTGCCGCTTATACTGCCTTTTCCATTCCTTTAAGCTATAATCCTCCAGCAGGAATGCCAGACACCGTTAATATTTTAGGTTTTTCCTCAGCTGGTTCTGCACCTCAAGAAGGATCCACATTATTTCTCGATGACTTAGCATTTGCTTACAGCGGTGCAGGGATTTCAGAAATAACAGAAAATAATTTTGCAGTATTTCCAAATCCAGCAAGTAATCAGTTGACGATTTCACTAAATAATGGATTGGAAAACACAATTCAGATTGTGAGCACCTTAGGTAAAGTTGTTTTCGTAAAAACTTCAACTTCACAATTTGAACTAATTGATATTTCTTCCTTATCAGAAGGATTATATTATGTGAAAATATCGAATATAAAGGGTTCTGTGGTTTCCAAAGCAATTATTTCAAGATAGAAAGAGTTTATTTAATTCAAATATTGCCGGGCATAAAGTCCGGCTTTTTTTGCGTAATATCTGAGAAATCGAGCCTGTTTAATTGCCAATAATAGTATTGAGAAGTCATTTCGGTATAAGTTCATTTTTGCAAAACGCCAGAAGATTGATTCTGGTTAAACCCGAATTAATCATTAGGAATTTTGAAAAAATGAACTAATGATTCTATGAGGTTAATCCCGCTTAGCATTTGTTCAAAGATTATTCAATAAATCTTTGATTATAAATGCTTTTGCGATTCAGCATTTTCTAATTCTGAATATGGGTTAAAAAGTGCTTTTTCACGAATCACAAAAAAAGTCGCCTGAAAATAAGGCAGCTTTATTTTCTACAAAGTGAATTTATTCTTTGCCAATTATAGTAATGGTTCCATGATACTCAATTCCTTCGGGAGTGCCATCGTTTGCAATTAGAATAAAGTAATAAACGCCATCATGATAATCACCACCATCCCAGTTGTTCTGGTAGTTAGAGTCTTCATAAATTTTCTTGCCCCAGCGGTTAAAAATGGTCATTCTGCTGTTTGGGTAGTTTTCTAAATTTGTTATTACAAACATATCGTTATGAGTATCTCCATTTGGAGTAATTACATTGGGAACAGTTAGCTCACAAAGTTTAAGAGTGATATTAAGGGTATCCGAAACAGTTTGGCAACCAAAAACCTGAAGTACGTGGGGACCTGCAATATTTGTTGTAATGGATGGAGTATTGAAGTTGTCAGGAATCCATAAGTACTGATAAGCAAAATTTGTTGGTCCTGTTAGCGTAACTGTTTGATGTGAACATATAGTGGTATCGTTACCTAGATCAAATATTGGAGTAGGAATTACATCTATATCAATAGTATCCTTTTTATAACAGACAGAGCCAGTTAAAGAGGTAACTAGAACACTATAAGTCCCTGAGGTTCCAGCCATGATTGTTTGTGTTGTTGCAGATGTATTCCATGAATACTGGTAACCAAGACCAGTTGAACCTGCATCTAGAATAATTGGTCCTGTAACGCAAGTGTCAGGTCCAAGATCTAAAACTGGCATGGGGACAAAATCAACAGCAATGGTATCATAAGATTTACATCTCGTATTTGCCCCTCCATCAACAATTACGGAGTAATTTCCATCAACTGTGGGGCTTATAGTTTGTGTGGACTGACCTCCAGGTGACCAAATAAACCAGCCACCTTGTCCAGCATCCAGTGTTATAGGTTGACCCTGACAAAGTATTGTGTCATTTCCGATATGTGGCTGAGGCATATAAACCACGTTTACAACTATCTGGTCAAAACCAGGGCATACAGTCGAACTGCCATCATCTGCAATTAGGGCAATAGTATGTGTGCCAACTGACCAGTTGGTTGAGTTGAAAACATAAGTAGTATTGTTAAATGGTGTTACCGGTGTGCCATCAACCGTCCAGTTAAAGTTGATTGCGTTGGTATCCACAATTGCAGTTATAGTGTAACTTTCGCCCTTACATAACAATGAGTCCTGAGAAAGTGAAACCTCCAATCCTTTCACCGTTATACAATAGGAAAAGGTTTGCAGTCCATAATAGGGGCAGGCAGCGTCACGCACCTGAACGGTAAAACAATGAGGTACATTGCTTACATCAGAAAATACCGGAGTCCAAGAAAAATGACCCACGGCATTGGGTGAATTCGGTCCTGTTACGTTCCATAGCCCAGAAGGAATACCGTTATTGTATGTAAGAGTAAGATTGTTATATGGAGGATTGTTATCTGGGTCATTTGCATATAAATCAAAATTAACAGTTTCACCCAAACACATTGCCCAAGTATAAGAAGTATCTAATGGATTGTATGAAGTTGCTGCTGTATCAATACCAGGTAATGTGGGTAAATTGTTGGTACATGCAATTACGTTAACTTGCATGTCGCGGAAAACAGAACCAATTAAAATATTATTACGATATTCCTTAACCAAAACAGCCATAATGGTTACAATCTGTTGCGTTGGTTTCATGCATATATCTCCTGTAACAGGGTCTAAGGAAACCAAAGGGCTTGACAATAGAGGCTGCTGTGCAGAATAGGCACCGGTATATTGAACAAAAACACCGCCATTACCTGAACAGCCTGATCCTGAAGGACCTTCATCGTAAGGAGAAACGAGTGAGTAAACCAGAGAATCACCATCGAGATCTATAGCTCCGTGATTGTAGCAAAAGGATTGGTTAACACAAAGAATTGTGTTTGGTTTGTTTGAAAAGGTTGGCGAGCTGTTTTTATTGCCACTTCCGGTAGCTGCAACTGTATTATTAAGAGTAGCTCCAATGTACATACCCACAGAGCTAGGTGATGAAATTGTTTGAATAGGCGGGTTACGGCAACATGTACAGTAGTAAAATGTCCAGTCGGCACATGGTTGTAATGTAACAGTTCCTTTATAAACATGTTCGCGAATCCCGTATAATGAACCAGAAGAACAGGTAGTAGTTTGAGTTGGGCACGAAGGGGTTATTTCCTGACCCGTTCCTGCAACTGGTTGCAAGTTTACACTAAAATTTTGTCCACAAGATGCTGATTTGATTTTGATAAGGGCAGATGCATCCACAGATATACCACTGCAATCGCGGTAAAATGTAAATGTGAGTTCCCAGTCGTTTCCACCAATCCAGCGATAAGTTAAATCTGCACCCGCAATATGGGAAGCTTTTGTGGTTATTGCTCCTGTAAATAAAATGAGAATAAGTAAAAGTGCTTTTTTCATATATGGGAATTTTAGGTAAACGATTGTTTCTAAAAGATTCGACTTACAAAGTAAAAATAAATAAATGTAATATACAAACTTTAAACGATAAAAACACCTTAGGGTTGCCTCATTTTTACTCTGATTGCGTAAAAATTAAAATTTATTGTACTTTTGCAAACTATGAAAAATATTAGGAATTTTTGTATTATTGCCCATATCGACCACGGGAAAAGCACACTGGCAGATCGTATGCTCGAGTTTACTGACACAATTTCAAAAAGAGATCTACAGGAACAGGTGCTTGACGATATGGATCTGGAGCGTGAGCGAGGGATAACTATAAAAAGCCACGCTATTCAGATGTCGTATGAGCATAATGGAGAAAATTATATTCTCAATCTTATTGATACGCCAGGCCATGTCGATTTTTCATACGAAGTTTCACGCTCTATTGCAGCCTGCGACGGTGCATTACTTATTGTTGATGCTGCCCAGGGCATAGAAGCTCAAACTATTTCCAACTTATATCTTGCCCTTGATCATGATCTTGTTATTATTCCTGTTTTAAATAAAATGGATCTCCCCAGTGCTATGCCGGAAGAGGTTAAAGATCAGATTGTTGAACTTATTGGCTGCGACCGCGAAGAAATAATTTCCTCAAGCGGGAAAACCGGTTTTGGTGTTTACGACATACTTGATGCTATCGTGGAAAGAATCCCTGCTCCAAAAGGAAATACGGAAGAACCATTGCAGGCGTTGATTTTCGACTCAGTTTATAATTCTTTTCGTGGAATTATTGCTTATTTCAGAATCTTTAACGGCTCGCTCAGCAAAGGTGATAAAGTGAAATTTGTAAATACAAATAAAGAATATCTTGCTGAAGAAATCGGTATTTTGAAATTACTTAAAGAACCTAAAAATACTGTCAGCGCTGGAAATGTTGGCTATATCATATCCGGAATCAAGGAAGCCCGTGAAGTAAAAGTAGGAGATACTATTACACATACCGAAAGACCTTGTGCTGAAGCAATAAAGGGCTTTGAAGATGTGAAACCAATGGTTTTTGCCGGTATTTATCCCGTTGAAACTGATGATTATGAAGAACTCCGTTACTCAATGGAAAAACTTCAGCTTAATGATGCTTCTCTGACTTTTGAAACAGAATCGTCAGCAGCATTGGGTTTCGGATTCCGTTGTGGTTTCCTTGGTATGTTACACATGGAGATAATTCAGGAACGCCTCGAAAGGGAGTTCGGAATGACTGTTATAAACACTGTTCCAAACGTTTCATACCATTTATACAGCACTAAAGGGGTAATGAAGATAATCAACAATCCTTCGGATATGCCCGAAGAGACTCTTGTAGGCAAAATTGAAGAACCATATATTGCAGCCCAGATTATTACCAAATCAGAATATATTGGTGCCGTTATAGGCTTGTGTATTGATAAAAGAGGAATTTTAAAAAATCAGGTTTATCTCACTACCGACAGGGTGGAGATATCATTCGAAATGCCCTTGTCGGAAGTCGTATTCGATTTTTACGATCGCCTTAAAACCATCTCACGCGGATATGCTTCATTTGATTACCACCCAATTGAATATAGGGAGGCAAACCTTGTTCGCCTTGATATTCTCCTTAATTCAGAGCCAGTTGATGCCCTTTCTGCATTAATTCACCGTACAAATTCCTATGATTTCGGAAAGAAGATTTGCGAAAAACTCCGCCAGCTCATTCCCCGGCAGCAGTTTGATATTGCCATTCAGGCGAGTATTGGTGCGAAAATTATTGCACGCGAAAATGTGAAAGCATACCGTAAGGATGTTACTGCAAAATGTTATGGCGGAGATATTACACGTAAACGAAAACTACTCGAAAAACAGAAAAAAGGCAAAAAACGTATGCGCCAGGTTGGCAATGTAGAAATTCCTCAATCTGCATTTTTAGCTGTTTTAAAGCTGAATGATTAAGAAACTGTTTAAATTTTATATAAAATTTTTAATATGCCCCGTCAATTCGAGTTTTTCTATCGTCGTTTATCAATACCCACATACATTTTTGTAATTGATTATTTTTTAGGAGCGGACGCGAAGTGACGATAGAAAAAGTATCGAGAATAGGGGCTTAATAATTTTGTGTTTTAAAATTTAAATAACCGCTAAAGTCTTCCTTTTAATTTCAACGGAATAAAAAAAAATATTTTTTTGTAACTTTGTGTGCAGCGAGCTCGTCTTACGATAGCTTTACCACAAATTTCAGCATTAAATCATGACCACAGAAGAATACAATAAATGCGTGGACGACCATTCCGATGGGGTGTACAGGTTTATACTGCATAATATAAAAGATACTGATAAGGCCAAAGACATTGTTCAGGATTCGTTTATGAAAATGTGGGAAAAAGTTGGCGAAGTGGATTATAAAAAAGGAAAATCATATTTGTTTACTACGGCATATCATACCATGATCGACACTATACGGAGAGATAAAAAACAAACCAGTTTCGACGAAATTGAATACAATGCTAAAGCTACCAATAAAGAATTTTTAGGATTAAAAGATATCATAAATGATGCAGTAAACCGATTGCCCGAAATACAAAAATCTGTTGTAATGTTAAGAGATTACGAAGGATACTCGTACGAAGAAATCGGAGAAATTACCAATTTGAACGAATCACAGGTGAAAGTATATATTTACAGGGCAAGGGTATTTTTGAAAGAATACATCGGAAGCCTTGAAGCAGTAATGTAAAATGACAATCAACAGGAACAATTACGAAATTTATTTCCTCGATTTTTTTGAAGGAAACCTCGATGCAAAGCTCGTGAATGAGCTCATGCTGTTCCTTGATTTGAATTACGACCTGAAAGAAGAATTTGACGCATTTGAAAATTCAGCGCTTCCATTAGAAAAGAAAGTGATTTTTCCGGATAAAGAAAAATTGAAGAAAAGCACGATTTTATCTTTTGGATTTGTTACTGCCGAAAATTATCAGGAAAAACTTATTTCCGCTCTCGAAGGAGATCTTAGCAGCCAAGAACTTGAAGAACTGGATCAGTTTATTCTTTTGAATCCCTTTATTAAAAAAGAACAACTACTCTTTGCTAAAACTCTTGTTAATCCTGATAATTCTATCGTTTTTGAAAATAAAACTTCCTTAAAAAGGAATGTTATTAAAGTATTTGCAGGAATAACGGAAGAAAATTATCAGGAACGAATCATTGATTTTTATGAAGGAATTCTGGCAAAAGTTCAACAACAAGAACTTGACGGTTTTCTGAGGATAAACCCATTTTTACAAAAAGAATTTGAATTATTTGCAAAAGCAAAACTTGAACCTGATACCGAAATTATTTTCGACCGAAAGGATCAGATGAAAAAAGCAGATGCCACTGTTTACAAGCTTCGCCCGGTTGAAAGTGAAAACAAAGTATTTAATTTTCGTAAGATTTTATATCCTTTGTCTGTAGCCGCTTCTATAGCCATAGTACTCAGTATTTATTTTGCAATGAACAAAAGCACATTTACCCAAGGCAAGCAGACAGCAAGAAATGTAGTCTTTGATTTTAACAGAGCAATTGAAAATGTCAATCATCAAGATATTGATCAAAAGAACAATATTCAATATGTAAATAAAAATGTTTCTGTTAAAAATACAAACCTTAATGCAATTGACCGTCCCGAACACATGCATGCAATTGGATATACTGCAATAGCCGGTTCCGTAAAGCAATACCCAACTGTGCTTGAAGAACAGGAAACCTACAGCGAGTTATATGATATAATAAAGAAGCGACTGGATAATAAGGAAAATGCAAAAGAAAAAAGCAGCAATAAATTCTATACACTTGATCAGTTTGCATTGTATAATGTGAAAAAATCACTTAAACCTAAAAGTGAACGCAATAAAGTTCGCCCCGATGAAAAAATTTCCCTTTGGGATCTGGCCGATGTTGGAGTAAGAGGATTTAATCATGTAACAGGTGCCGATGCAAAACTTACACACGATGATAATGCTTCATTTTCGCTAGCATTAAATGATAAATTCGCTTTATCCAGATCAAAAGGAGAGAAAAAATAAACACTCCCTGTAACTTTTTAAAAAACATGATCGTCATACGACTGAAATTATTTGACAATTTGTTTTAATCAATAAAAATTACCAACCATGAAAACACAATCCTTGATAGTAAAAATTTTTGCATCCGTTTTATTTCTTACAACAATAGGAATAATTGATGCGACAGCGCAAACAGAAGCCAATAAAAAAATTCTTGATAACTTTAATTCAATAAGTCTGAATGGAACATTTGATGTGCTTCTTGTTCAGGGTAACGAAAATTCTGTTTCAATAAAAGAAGGAAATATAGAAGAACTGGTTTCTGCTTCTGTTAATGACAATACACTTCTGTTAAAAAATGGGAAAAAAGGTGCTTCAGATGTTACCATAACCTTTATCAATCTTAATAAAATTGAATTAATGGCTTCAGGCGATGTAAAGGCTGTTGATCCTATTAAAACAGATAATTTTGAAATATATCTTAAGGGTGCAGCATCGGACTTGAATCTGAACTTAGAAACAAAGGAACTGAAAACTGTAATTTCAGGTGCAGGGGATGTTACACTTAAAGGAACTGCAACAAACCACACCATTCAAATTAAAGGTGCAGGCGATGTAAATGCATATGATTTAGCAACCAATACCACCAATGTAGAAATTTTGGGAGCAGGCGATGCAAAAGTAAATGCAAAGCAGGATATTAAAGGTACAATAAATGGCGCTGGAGATATAAAGTATTTATCAGAACCTGAAAGCAAAGATATTAAAGTAAATGGCAAGGGATCATACGGGCTAAAGGGCTCTGATAAATCATCAGGAAATGATCAGATTAAATTCAGTATTGGTGACTATAATGTTTACATGGAAAAGGATTCTACTGATGTTTCCGGAAACGACAAATGCGATAGAGACACAACCAAAGATGGCAAAAAGAAAGAAAAAAATAATTTTAAGGTAAATTGGGCTGGAATTGGTCTGGGCGTTAACGGTTATATGAATGCCAACAACGAAACTACTGTTCCTGTTGGATATGATTTTCTTGATCTCGATTATCGTAAATCAATAAATATTCAGATTAACTTTTGGGAACAAAACATTCCTATTGTGAAAAAATATGTAAACCTTGTTACAGGAATGGGCTTTGACATTAACAATTACAGATTTGCCAACAATTACAGGTTGACTTCTGATGCCGCATATTCAAGTGCTGTTTTTGATTCAGTATATGATTTCAAAAAAGCAAAACTTACAGCATGCTATCTCCAGGTTCCATTGTTATTGCAATTGAACACGAAAGCAAACGATAACAACAAATCATTCCACGTGTCAGCAGGAGTTGTTGGTGCTGTGAGAATTGGCTCACACACTAAATATGTTTTCGATGATGGCAATGCAGAAGTAAAACCAAAAACACGCGACGATTTTAACCTTGCACCTTTCCGTTACAGTGCCATGGCTCGCATTGGATATGGCAAATTCGATATTTATGCTTCGTACGCACTGAGTACATTATTTAAGAAAAACGAAGGACCACAGTTGTATCCTTTTACTGTAGGTCTTACTCTTGTAGGTTTCTAATTCCCTATATATTTCCCGCTTTCCGCCGGTTGTTATTATGCAGCCGGCTTTTTTTATGAAGAATTCTCAGATATTAATGTTTTTTTATAATTTTACACTCCAAAATAAAAAATCAATTTTATGTCAGGACACAGTAAATGGTCAACCATTAAAAGAAAAAAAGGAGCAATTGACTCAAAACGTTCAAAAGCTTTTTCAAGGGTTATTAAAGAAATAACAATTGCAGTAAAAGAAGGCGGTCCTGATCCTGACGGCAATCCTCGTTTGCGTCTGGCCATTTCGAATGCCAAAGGCTGCAACATGCCAAAAGAAAATGTTTCAAGAGCGATAAATAAGGCCTCCGATAAAGATTCGGCTGCTTTTTCCGAAGTTACTTATGAGGGTTATGCAGCTGGTGGCGTAGCTCTTTTTATTGAATGCACCACTGATAATATTCAGCGCACAGTAGCAAATGTCCGTTCCATATTCAATAAATACAACGGTAGCCTTGGAACCAATGGATCGCTTGCGTTTATTTTCGACCGAAAGGGAATATTTACGGTGCCTCAGGGAAATCTTGTGGAGGATGATTTTACAATGGAAGTAGCTGATGCTGGTGCTGAAGATGTAGTGCTCGATGATGGCTTTTTCACCATTACCACAGCATTGGAAGACTTTGGCTCAATGATAAAGAAACTTGAGGAAATGAATATTGAACCTGAAAGTGCCGAATTGCAGCGCATTCCTAAAACATTCACCAAGCTTGATAAAGAAGCTTCATTGAAAATTTTAAAAATTGTTGATGTATTTGAGGACGATGACGATGTAATTAATGTATTTCACAACCTTGAACTTACCGATGACCTTTTTGATGATATGTAAATTTATATAAATATGGTTTAAAAAAAGATGTTTAGGAATGGGCATCTTTTTTTTATTTCAGATGAAAAGTTAATCCTGTTTGAATAGTCCAAACAGTAACACTGCTGTAATAGTTTTGGAATATACTTCCAATCATAGCATATCCTTTAAAATGCGGATTATCCAAAATTCTATAATTAAGACGTGCATTCCCTTCAAGGCGTGGCGTGGCACCGGTGCTGTAATCTTTTGCTATTCTGAATTCTCCAGAAGCAAGGTAGAGGTGATCTTTCCAGTTGACATCCACTCCTAGGAAATGCTCAATAAATGTACTTTTGCTGTAATATTCATACATTATTCCTGTTCCAAGCCTTGCTATTACAGGCTTTGTAATTACCAGGTTTAATACCAGTGCCTGCCAGTCAATGGTATTGTAAAAGTCAATTCCATCAGCATCGTATTCCACCATATTGCTAAAGCGTAAATCAGTTGAAAATACGCCCCAGTTTCCTCTGATTCGTGGCAAGAGCATACTGCTCGAAGGTTCGGCATAACCAAAGTGTGGCATGAATTCAAATGAAACAACCTCCGGAATATCTTTTTTCTTTTCGAGCTGGTGTTGCTGCAGCTTCGCAAGACCTAAAATTCCGGACTGAATAAACCAGTCGGAACAGCCACTGCTGCAACATGCATCAGAAAGGCATCCTCCTGAATCACCTTTAGAGCCTGATGTAGAAGAATTGTTTTTGGGCTTGTTATTGTCACTGCCATTTTTAATGCCTCCAACCTGTGCAAATAGTTCGGAACCAAGAACAAAAATCAATAAGGTTGTAACGTATAATTTTTTCATATAAATAATTTTGTACTTAAAAGATAAAAAAAAGCCGGAATCATTTTGAAACCGGCTTTTAAGAAAAATGTTATACTTTGACTAAACTGCTTTGCTTTTGCAAACCTGCCAAGAACCAGTATATTTGTAATTAATCGACTTCAACTTTTGCATTGATAATTTCCATAGTATCCAGTGCAATTACAAGTTCTTCGTCGGTTCCAAGTGTAAGCACTTTTGTTCTGGAACCTTCTTTGGTAAGCACTGTATCTTTGCTTTTGAGTCCGTCGTTTTTTTCGTAATCAAAATCAATTCCTAGGAATTCGAGTCCGCGCACGGATTCAGCTCTTACCCAGTAATCGTTTTCGCCAATGCCACCAGTAAATACAACAATATCAACGCCGCCCATAGCCGCAGCATAAGCACCGATGTATTTTTTTACACGGTAAACATACATTTCCAATGCAAGTTTCGCACGTTTGTTGCCGCTTTCAAAAGCAGTATGAAGGTCACGCATGTCCGATGAAACGCCGCTGATGCCTTCAACGCCACACTCTTTATTAATATATGCGTTTGCGCGTTTAATATCCATTTCTTCTTTGTCCATGATAAACAGTAATGCGCCTAAATCGAGGTCGCCACAGCGTGTTCCCATGAGCAAACCTTCAACAGGAGTAAGCCCCATAGATGTGTCAATAGATTTTCCGTTTTTAATGGCTGCAATTGAAGCTCCATTGCCAAGGTGACAGGTTATAACTTTTGCATTTTCATAATCCATGCCTAAGAAATCACATGCTTTTTTTGAAATATAGCGGTGACTGGTTCCGTGAAAACCATAGCGGCGAACACGGTATTTGTCGTACATTTCGTAAGAAACGCCATACATATAAGCATATTCAGGCATGGTAAAGTGGAAAGCGGTATCAAATACACCACATTGTTCAATTTCGGGCAAAAGTTTCTGAATGGCGTAAATCCCTTTTAAGTTTGCAGGATTGTGAAGCGGTGCAAGCTCAACACATTCTTCCATTTTGTCGATAATTTCTTTGGTAATGCGAACACTTCCGCTGAATTTTTCGCCGCCATGAACCACACGGTGTCCAACTGCACCAATTTCACTTTTGTCCTTAATCACGCCATGTTCGGGGTGAAGCAGTGCTTCAATAATCAGATTGATTGCAACAGTGTGATCAGGAACTGGAAGTACTGCTTTGTATGCATTTTTTCCTTTTGATTGGTGTTTAATTACTCCGTCGCAAAGACAGATTCTTTCAACCAGTCCTTTTGCAAGTACTTCGGCATCGTTATCCATATCGAGAAACTGATACTTAACTGATGAACTTCCGCAGTTTAATACTAATACTTTCATAATATGTTTGTTAATGTTGTTAAAATGATTTATCCGGATGAGCCGGTGCTTTAAAATAATCAGCAACAAATATATTATTATTTTGAAAGAGAAAGGGCATTTGGGAAAAATAATTGTGAAATTATTCACAACGTTATGTAAATTAGTTAAAAGCCTGGATTTTAAGTTAAAACCGATAAATATACCGATACTGAATTCGTAGTAGTCCGAAAAAAAATGGACTCCAACGATTTCATGATCGGCATTTACCATACTACTAAGTAAGAAATAGTCTTTGGCCTATTTCTTACTAAGTATTGGTATTATTTGTTTTTGGTTTATGGCGTTTGGCCAGGCAGTATGTTTTTTATTGTCGGATAAATAAAAATAAATACTTCAGAAAAAAATTTCCAGTGATTATTAAATGCAGGCACTTCTGCATTTCGGATATTTTACCTAACTCTTGGGAGACCTTAATTGGCTTATAAGTTCTGCTATTGACATTCTTTTATCTGAGATATTTTTAGAAAGTTTGACGCAACATGTCTGCTTTCTGCTTAATCTCCCGACTTTGTTTTTTCCACTTTTTTCCAGTATTAAAAGTGTAATTCGTACTTATAGCAAAACCAAAAACTTGCGAAATCAGCAAATGATCAAATTCCGATTCAGTAATGTAAAATCCATAGCGGTATAAATATGTTTTGTTGTTCAGGCTCAGATACATTTTTTCGGTCTGACTGATTGTTTTTGTCACAGAATCAGTTTGCAAGCCAAAAGTACCGAGTGAAAAGTTTGCGTTATGAGTGTAAACCGTGAAGTTACAGCGTATAGAGTCGCATTTTTTGTTTTTAAATAATGCGGTAAAATCAACTTGAACATAATCTTTGCCTTCGTTCTGCCTTAGGTTTATTGGCCCTGCAAATAAAATTTCCTCATCCATGTTCCGGTACATAATGGTAGTGAGTTTAATTGTAGGAGAAAAAGCAGGACGTATCCTTGTGCCATAATGGCTGCAGGATGCGAGTAAAAGCAAAGCTAAAAATGGAAAGACGAAGAGAATTTTTTTAATCACAGGAAAGTTTGTTATTCAAGTAATTGGTATTGTTATAGAATGAAACAAGTTTTGTAGAATCGCTGTTAGTAATATCAAACAATATAAGGTCTGCAACTTTGGGTTCGTTATAAATTGTGCGGTAAATAAAAGTTTTGTCTTTTTTCAAAAAGAAAGAATGGTAGGAATTCTCCTTGAAGCTATATTCTCTCGAAAAATATACTTTGCAAAGCGAATCGGAATTCATCATTGTGATATATTCCTGGGCTGCTAAACGGGTTGAAAGCGAAATATAGGTTTTGTTAACACCGGTAAGTACTCGGTTTAAAAGCAACCCTGTATTATCGTAATAGGAGTATAAAGCATATTCGTTAAGCGAAATGGTGTCGATAGGATCAACTCGTTTTTCACCTTTATCCAAGACCAGACATTCCATATAACCGAATTTAACTTTGTTGCTTGGAGTGTAATTGGTTATAATCAGACTGGAAAAAATCAGGATCACTGCAACAACAGCAATCCAGAGTATGAGTTTCTTTTTTTTCATGGCAATAAAAAAAATATGGAGTAACCCCTCAAGTGAGATTACTCCATATTAAACATTTAGGAATTATTCTCCGGTAACAATAGTTTCAAATGTCCAGATAATACCTAGAACATTTGTTGTTTTAACATCAACAGTAGCAATTTTATTGATACCACCGTTTTTTGCTGCTGAATGAAGACTGTAATCTGCATCAAAGCAAAGAATTCTGAGATAACATGTTCCTGATGATTTACCGATTTTGGTTCCTACAGGGTTGTTTGTAACCATTGCTGGTCCAGTAACTGAGCATGATGCAAGAGCAAAAGATGCTAATGCGAAAACTCCGATAATTGTGTTTCTGAATTTTTTCATTTGTTTAAGTTTAATTGTTGCTAAAATTCAGGACAAAGATATATTTTTTTTTATTAAAACAAATAAAGACTAATTATTAAGATTAATTATTTTAACACAAGTAAGAGTTATTTTAAGACTAATTTTGCTGAAACATAAGCAGTTAAAATATATTTGTGTGTGTTTTTTCACTGGAATAATTACCTTTGCAAAAATTTGAAAATATTCAGGAATTCCTACTATGCTTCTTTCCGGATTTTTCCAAATGAATAAAATAATCAACTTATTTTTTTAAAAGAATACTTGTACTGAAATGAAATCAGAATTTTTAAAATACAACCCTAATTTTCAGTATAAAGAAAGTGTCTCTTATTTTCACAAAAAAATAATGTCTCAGGATGAAATCCCTGTAATATTTGCAAAGGATAGCGATAGCCTGTTTTATAAAAACCAGATCATTCAATCAAATGTAACAAAGGATATATCTTTTAGCAAATCCTTATTTTCCACGCACCAGATTAAACAACAGAATACAAAATTAATTGATTTGCCATTAAATTACTCCAGTTGGAGTTCTGCTGTGTTGTTGTTTTGCTTGGTGGTTTTTGCTTCAGTTAAGTATAATAATACCAAGAGATTGCAGCAGGTATTTAAGGCATTTGCAGTTCCTCGCTTTTTTAGTCAACTTGCAAGAGAAAGCAATTCTTTTACCGAACAAACTACTCTGATATTATTTTCAATATATGTAGTTTTGCTGAGTTTTCTTATTACCCAATTGTATATTGTTACATCTGGGGTTTCTGTTGGTTTCGAAGGTTTTATGGTATTTGTAAAAGTATTGACAGGGGTGGCCTTATTTTATCTTTTAAAAATAGCCTTGGTATCATTTACCGGAAATGTTTTTAAATCGGGTAAAGAAGCGTCTGATTATATTCTGAGCATATATATATTCGGTCAGACTATGGCAATGGTTTTTTTGCCATTCGCTGTAATTGTTGCTTATAATTTTTCATTTACTGTTGTCTGGATTTTTCTGGCAATATTCTGTATATCATATTTATACAGGCTAATGAGAGGATTGGTTTTTATTTCGGCTTCATTAAAAGTGCCGATGTATTATTTATTTATTTACCTTTGCACGCTGGAAATATTACCGCTGGTAATTCTTTTCAAATATGTATTGCTAATGTTATATTAGTATAGCAAAGCAAAAAATTATTCATGTTTAGTAAAGATAATTGTGCCGATGCCAAAGATTAAAAATGTATTGATTTCACAACCACCGCCCGAAAGAGGTGATTCACCTTATGTTGAATTGTCAAAAAAATATAATTTCAAGGTTTTATTTCGTAAATTTTTTAAAATAGAAGGTGTTCCTGCAAAAGATTTAAGACAGGATCGCATGAATTTACTGGAATATACAGGTGTGGTGTTTACAAGCAAGAATTCTGTTGACCATTATTTCCGAATTTGTGGCGAAATGAGAGTGGTTGTTCCTGATACCATGAAATATTTTTGTGTTTCCGAATCGGTTGCCCTTTATTTGCAAAAGTATGTGGTTTACCGTAAACGTAAGATCTTTCATAGCAAACATAATTTGCTGGAAATCATCGAAATAATGAAGAAACATAAAAATGAAAATTTTTTGTTCCCTTGTTCAAACATTCAAAATTTTGATGCAATGCGTTTGTTTGAAGAAGCGAAATTTAACTTCAAAAGTGTTGTTTTGTACAATACAATTTCCGATGATTTGTCGGATATTGATATCACTCAGTTTGATATGCTCGTGTTTTTCAGTCCCGCCGGAATATCATCCCTGTTAGAAAATTATCCTGGCTTTAAACAAAAATCATTGATAATTGCTACTTTTGGCAATACTACAAAAGCTGCTGCAAAGGAAGCTGGAATCAACCCAAATATTGTAGCACCCAATCCTAAAGCACCTTCAATGTCGATGGCTATTGAGCAATATCTCGAAAGCTCGACAAAGTGCAAATAGTGGAATCGCTGCATTGCTGCTCCAAAAAAAAAACGGTGCAAACATTTAAAAAACAAGAACGATTAGTAGAAAAAAAACTGATTACCCAAGTTTTTGAAAATGGAAAATCTTTTTATTTTGATCCCTTCAGGATCATTTATTTGCCATATACTGCTGAAGGCGATTTTCCAGTTAAAGTTATGATAAGCGTGAGCTCAAGAAATTTTAAAAGAGCTGTTGATCGAAATAGAATCAAGCGCTTGGTCAGAGAATCATACCGCATAAACAAAGAACAGCTTTATTCAGTATTTAAAAACGATGAGAAATGGGCATTGGTAATGATTTACAATTCAAAGAATATTCTTGAATTTAAAGAACTTGAAGCCAAAATAATATTAATTTTACGACGTTTAGTTAAAGAATATGAAAAAGGTACTGGCTAAATTCTTTATATTATTAATCAGATTTTATCAACTGACTATTTCCCCCATTTTGCCTGCATCATGCCGATATACTCCAACGTGTTCACATTACGGCATTGAAGCATTAAAAAAACATGGACCATTTAAGGGTGGGTTGCTCACTATAAAAAGGCTCATGTCCTGTCATCCTTGGGGTGGAAGCGGTTACGATCCTGTACCCTAAAAAAATAATTTGAATATGCAAAAAAGCAAACTTATTTCAAAACTTAAAATTGCAGGATTTGCAGTTTCTTTGTCACTGATTTCTGTATTTTCTTTCAGCTTTATTGACAATGATTTCGAAATTGCAAAAAACCTCGATATTTTCGCAACACTTTACAGGGAACTGAACTATAACTATGTTGACGAAATAAAACCTGGTGAGCTTATCACTGTAGCAATAGATGCTATGCTCGAATCGCTGGATCCCTATACAACTTTTATTCCCGAATCCGATCTAGAAGATTACAAGCTTATGACAACAGGTTTGTATGGAGGAATTGGAGCGGTGATTCACAAGGATGGTGATTTTGTTGTAATTTCAGATCCCTATGAAGGATTTCCTGCACAAAAAAATGATCTACGTGCCGGAGATAAAATAATTGAAGTAAACGGAACTTCAGCCAAAGGCAAATCTACTGGCGATGTTACTGAAATCTTACGCGGACAGCCCGGAACCTCAATTAAACTTATCATTCAGAGAGAGGGCGAAACCAAAACAATTGAAAAAACAATTGAACGCGAAGAAATCAAACTCGATAATGTGAGCTATTTCGGAATGGTAAACGACAATGTTGGTTATATTAAACTTACCAATTTCTATCAGAATGCAGGAAAAGAAGTTAAAGAAGATTTCCTGAAACTCAAAGATCAGGGAATGAAATCTGTAATTCTTGATCTGCGCGGAAATGGAGGTGGTTTACTGAACGAAGCCGTAAATATTGTGAACGTTTTTGTTGAAAAAGGAATATTGGTTGTAAGTACAAAAGGAAGATTAAAGGACAGAAACAATACCCATAAAACACTCAACCCTGCTACTGACGCAAAAATTCCACTTATTGTTCTTGTTGACCGTGGAAGTGCATCAGCATCCGAAATTGTTGCTGGCGCAATTCAGGACCTGGACAGAGGAATTATTCTTGGCGAACGTACTTATGGAAAAGGCTTGGTTCAAAATGTTGTATCGCTCAGCTATAACACAAAAATGAAGGTTACAGTAGCAAAATATTATATACCAAGTGGAAGATGCATTCAAGCTATCGATTATTCAGTGAAAAATGACGATGGTAGCGTTGCGAAAATTCCCGATTCGCTTAAAAAAGCATTTAAAACCAACAACGGTCGAATTGTTTACGATGGCGGCGGAGTTGAACCTGACGTGTTTATGGAACCATACCAGTACAGCAAAATATTGATAGCTCTTTATACCAATAACATGATTTTTAATTTTGCAACAAAGTATAAAATTAAAAATCAAACCATTGCTGCTGTTAAGGATTTTGTTATTACTGATGCCATGTTTAACGAATTTGTTGCCTATCTTTCGGATAAAGAATATGATTATACAACAAAAAGTGAAAAATCGCTGACCGAACTTAAGGCCAATGCTGATGCTGAAAAGTATTACGATGAAATAAAAACGGAATACGAAGCGCTGAAGCTTAAGTTACAACACAATAAAAAAGAGGATATCCTGAAATTTAAAACTGAGATAATTGAATTTTTAAAGGAGGAAATTGTTTCTCGTTACTATTTCCAGAAAGGAAGAGCCCAAGCTTCTTTAGAATTTGATAAAGAAGTAATTAAATCTCTTGGAATTTTTAATGACCTTGCCACTTACACCGAAATTGTTAATGGTACAATAAAATTAGGCAAAGAAAAATAAAGAACAAGCCCACCCACTTAATGTTGTTTAAAGGTAAAATACTTAACCATAAGAATATTTATATTCTTGCAATGTTTGCACTTGCGGTATCTTTGCCTCTTTATCCTTTGCTGATGAGTATTTCGTTGCTCACATTAACCGGAAACTGGATTCTTGAAGGCAATTTTAAACAAAAGTTCAATTTGTTTCTTTCAAACAAAATTGCATTAATTCTATCATCGCTTTTTTTACTGCACATTATTGGGTTGGCTTACACTAGCGATTTTGATTATGCCTTTAAAGATATTAGGATCAAATCTCCTTTGCTGGCACTTCCGCTGATCGTGGCAACAGCAATTCCATTCAGCCGTAAAATGTTATTATGGATACTGCATGCATTCATTCTTTCAGTTTTTGTGACCTCAATTATTTGTTTTGCAGTTTACCTTTCAGGGAAATATGTGGATATCAGAGATAACTCGATTTTTATTTCGCATATCCGTTTCAGCTTGATGATTTGTCTAGCTTTTTTTTATTGTCTTTACTGGCTTTTTTTAAAAAAAGAAGATTTGCTTATTCGCTTCCGATTTACTTATCTGATAATAGCAATTTGGTTTCTCGTTTTTTTGTTTGTGTTGGAATCATTTACTGGGATTTCAATAATGTTGCTGGTATCTGTATTTTACCTTGTAAGGTATTTATTATTTGTAAAAAAAAGACTGATAAAGGTTTTGGTAATTATTATTATAGTTGCAATTCCGTTGGTGGTATTCGAAAATTGCAGAAGTGTTTATCATGAAATATATTGCGATAATCCATCTGAAAAAGTTGACTTTTCGCAAACAACTTTACTTGGGAATAAATACACACACGATACCCTAGATAGGCAAACAGAAAATTGTAAATACGTGATGCGCTACATTTCTGAATTTGAAATGAGCGAAGCATGGAATAAAAGAAGCAATCTTAATTACCATTTTAAAGACAACAAGGGACAATATATCCGTTTTACAATTATGAGATTTCTTACTTCAAAAGGATATCATAAGGATGCTGAAGGGGTTAATAAACTTACAGCCGAAGAAGTTAAATCAATCGAAAACGGAATAGCCAATTGCAACCTTGCTCAGTTAAAAGGAGTGAAAGCCCGTATTTATGAACTGATGTGGGAATTTAAAAATTTTTATGAAACGGGTAACCCCAATGCACATTCAATGATGCTTCGTATATTATTTTGGGATGCGTCATTAGAAATAATAAAAGAAAATTTTCTTTTCGGAGTTGGCACCGGCGATATGAATATTGCATTCGAATCGCAATATAGCAAAACAAATTCGCCATTGGATAAGGAGTGGAGGCTCCGGTCTCATAATCAATACTTGTCAATAACTGTGGGATTTGGTGTAATTGGATTCATCTGGTTCATGATTGTGTTATTCTATCCATTTTTCAAGAACAAAAAATGGAACGATTATTATTACCTCTCTTTCTTTATTATTATTTTGTTATCTATGATTACTGAAGATACCATTGAATCGCAGCCCGGACTTATTTTTTACGCTTATTTTAGCAGTTTGTTGCTGTTGGGCGTCCAGAAAATTAATATAAACTGCAATAAGATTAATTAAAAATTGTAATTTTGTTGAAAATCGAACTGTTTTGGAAAAGAAAGAAATAGCTACAATATATCAAGAATTCAATAATTTTGAAGAACTTCCTTCCGAATACAGAATTCTGGTGGATGCCGCCAAAAATGCTGCTAAAAATGCATATGCACCATATTCCGACTTTCATGTGGGCGCTGCTGTTCAGCTCGAAAACGGCTTAATCGTTACTGGTAATAATCAAGAAAATGCAGCCTATCCTTCAGGTCTTTGTGCCGAAAGAGTTGCTGTTTTTGCAGCCGCTTCGCAAAATCCAGGTGTTGCATTTAAAGTGATTGCCGTTACCGGATATTCTTCTAACTATGAAGTGAATACTCCGGTATCGCCTTGTGGTTCGTGTCGGCAGGTTATTGCCGAATATGAGCATCTTTATGGCAAGCCAATTACAGTTGTTCTTACCGGAAAATCGGGAAAAGTAGTTGTGTTCAGCAGTTCCGAATCGCTCTTGCCCTTTAGTTTTGATGGGGATAAATTAAAGAAATAATTCATGAATAAAAAACTGTTTTATAGCTTGGCAATTCTAAGCTTCATGCTTGTTGTTTTGTCGGTTAAGGCGCAAAAACCTGCTTATACGGTATATACTTCATCTGGTAAAGCAAGCAACTACGATTCAATAATTAATATTGCAAAAAATGCTGATTTTGTATTTTTTGGTGAAATGCATGATAATCCAATTTGTCATTGGCTCGAGCTGTGTCTTGCAAAAGACCTGTATAAGCTAAAAGGTCAGAGTTTAGTGCTTGGAGCAGAAATGTTTGAAGCCGATAATCAGCTTATTCTTAATGAATATCTTGCAGGGAAAGTAAAAGAGAAAAATTACGCTGACGAAGCAAAACTTTGGCCAAATTATACCACTGATTACAAACCATTAGTGGAGTTTGCTAAAACAAACAAACTATCATTCGTTGCTAGTAATATTCCCCGAAGGTATGCCTCTATGGTAAATGCAAGAGGGTTGGAAACATTGGATAGTCTGGGAGCAGAAGCGTATAAATATATTGCGCCTTTACCAATTGCATATAATCCTGACTTAAATTGTTATAAGAGTATGCTCAAAATGTCTGGTATGGGTGGCTCTCACGCAAATTCAAACCTTCCAAAAGCACAGGCTATTAAAGATGCAACCATGGCCTATTTTTCTTACAAATACTGGTCAGCTGGAAAAACACTTTTGCATTTTAACGGATCATATCATTCTGATAATTATGAAGGAATTGTGTGGTATCTGAAGAAGCTAAATCCGCAATTGAAAATTGTAACTATATCTTCTGCAGAACAGGATGATATCAATGTTCTGGAAGATGATTATAAAGGCAAAGCCGATTTTATAATCTGTACGCCTTCCGATATGACAAAAACGCAGTAATTAAGACGTAAAGGTAATTACCCAGTTTACAAAAAAATTCCAAACCATTACTATTCCAATGGAAATTAACTTTGAAAAGTAAAAAGGTTTTTTGTATTTACTTACAAGAATATAAAGGATAAGTGTGTTGATACCAAGGCCGATGAGCGATACAATAAAAAATTTCAGAAATTCAAATGAAATATCAGGATTGTGGCTTTCAAATGTCCATACCCTGTTTAAAATATAATTGGAAATAGCAGCCAATGTAAAGCCAATTGCATTGGCAACATACTTTTGAATTTTTACAATTTCCTTAAAAAAATATGTAGTGGCAAAATCAAGAGCCATGCCTGATGCACCAACTACTCCGAATTTTAAAAATTTAAGAAAAAAAGCTTTTGATATTATTTGTTCCATATATAATCGGGATCAAAGGTGCGAAATTTTAATCAGCTTTCAATCAAATTTTTAATGCGCGTATTTAATAAAGAATAATCATTGCGTGCTTCAATTCCTTTATAAAATATAGCATTATCTATTGCTGTTTTTATGCGAAATCTTTTTTGTGACAAAGCGAAAAAAATGTTTTTATTCATGAAATATTTAGCTAGATATTCCTGCTCGGTTTGTCCCGGTGTGGGAACAAGTACAGCTTTTGCCCCAATAACGGCAAGATCCATAATGCTGCTGTAACCTGAGCGGCAAATTACCAGTTTAGCTGAATATATTTTTTCAAGAAGCGTTTTTGTGTCCAGATGTGGGTATATTTCAATGTTTCCATTTTTTTTAAAAGAATATTCAGCATCAGGCTTTCCCCGAACAATTATGGCTTTCAAATCAGGAAGTTCTAATAATTGTTTGGTAAGAATATTTTCAAATATCGTTCGCTGTGGTTCGGGACCAGATAATATTGCAATGATATCATTTTCCTGAACATCGTTTGCTGATTTAGATTTGTAAACAGAAAATCTAGACAAGGGGCCAATAAAAAAAGTATTCCGATTTTTTGCGCGTTTATGACTTAAATCACCAGAAAGATTAATGTAGGTGTCAAAATCAGGAACCCAACATTCATTATATCTGTTTATATATCTTCTGTTTATCCTGAAAAGTAAGTATTCAAGAAATATAAAGTGTTTCGGGCATTTAATTGCCAGTTGATGCGTGATAAATACCGTTTTTACTGATTTGTTCCATAAACCAAAACGATTGTCCGAAATCACAACATCAATATTTTTGTCAGCAATAATTTGAGCAAGTAACCGGTTTTCCTTTTTGATTTCTTTTAGAAACTTCGGGAGAGACAATAACATTTTTATTATCATTGACCCATTTTCGGGGTAATAAATATTAAAACCAGGAAATTTCACAAACTCCAGGTCAGGAAATTCTTTCATTAAAAATGCCAGTGGTTGGTTATCTGCAGCAATAAACACATGTGCTCCAGATGCAATAAGCTCCTTAATAACAGGAACACAACGGGTTGCATGACCTATTCCCCAATCCAGAGGGCAAACCAAGACATTTTTATTCATCAGAAATTAAAATCGTAGAGAATATTGAACGGCAATGTTTCTGGGTGCCTGAACATCGCCAGGGCGCAGCATGTATTCTCTGTTCAGGATATTTTTAACAATTAACGAAACTTTCGATTTTTCGGTTGCCTGTAATGCGATCCTGAGATCAAAAACCACATCGCCCTTGTTGTGCTTTTCCCGGTATTCCTTTAATCCGGGTAAAATCATAACTGGTACTCCGTCTTGAATTAGTGGTTGTCCGTTTGGCAATCTCAGCGTATCTTCAAAAGCCTTGTCCACATTTATAATATTGCTGTTGAAGTTCATGCCCAGTCCGAAAATAAAGCGTTTGTAAGTTACTTCAAAATCAAATTTAAGTGAATGATAAAATCGGTATTTAAGAATATTGTCGTTGGTTGATTTCAGTGAATCGCGGTTCACATCTAGATCTATTGGATTGGTATAAGTGTAGCCTCCCATAAGAGTGGCAGGCAAGCCAAACAATTTACCCTTACCCACAATGTTGAGCTCAAATCCGTTGATTTGTGCATTACTTATATTGTAAGCCTTAAAACCGGTATAATTAAAATAATCTATAAGAGAAGGATTGCCTGCAATTGAGTCGGGATAATGCTGCCCGAAAGTAAATTCTATCATGTCGTGGTATTGTGTCCAAAAACCTGCAATATCAACATATCCATTCCAGTTACTTATTTTAAAACCTTGTTTGAAACCTATTTCACTGCTCCAGCCGTTTTCTGGGCGCAGGGTGTCGTTGGGGAATATTTTAAGCGAACCAACCTGAGTGAAAGTGTATTTTTCTGCTATGGATGGATAACGGAATCCCTGTCCGAACGAAGCCCTTAGTGATGAGTTCTCTGCCAACATATAACTGAGACCTGTTCGGAAAACCGGTTTTGAGTTTTCTTTGTCATCATCAAGTCTGAATGTTTCCCAACGGGCACCTAATGAAAGAGAAAGTAAATTTATTTTTTTATCAGCTTGTGCGAAAATGCCACCACTTGTACTGAAATGTTGAGTGTTTCCGAAAATTTCAGAAGTTGTTTCACAGTAATTTCCTGTAATTCCGGATGTAAAAGTAAGTTCATTGCTGAATGTTTTCTGATATTGGTATTCTGCAAAATAAAGATTGTCCTTGCTTGCCTGTTCTGTGTTGTTTTTATTAGCGGTTTGATAAAAACGTGTTTTGAAACTGTGCCTTGAATCTTTTTTTGAATGATATACAATATAGGGGTCGAGATTCATTCTGAAATTATCAAATTGTTGAGTAAATGAGGCTGCAGGTCTATATACTCCTGAGTCGCCATCTTTCCACAATATAAATTCCTGCCCACGGTTGTTCATGAAATTAGCATTTATTCCATAAGATAAACCTTCAATTTTTTTATCTCTGTAACGGGTGTTAATGTTAAAGCGAAAGATCTGATCCGTATTGTTTAACCTGTAACCATTATCTGTAAGCACATTTCCACCGAACACAAGATCAAAGTTGCCTATTTTTCTGCTGTGCGAAAACTGTGTGCTCGAAAAACTCGGTTGGGTTTTGCCCCACCAAATAATTGCACTTCTTAGCGGATTCATATAAATACCATTGGTAAAAATAAGTTTGGTTTGCGGATGCTCTCCAGGATATGCCGTACGGATATTAATGATTCCGTTTAGTGCTGAAGAACCGTATAATGCAGAAGATGCACCTTTAATAACTTCAACCTGTTCGATGTTTTCTACAGGGGCAAAGTTCCATTTCACGTCGCTGGCTGCTCCTGAGAGCATTGGGAGATCGTCTATCAGCAATAATACCCTGCTGCCTGCTCCATAGTTAAATCCGCTTCCGCCGCGAATACTGGCCTGACCATCCATAATGGTTATCCCAGGCAGCTTTTGTATTGCCTGATCAATAGAAGTAGTATTTGTGTTTTCAATCATTGATGGTTTTAATGTTTGAATAGAAACAGTAACATCAGAAAGTTTTTGTTCAAATTTTCCTGCTGAAACCACCAGCTCATTAAGCAAACTTGATTCTTCATAAAGAGAAATATTAATGTTGGTAATTTCTCCGGATTTAATGGTAATGTTTTTGTTTTCAGTTGTGAAACCAAGGAATTTGTAAGCTAGTTTATATTGCCCGGGAGCAAGGCTAATGGAGTAATAACCATTTATATCAGTAGATGTTCCTGACGTTTCGTTTACAACAACACTTACTCCTGGAAGTCCGTCGGTTTTGGATGCTTCAGTAATCTTGCCGTTCAATGTTCCGTTTTGAGCTATAAGGACAGATGTAAGCGAAGCAAATATGAGTAAAAACAGTATTTTCATAATCAATTATTTTATTTTTAAAAGGGTGCAAAAATAATATAAATATTTAATTATATAGGTATGATATAGATTGAATTATTACTACTGCCCCGAATTGGTTGTGTAAAAAGGTGAATTCAACTTATGGAGTTTTATTGCTCTGAAAGAGAGAATAATTACTACAATCAGGCATACAAATGCGAAAAGTTGAAAGTAAGGATAGTCATTCTGGAAAAGAAAGAAATCATAAAATCCATGAGCTATAACTGCCGAAATTAATCCCAGAAAAAGGAAACTTGCACTATTTTTTCGGAATTTAGCTATTCCGGCAAAAAATCCCATCAATATTGCAAAGCTAGCATGGGCAGGAACAGCGGTAAACAAACGCATTATTCCAACTGAAACACCTCCATCCAAAACATAAAATAAGTTTTCTGCTGTAGCAAATCCCATCGAAATCATCACGGCATATACAATTCCATCAAAAGGTTCGTTAAACGATTTTTTTCGGTAAGGATAAAATCTTAACAGCAAAAACTTACTTCCTTCTTCGCTTAAGCCAACTACAAGAAATGCGTATACTGCACTGCCTAAAACACCTGAGTTTTCGTTTATGCCTTTAGAATCAAAAAAAATTTCAATAAAAAGTGGAGGAATGATCGTTAACAAACCAAGTAAAAAACTGAATAACAAAAGACTTAGGGGCTCTTTTTCGTATTTGTCGCGAAAATAAATGAATATTGAAATAGCAATTCCCGGAGCCAAAGCAAGAGCCAGCAAGATAAATATACCCATAGTTTGCAAAAATAATTTGTAAAAATAGTTTATTTTTGATCCTAAAAGCAAGTATGCGACTAAAGTTTTAATTAACCATTTAACAGCTAGATAATTAGAAACCAAAATGCAAAGCAATGGTCTGTGTGGGAGAAAGTTGTTTCTGAATACGAATGGTATTATACCAATACTTGGAAGTAGTATATCTACTGCTTGAAGGCGAAGTTGAAATAGTTGTCGGGAACAAAATGTATTTTGTTAAAGCAGGTGATTTATGGCATTTAAAAAAGGATTTAAATCTGTATTGGAAATTAATACAGCGGTTAAAAAGCATTATTGTTTTCCTTGATTAAACCTGCATTTTTTTTCATTCTATAGTAATAATGAATAATTCCAATTAAGTGAAGTGTTGCACCCACCATAAAGAAAGCCCATTTAAAATATACAGGAATAAATGATGTAGCATATTTCAATACATTGGGATTTGATGTGTAATCAATGATTTCAGATAAATTAAATCGACCAAGCATATAATTAGTATATTCTTCAGTATAAGCGTAAAGCACTAACAACGAGCCGCTTATTAGCAATGCCCATTCGCGAAGAATTATTTTTGTGCAAATGTTTTTGCTTGAATATTTTAAAATGAACAGTGCCAGCAAAATCATCATAAACGAATTTATAACAGGCGCAATTACAGGCCCGACCCAAGTTAACGGAATTATAAATAATACGTCCCAAGTAAAAAGCGACGAGGGCCAGCCGAGAATAAAATAAAGAAATACATAATAAAAAATATCCCAGATTGCAAAACTGTATATAAAATATGCAAATCGTTCAGATGCTTTTTTTGCAGCAAGTAGCCCGATACCTAATAACATTATCATTGTGGCCAACTCACGAAAAGCTTCAGTAATTATTATCTCATGACTCATTAGTTTTAATGGAAATACAAATCCCTCAGGATAATAAATGGTCCTGAGATATATTACCACTGCCGATTCGAAAAATCCCATAGCAATGCTGAAAAGGGTAACCCACAAGAGCGGATGTATCGTTTTATTTTTCATTAACTTGTTTTCAATACAAACGAATTAGATTAAAAAAAATTTTACATTGTGGAATGCGATTATTTTTTGCATCTGATTATTGTTTTTGGCAAAAATAAATCGTTAATTTAGCAAAAAATATACGCTAAATGATAAAATTTGAAATTAAACCTAAATCCAAATTTATATGAAAAAATCCAATTTATTCCAACTTTTTACTGGCTTTCTTATCTTTTCAGCCATACTGTTCAGCTCTTGCGGTGCAAAAGACTTGAAAGAACAGGATCTGAAAATGGAAAAATCAAAAAGTATCAGTACGGAACAGCCTACTTCCAAGGGAAATACTTCACAGGAAGAATTAATTGATGAAACTGGCACTTCAAATGCCTCAACTGAAAAATCTTCAAATCAATCCAAAGATGCGCTGGTTACTGATGCCACGGTTCCCGTTAAAACAACAGCCGAAAAGGTTACAACAAAACTAATCAAAACTGCAGATATCAGTATGCAGGTAAAAAATTACAAAGAAAGTCGGAAAACAATATTGGCTTTGGTAAAAACAGAAGGTGCATACATATCTTCCGAAAATCAATCAAACGGCACTTACAGTATTGTAAACGATATGGAAATACGTATTAAACCGGAAAGTTTTGAAGCAATGATTGATAAAATTGCAGAACAGGGAATTTTAATCGATTATAAAAAAATTACAGCCGATGACGTTACGGACGAATATGTTGATGCTGCTGCACGACTCAAATCAAAAAAAGAAGTAGAAGTACGATATTCCGAAATTCTGAAAAAAGCAAACACAATCTATGATATTTTAGCTGTTGAAGAAAAATTACGACAAATCCGAGAAGAAATTGAATCTTACCAAGGTAAAATTAAACTTATGGATGATCAGGTGAGTTACAGTACCATTAAAGTTCATTTTTACGAAAAGCTAGACTATACACCTGCAGCTGAATCCGGGTTTGGATACAAGATTGGAAAAGCATTCAAAAGCGGCTGGAATGGTTTTTTAATGTTTATTGTTGGTTTTATTTATGCATGGCCTGTATGGTTAATTGCAGGTGCAATAACATGGCTGGTATTGTGGATTATTAAACGCGGCAAAAAGAAATCCCTGAAATAATATAATCTCGTTAAAATGTAAAACTGCTTGGATTTTCTGAGCAGTTTTTTTAACTTTGCATAAAAATAAAGCTATGAAATGGATTAAGAGAATTTTGCTTTTTATTGTCATTGTAATTGTTCTTGCATTGATAATAGCCATTTTTCTTCCTTCAAAATATTCTGTTGAACGCTCAGTGTTAATCAACGCAAAGGAAGGAAAAATCATGAGCCAGATTGTTGATTTGAAAAAATGGGACTACTGGTCGCCATGGAAACCACAGGATACTGCCTCCATATACAAATACAACGACACTATTGGTGTTGGTGCAAGTATGGAATGGAAAGGGGAAATAGTTGGTGAAGGAAAGTTAAGGCTTACTGAAATTATCCCCATGAAAAGCATTTCGTATATTTTGAATTTTGTTGAACCTTTCGAAAGTACATCAAATGGTTCATTTGATTTGGAAAATGATAAAAATGGTTTAAAAGTTACTTGGAAAGATGAAGGAACGCTGTCGTGGCCCATGGGCAGATGGATGGGAGTAATAATGAATTTTGACAAGCAAATGGGACCCGATTTTGAAAAAGGCTTACTTTTATTAAAGGAAAGAGTTGAAAAAATGCACGATTATTCTTACGATATATTCGAAAAAACTGTTGAAGCACAGACTATTGCAGGAATTCGTGAGAAAATAAATTCAGGTGATATTTCTAAAGCGCTTGCCGTAAAATATGGAACCATTATGAGTTTTGTAGCAAAAAATGGAGCAAAATGCACCGGAAGTCCTATGGCTATTACCATGGCATGGGATAGTTTAACATGGGATTTTGTTGCTGCAATTCCTATTGATAAAGAAATAGCTTCCGGGGGAAAAATAAAAGTTGAAAAATCGTATGCTGGAAAGGTAATTTACATTAGATACAAAGGCGCTTATAACAAAACCTATAATGCATATATGGATATGGCTGCTTATGTAAAAGAAAATAATCTTACCGAAGTCGGCGGACCATGGGAGGTTTATATTACTGATCCCATGACCGAACCCGATACAAGCAAATGGATTACTGAAATTTATTTCCCGATAAAATAGCATCCTGATTTTTTATTAAAAAAAAACACTGTTGTCCGATAAAAATAAAGCAAATTAATGAAACGTTATGCTAAATGAAGTGTTTGCGGGTTTTGTAAAAACAAGAGCTTGGTTTTTCCAAAATTGCTAAATTGGTTTTTATCAATTTATTTTGCCTCTGTCCTAAAGGATGTAAATTGCTAAAAATCAATTCATCCTTCAGGAACGAGGCAAGGAAAGAAAACAATAAATTTACATCCTTTTGGATATATCATTTTTTATCGGACATTTGTGAAAAAAAAATAATCTTTTGATCTTTTTCTTCTTTTTTCTAAGGTAATTTTTTTTCATAAAGCAGTTTTTTTGCTCTGGTAGTAAAATAAAAAGGGTTTTCATTATAACAGAAACCCTTATGAATAGTAAAGTACAAAAAAATATCAACAAATTCTTGTTGGTAAATTTGTTAAATAAAAAATTAGTTATACCTTTGCACTCCCATTTTTATAGGGATTAATTAAGGTTGAATTTTTAAATACACACAATGGATACGTTAACTTACAAAACAATTTCAGCAAATAAAGAAACTGTACACAAAGAATGGATATTGATTGATGCTGAAAATGAAGTTCTTGGAAGGCTTTCTTCTATAGTTGCAAAATTTATAAGAGGAAAATTTAAAACTGATTTTACACCTCATGTTGATTGTGGCGATAACGTTATAATTATCAATGCAGAAAAAGTCAGACTTACCGGAAATAAACTCACCGAAAAACAATATGTTCGCCATACAGGATATCCTGGTGGACAAAGGTTTAGAACTCCCCGCGAGTACCTTGATATTAAACCAACTTTTTTAGTTGAAAAAGCTGTTAAGGGAATGTTACCAAAGAACCGACTGGGAGCAGCCATATTAAAAAACCTTCATGTTTATGCCGGAAACGAGCATCCACATGCTGCTCAGCAACCTAAAGAAGTTAAATTAAATACAATTAAATAATTTATGGAAGTAGTAAACGCATTAGGTAGAAGAAAAACTGCCGTTGCCCGCATTTTTGTTAAAGAAGGTAATGGAGTAATTATCGTTAACAAAAAGGATTATAAACAATATTTTCCAACCGGTACTTTGCAGTATCTGGTAAACCAGCCAATGGCAATTGTTGAATTAACTGGCAAATATGATATTACCGTTAACGTTAAAGGTGGTGGAGTTACTGGTCAGGCTGAAGCTTTAAAATTAGCTATTGCACGTGCATTATGTAAAATTAATCCTGAAAACCGCCCACCGCTTAAAGCAAAAGGATTGATGCGCAGAGATCCTAGAATGGTAGAACGTAAAAAACCAGGACAGAAAAAAGCGCGTAAGAAATTTCAATTTAGTAAACGTTAATATTATTCCGGAAATAATAATCTCATGGGAAAAGCAAATTATAACCAATTATTGGATGCAGGAGTGCATTTTGGTCATCTGAAAAGAAAATGGAACCCCAACATGGCTCCTTATATTTTTATGGAACGTAATGGTATCCATATTATCGATCTGAACAAAACCCTTGCAAAAATTGACGAAGCAGCAGCTGCGATGAAGCAGATTGCTAAATCAGGAAAGAAAATCCTCTTTGTTGCTACAAAAAAGCAAGCCAAAGATATCGTAGCTGAACATGTGAAAAAAGTAAATATGCCTTACGTTACTGAACGCTGGCCTGGTGGTATGCTTACCAACTTTGCTACCATTCGTAAAGCTGTTCGCAAAATGGCAAGTATTGATAAAATGCTTACTGACGGAACTGTTGCAAACCTTTCTAAAAAAGAACGTTTGCAAATGAGCCGCGAAAGAGCCAAGCTTGAAAAGAACTTAGGAAGTATCTCAGATCTTTCCCGTTTACCTGCAGCCTTGTTTATTGTTGACATTAGCAAAGAACATATTGCTGTGGCTGAAGCAAAAAAACTCAATATCCCTACTTTTGCAATTGTTGATACCAATTCAAATCCTAACGAAGTTGATTTCCCTATTCCTGCTAACGACGATGCTGCAAAATCAATCTCTGTTATTGTTCAGGCAATGACCGATGCAATTGAAGATGGCATTAATGAACGCAAATATGATAAGGAAAAAATGGTAGAAGAAGAAAAAGAAGAAGTTGAAGTTGTCGACAGAAGTTCAATGACCCTTGCCGAAATTGAAGCTCTTGACGAAGAGGAAGAAATCAATAAAGCAAAAAAAGTTGCTGCTAAAGCTGCTGCAAAGGTAAATCTTGAAACTGATGAAGAAGACGAAGAAGCTAAGACAACTGCCGCAAAAGCAAAGCCTGCTGCTAAAAAACCTGCAGGAATTAAAAAACCAGTTAAGTAAAAATTAATATTTAATAAGAATATGGCTAATATTACAGCAGCTGAAGTTAATAAATTACGTCAGCAAACAGGTGCAGGAATGATGGATTGCAAAAAAGCACTTGTTGAATCAGATGGCGATTTTGAAAAAGCAGTAGATTATCTGCGCAAAAAAGGTCAGAAAGTAGCTAGCAACCGTGCCGACAGAGATGCAAAAGATGGAATTGTTATAGCTAAAACAAGCTCCGATGCTAAAAAAGCAATTGTTATTATGGTAAACTGCGAAACAGACTTTGTTGCTAAAAGCAAAGATTTTGTTAGTTTCGTAAATGGTATCATGGATTTGGCTATCGCTAAAAACATTAAGAGCCTTGATGAATTGCTTGCTTCTGATTTTGAAAACAGAACCGTTGCAGATAAATTGATGGATATGATTGGAAAAACCGGCGAAAAATGCACTGTAACGCACTGCGATATAGTTGAGGCTGCTAAGGTTTTTGCATACAATCATCCAGGAAACAGATTGGCTACAATAGTTGGATTCAGTAAAGATGGCGGAAATATCGACACTATTGGAAAAGATGTTGCAATGCAAATTGCTGCAATGGCTCCGGTTGCTATTGATAAAGACGCTGTTGATGCAAAAATTATCGAACGTGAAATAGAAATCGGTAAAGATCAGGCTCGTCAGGAAGGTAAACCAGAAGAAATGCTTGAAAAAATTGCTACCGGAAAACTTGCAAAGTTCTTTAAAGAAAACACTTTATTAAATCAGGAATTTATTAAAGACAATAAAAAAACTGTTGCACAGTATATTACTGAAACTGATAAAGATTTAAAAGTTACTGCATTCAAACGTTTGATGTTGGGAGCGTAAATTACTGATAATAAATTATAAAGAGAGAGGACTATGGTTCTCTCTTTTTTTTTTAGAAAATACACATAAAATTTATAATTTTATAGCAAAATTTATATTCATGAAGTATAAGCGGATATTATTAAAATTGAGTGGTGAATCATTGGCCAGTAGCGGATTTGAGAATATCGATATAGATAGGCTGAATGAATTCGCTCATGAAATAAAAAGTGTTACCGAACTTGGAGTTCAGGTGGCAGTTGTTATTGGAGGTGGAAATATTTTTAGGGGCTTACAGGGAATTGGTAAAGGATTTGACAGGGTTCAGGGTGATTATATGGGCATGCTGGCTACAGTTATCAATAGTCTTGCATTGCAATCAGCACTCGAGAACATTGATGTGCCATGTCAGGTTCTTTCCGGTATTGAAATTGACCCAATTTGTAAAAAAATGAGTCGGCGCACAGCAATTGAGAAGCTTGAAAAAAAACGCGTGGTAATTATTGCTGGAGGAACTGGCAATCCATTTTTCACCACAGATACTGCTTCTGCCTTGCGTGCGGTTGAAATAAAAGCAGATGTTATTTTAAAAGGCACACGGGTTGATGGGATATATACTGCTGATCCCGAAAAGGATATTTCGGCGATAAAATTTGATACAATCACTTTTGACGAAGCATACAGCAGAAATCTAAATATTATGGATCTTACTGCTTTTACACTTTGTAGAGAAAATAACCTTCCTATTATTGTGTTTAATATGAATACAAAAGGGAATTTATTGAAGATAATTAATGGAGAAAAAGTTGGTACACTTGTAAATTAAAAGTCATGATAAATATGTCAAACATTGATCCCGAATTGTGGAAAGCCGCTAAGGAAAGGGCAGGATTTAAGGTACACGTTGTGGTTTACTTGATTGTTATAAGTTTTTTTTGGGTAATTTGGGCTTTTTTAGGATATATCAACGATTGGGCATACAGTCATAAATGGCCGCTTTATCCAATGCTGGGTTGGGCTCTTGCACTTATTCTCCACTACCTGATCGTTTTTAAATGGAAAAATAAGGTTGCTCTTAAAGAATATGAAAAATTGATTAAAAAAAATAATTAGTAAAAGAATAGTATTATGAATGAAGATGTTCAGTTTTGCTTAGATGTGGCAAAAGAAAATATGCAGAATGCCTTAGCTCATCTCGAAAAAGAGATGCAGAAAATAAGAGCAGGTAAAGCGAACCCGCAAATGCTTGAGGGCATAAAAGTGGATTATTACGGAACCATCACGCCTTTAAGCCAAATGGCCAATGTGAACACACCAGATCCAAAAACCATTTTTATTCAGCCCTGGGACAAAAATGCACTTGCGCCTATTGAAAAAGCGATTATGTCAGCCAATCTTGGATTTAACCCTATAAATGATGGAATGGTAATACGGATACCTGTTCCTCCACTCACAGAAGAACGACGCAGAGACCTTGTTAAAAAGGCCAAAGCCGAAGCCGAAAATGGCAAGGTAGTGGTTCGTAATTTACGGAGAGATGCAAATGAAACTGCAAAAAAGCTTTCAAAGGATGGTGTTGCTGACGATGAAATAAAGAAGCTGGAAGCAGATATTCAGTTGGTAACGGATGACTATATCCGCAAAATTGATTCTTTGCTCGTTACCAAAGAAAAAGACATCATGACGATTTAATTGTTTTTGGAAAAAATATTGAGCCATTTCAGATTTCTGAAATGGTTTTTTTTTGGATGACCAAAATATTTTAGAAACTAGAAAATAATAATCCGTCATTTGGACATTTGAATGTTTCACTTTGGTAGAAGCAGTTGCAAAAAAAAGCCGGATAATTTACCCGGCTCAGTTTTAATAAACTATTATTTCATTATAATATCATATCTTCCGGATCTTCTTCCGATTCCTGTTTTGTAAATGGAAGGTTTTTCCGGAATAAACGGTTTGATTTGTTGCGTTTTACCCGCACTTTTGCAATATATGCAATAGAGTACATTGCAGGAACAAGTAAAAGTGTAAGGAAAGTAGCAAAACTTAATCCGAAAATAATTGTCCATGCCAGAGATCCGAAGAACTGAACGTTTTCACCTCCAAAGTGAATTTGCGGCCTGAATTCGGTAAACATGGTTACAAAGTTTATATTAAAACCTATTGCAAGTGGCACAAGTCCTATTATGGTTGCCGAAGCTGTAAGTAAAACAGGCGTAATCCTTGTTTTTCCTGCCTGAACAATTGCATCTCTGGTTTTAAGACCTCTGGCTTTAAGCACATCAGTAAATTCAACCAGCAAAATACCATTACGGACAACAATACCTGCAAGAGAAACCACTCCAATGCCTGTCATTACTATCGAAATAGGAATTCCGAAAATAACAAAGCCTAGCAATACACCAATAAGACTAAAAATAACTTCCGAAATAATGATTAGCGGCTTGCTTGTGGAATTAAACTGGGTGATTAAAATAAAGAAAATCAGACACAATGCTAAAATCATGGCCTTGGAGAGAAAATCCATAGATTCTTTCTGGTTTTCCTGTTCACCAGTAATTTGAATTTCCACAGCTTCGGGAGCGCTGAATCCTTTAATTGCCTTTGTAAC
>JBBQSF010000007.1:0-48638 GCA_038214085.1 Bacteroidales bacterium | reverse complement strand
AGTTTATATTGCAGAATATAATCATGATCTCCTTCAAATTTTTCTGATTTTTTTAAGGATATCAGAGCATGCTCATTTGATTCATATGAAATTTTCACATCATGAGTAGGGCATGAGATTGCTTTTATTTTCATACCAGTCATCAGGTTTGCTTTTATATCAAAAGTATAGGTAGGATTTACACCTTCCGTTGTATAAGGGTTTGCAACCCAGGCATCATTTGCCGATGAACCCGATTCGCTTTGATTTGAATAACGTGGACCAACAACAGTAGGATAAACAAATTGATAAACGCCTTCAGTTGGAATCAGCAATTCTGTATATTTCATAATTACTTTAATAGTATCGCCAGCAATAATATTTGCAACATTCATTTGAAAAACATTGGGTCGGCTTTGCTCAAGCAATGTTGCACTTTTGCCCTGATTTTTTGCTACTTCATAATCCTTACGTGCCTGCTCTTTTTCTTGAATTTTTGCAGCAATAAGGCGGTCGCCAATCTGCATCTTCATATCATAAACAGCGGCTCTTGTTGAAGCTGGAAATACATAAATGGCTTCCAAAGTGTTTTTCCCTGAATTTACATAAGTTTGTGTAACTGTAACATCTGCAATAACACCGGAAATATTCACATCTGCTCGGGTATCCTTTAAAGGCAATTGATCAGTTTCCGGGTTATCGCTCACTATCAAAAAATAGGGCGACAATGTTTTATCGTTATCATCGTCAATAGCCGTTAGTGGAATTAGGGGAGTCATTGTTGTATAGTTTTTTTGTGACACCATGGTAAGTGGAAGCACAACTACCAATAGCAATAGAATTAGTATTGCTGAAATGTAGGATAGCGAAATAAATTTTGGATTTTTCATAGCTTTGAATTTTGGGTTTTTCAGTCAGGAGATGTTTTAATTTGTGAAAATCCATAAGAGGTTGTTTAAATTTTAAAATACAAAATTATTAAGCCCCAATTCTCGATACTTTTTCTATCGTCACTTCGAGTCCGCTCCTATATATTAATCAATTATAAAAATGTATGCGGGTATCGAGAAACGACGATAGAAAAACTCGAATTGACGGGGCTTATGAAAAATTTTATATAAAATTTAAACAGTTTCTAAACAAGAAAATTAACTGCATCATTTTAATAAATTATTTTGAAAATATGAAAACCGATATTTTTTGAATCTATAGGGCAAAAAAAACATGAAACATTTAATCACATTGGTTTTTATTCTCATGTCTAGTTTAATAATAAAAGGCCAATCTATTATAAAGCAGGAAAATGAACCTATTGACTCCTTAGTGGCACATGCATTGGATAAAAATTCAATTGGTGCAGGATATTATGAATGTATAAACCGAAACGCCTGCATTATTCTGTACTTTCAAATAGGAAGTGAAAATGCAAAAAACCAAAATGAAGAAATTTATGGAGAATCATGGACCACTTTTAATATATTGTACTCAACCGATGGAATAAATTTTAATAAATATTTGATTGATACCATTGGATACTCAGGCGGTTCGTGCTGGGCTCCAGTAACCATTGATTCGGTGCTGATAGATGATTTCGATCATGATAACTCAAATGAAATTTGCGTTGTGTTGAATCATATTCCTTATTGCGATTTGTATTTACCGTACAAGTCTTTAGTATTCTTTAAGGGTATAGATAATGTGAATGTAAATTTTAATTTATCGTTGCAAACTTCATGGGGGTTTGTCATATATAATAATTCATTATCTGAAAAAATGAATTTGCATAAAACGATTTCTGAGAATCTTTGGACAAAGGGTATTATTAAAGAGTCTTACAACAAGAAATTAAAATAACTTTAAATTCTAGATAAAGTATTCCTTTAATTTAATAAGGGGTCAATTGGATAGCTCAGCCAATCCTTGTATTCATCGCCCATTACCCTGATAATATTTTTCCACATGTTTTCGGGTTTGTAATCCAACAGATTAATTGAATTGTCTTGTGCCAAAACCCAGGAATGCTCTTCAAGTTCTGATTCAAGCTGTTTTTCAGACCATCCGGAATATCCCATAAAAAATCGGATCTGGTCTTCTTTTATTTTTTTCTCTAACAGTAATTTTTTTATGGTGTTTATATCGCCTCCCCAATATATTCCTTCAAGAATTTTTACGCTGTTTTTTATTTTATTTCCAAGAGTATGCAACACGAACAGATTATCAGTTTTAACCGGTCCGCCAATAAATAGATTGGTTTCGGAAGGAAAACCTTTAATCACTTCATTAAGTTTTACTTCCACTGGTTTGTTGAGAATGAGTCCGAAAGAGCCATCTTCATTATGTTCTGCAAGCAAAACAACTGATCTTCCAAAGTAATAGTCTTTTAAAAAAGGTTCAGAAATCAGCAGTGTGCCTTGTTCGGGTTTTAAATCATGTGTTTTCATTGCTTTTTCCTTTCTGTAAATTTAATATTTGTTCATCATCTGTATTATGAAGCAAATTACTAATTTTGGAGATAATTTCAAAAATGTAATTTCAAAAATAATACCATATTATTATGGAACGTGATGATAACGATCAAAAATATATTAATCTGCGCAAAAAATACAAAAAATTCACTTACGAAAGTTATCGTATTACGCTGTTATCTGGAATTTTAGAAATTGAATATTCTTTTAATATTGATGAAAAATATTTTTTCAAACCTGTCTTAAAAATTCCCATAAAGGACTTTGTCGATACAAACATTTTGTCAGGTAAAGGTTTTGAAAACATTGTTTTTCATATTGGTATGATAGAATTAATTAGTTACTGGAAGCTTTCTTGTGCGCCAATAATTATTGTTAAACCCTTTATACTTAATGAAGATCAAAAAAACTGGTGGAAAAAAATATACTATTATGGTCTTGGGGAGTTTTTTTACCTTAATTCAATAGATGCCAGCATTGATGATTTTGTAAAAATCTCCTGCGATTCGGTGAATAAACTTGAAAAAGGAAATTTTATCGTTCACGACAAAGCACTGATACCTATAGGTGGAGGAAAAGATTCAGCTTTAACACTTGAACTACTTTCTAAATTACTTAAGGATAATTTATGTTTTATTGTAAATCCAAGAAAAGCAAGTTGTGATACAGCTTATACCGCAGGTTACAAGGACGAAAATATATTTGTGGTTCAGCGAACACTTGATCCCTTAATGTTAAAATTAAATGAAGAAGGTTTTTTAAATGGGCATACTCCATTTTCAGCTTTGTTGGCATTTACATCAGTTTTAGCTGCAATACTTTCCGGAAGAAAATATATTGCACTTTCAAATGAATCGAGTGCAAACGAATCAACAGTAAGTGATACTAAAATTAATCATCAATATTCAAAGTCTATTGAATTTGAAGACGATTTCAGGCAATACCTGAAAGCATATATTACTGAAAGCATAAACTATTTCAGCTTTTTACGTCCATTGAGTGAATTGCAGATAGGATTGCTTTTTTCAAAACTGCAAAAATATCACAGTGTTTTCCGAAGTTGTAATGTAGGCAGCAAAACTGATTCGTGGTGTTGTTCTTGTTCAAAGTGTTTATTTACTTATATTATTCTTTCTCCATTTTTGTCAAAGCCGGAAATGGTGAGCATTTTTGGGAAAGATTTATTGAATAACTCTGATTTGATGTATGAGTTTAAACAACTTATTGGTATTGCAGAAACCAAACCATTTGAGTGTGTTGGCACAGTGGATGAAGTAAAAATAGCACTGCATCTTACTATTTTAAAATCAAGTGGAACCAAGCTTCCGTATTTACTTGAATATTTTCAATCCTTACATGAGTATAATTCAGATGTTAAGTCATTTAAAAATAATGAATTGAATACAATAAGCACAACCCATTTTTTAGAGAAACGATTTTTTGAATTCATAAAAAAAACGCTTGATGAAACAGCAAATTAATGACCTTCTTCTCGATAAAAAAATACTGATTCTTGGTTTTGGGAAAGAAGGTAAATCAACATATAATTTATTACGCAAAATATTTCCGGAGAAAGAACTTGCAATTTCTGACCTGAATTCTGATCACATCAAAGATATTGATGATCCGTTTTTGAAAAAATTCAGTGGAGCAGATTATCTGAATTGTTGTGGCGATTTTGATCTGGTTATTAAAACCCCTGGAATCTCGCTCAACCATGACAATTACCCTTTTGATAAAAGTAAAATAAGTTCTCAGACAGATCTTTTTTTAAAGCTTTTCGCATCTCAAACCATTGGTATTACTGGAACCAAAGGGAAAAGCACAACTACAAGCCTAATTTATCATACTTTATTAAAAGCAGATGAGAATGTTGTTTTGGTTGGAAATATTGGAATACCGCCATTCGAAATCATTGAAAAAATTGATGACAAAACAAAAATTGTTTTTGAAATGTCGTCTCATCAACTTGAGTATGTTTCTTCTTCTCCTCGAATATCAATACTTCTGAATATTTTTGAAGAGCATTTGGATCATTACAGCAGCTATCGCGATTATCAACTGGCCAAATTCAATATTGCAAAATTCCAAAAAAATGATGATTTTTTCATTTACAACATGGATAACGCATTGATAAACGGACTTATTGAAGAAATTGGTATAAAATCTCAAAGTTTTGCATTTTCAGCTTATGTAAAACCCAAGAGAGGAACGTATGTAAATGATTACCGCATTATGTTTGCAGATAATGGAGCAGAAGCGCCTGTATTTAATTTAAAACATGAAATTTCCTTAAAAGGACTTCATAATATTAAAAATATGATGGCAGCGGCTAATGTTTTTAAAATTCTCGGACTATCCAATGAAATTATAAAGGAATCGTTCTGTTCATTTAAAGGGTTGCCCCATCGACTGGAATATATTGGTGAATTTGATGGTGTAAAATATTTTAATGATTCCATTGCAACAATTCCACAGGCAACCATTGCTGCGTTAAAAGCACTTCACAATGTGCAAACGCTAATACTTGGTGGGTTTGACAGAGGAATAGATTATTCAATACTGATTGATTATTTACTTGATCGTTCACCGGCAACATTGATTTTTATGGGAGATGCAGGAAAACGAATTCATAAAGGTCTGGAAGCGAAATCGTTTAAAGCAGCAAAAATGTTTTTTGCAGACGAAATGCAGGAAGTAGTTAAGATAGCAAAATCAAATACACAAATAGGTTCAGTTTGTCTATTGTCGCCTGCTGCTGCCAGCTACGATAGATTTAAAAATTTTGAGGAACGCGGGGAAATTTTCAAACATGAGGTAATAGAAATTCACAAAAAAACCCGGTAAACCGGGCTTTAAATTTTTCATTTATTCTGCAGTTTCTTCTTTTTTAGTTTTTTTTGCAGCTGGTTTTTTGACAGTTGTTTTCTTTTCAACGTTATCAACTGGAGTTTCAATCTCAATGGGTGTTTCCATTTTAATAGGTTTCTCTACAATCACTTTAGCCGCAGGTGCAATATACTTTTCAGCATCACGTTTGCGGCGAACGCCATAGGATTTGTTTGCAATTTTGCCTCTTTTTGATTTAATGTCGCCTTTTCCCATAATCAATATATTTTTGTATTAATGAATAAAATCAGTTTATTAAACAGGATAAGGCAAAGTTAAAATAATTAATTAATTTAATGTGATTTTTTTTTAATTTATGATTTCAAGAACATTTTCTCAAGCAGTTCACCATCGCGAAGACTTTGCTTTATCCATTTTATCTTTATATCGATTTGTTCCATTTCACTAAGGTTCCAATCAACATGGGCTTTTCGCATTTTTCCTCCAAGATAGAAAAGACTTAATGCGGCAGTTACAGATATATTAAAGCTTTCGGTAAAACCATACATAGGGATTTTAACATATTTATCTGCATTTTTCAAAGCATAATCTGACAAACCATTTTTTTCGGTTCCAAATACCAAAGCAGTTTTTTCAGTGATGTCAAGGTCTTCGATAAAACAAGAATTGTCATGGGGAGTAGTGGCAACAATTGAATAACCTTTTTTTTTCAAAGATTCGAAGCATTCAGGAGTATTGAACGAATTAGATTTGTAATTGTAAATATCAATCCAGTTTGCAGAACCAAGAGCAACATCAGGGTTAATAGCATAGGGGTTTTTATTTTCAATAATATGTATATCTTGAATTCCAAAACAGTCGCAGCTTCTTAATACAGCACTGGCATTATGTGGCTGGTAGATATCTTCGAGCACAACTGTGATATGCTTTGTTCGCAATGTAATATTCAGATCAAGTTTTGCCTTGCGCTCCTCGGTAATAAATGATGACAGGTAATTGTACAAATTCTGTTTTTGCTCAAAACTTAAATCTTTCATTCAGCAACATTTTTAAATTTATTTGAATAAGCAAGGCAATTGGCAAGTTTGAAAAGAATACGTGCCCCAACATTTGCATCCCATTCAGTAAGTCCAGGAGCGACTTCGCAAAGATCAAAACCAATAATCTTTTTTTTGCTTTTTGCAAGTTTTTCAAGAAGATAAACAGCTTCGTAATACTGAAGACCTCCAGGTACAGGTGTTCCAGTGGTTGGACAAAGAGTAGGATCGAGGCCATCGATATCAAAACTGATGTAAACTTTTTCGGGCAATTCGTTAATTATGGCTTCGCATTGATCATTCCAGGTTTTTCCATTAAACTTGTTTCCCTGAATTTCGCTATCAAAAAAAGTTTTTATTCGTTTTTTTGATGTTTTTATTAATTCAAGTTCATCTTCACAAAAATCGCGAATTCCAACCTGAACAATTTTTGAAACATTTTTTATTTCAAGGGCATTTCTGATTATGGATGCATGGGAGTATTCAAAGCCTTCGTATGCATTACGTAAATCGGCATGAGCGTCGATATGAAGGATTCCGAATTTAGAATGTTTTTCTGCCAATGCCTGCATCAAACCAAGAGGAACGCTATGTTCACCACCAATAATGGCGACAAATTTATTTTTGTCAAGGATTTTTTTTGATATTTTTCTCACTGATTCAACCATTGTCCCACAACCAGAATTAACTGATTTTAGGTGGTTGAGTAATTCTTTCGATGATTCAATTTTTTTACCTTCCGAAATATAATTGATAATTTTTTGCGCCTGAGCACCTAATTTTTTGTTAATTGATGCTTGTTTTGGATCAGCATTGGGCATATAATATCCTTTTTTCCAAGCATCGATCAGCAAGGCATCGTAAAGATCAACTTGATAAGACGCATTGAAAATTGCCTGAGGTCCGGCAGCTGTTCCCCGCTGATATGAGGTTGTGGCATCCCATTCAACTGGGAGCAAAATAAGTTGAGCATTTTCTTCGGTAAAAGGCAATCCGAATATATTCAATATGGTATTGCCAATATCGTTAGGGTTAAAATCCATAAGTTCCAAATAAAAGGCAAAAATAGAAAAAATCCCAAATAAAAAGAGGTTCACGAAAGGTGAACCTCTTTTTAAAAAAATAAAGCAAAAATTACTTAACTTTTGATGCTAAGTCATTACCAGCTTTGAATTTAACCACTTTTTTGGCAGCAATTTTAATTTCTTTGCCAGTTTGTGGATTTCTTCCTTTTCTTGCAGCGCGTTTAGCAACACCGAAAGAACCGAAACCAACTAAAGCAACTCTTTCACCTTTTTTCAAGGCTTTTGTTGTTGCAGTTACGAAAGCGTCTAATGCTACTTTTGCAGCAGCTTTTGTGATTTTTGCTTCTGAAGCCATTGCTTCAACTAATTGAGCTTTGTTCATTTTCTTAATGAATTTTGGTTAGTAAAAATAATTAACACTGCAAAGATATTAACTATCTAGGCGAATGCAAGTATTTTCTTCTAAAAAGTGCATTTTTGTTAATAAATTGGGGGTTTTGTTAACAACTTTCGATAAAGTAGGGGTCTTTTAGCAGTAAAACAACTTAATTAAGGTTAAATCACCTTAGCTTTCCAATTCATATCTATTGAAAACCCTCGTAGAAATTCAGATATTTGCATACGAACCTTCCCTGATAACTGTAGTTCTTGAATATTAACCAAACCATCAGCAGTAGCAATGCTTAAAAACTTTTTTTTGTCTGTAACAATTGTTCCGGGAGGGAAAGCATGGGATGTAATTTCCATTTCAGCAAAAAATATCTTAAAGAAAAATGATTTGTTTTCGGGTGAAATTAACTCTGCAATTGAGCCTGGATAAGGGCTTAAGCCTCTAATAAAATCATAAACTTGTTTTGTATTGTTATTCCAATTGATATAACAAAACTCCTTAAATATTTTTGGTGCAAGTTTTAACGAATGTATATCCGTTATAAGCTTATCTTGAGTATGTGGCTGAGCAGAATCATTAATTATTGAACTAACGGTTCTACAAAGCAGATTAGCCCCTACCAGCATCAATTTATCATGCAGATCGCCGGCATTTTCATGGGGAAGTATTTCCACTTGTTCCCGATCAATTATTTTACCTGTATCAATTTGATCATTGATAAAGAATGTTGTAACACCGCTCTTGGTTTCTCCATTGATAATAGCATGATTTATTGGAGCAGCGCCTCTGTATTGAGGCAAAAGTGAAGCGTGAAGATTTATGGTGCCTTTTAAAGGAATTGTCCATACTGAAGCCGGAAGCATTCTGAAAGCAACCACAACAAATAAATCTGGTTTTAAACTTGATAATTCTTCAATAAATTGAGGATCATTCAGTTTTACAGGTTGAAGTACCGGAAGATTTTGCTTAACAGCAAATTCTTTTACAGCAGATGCTTTAATCTGCAAACCTCGACCAGAAGGCTTGTCGGGTGCAGTTACAACAGCAACAATGTTAAAATTATCAGCAAGCAATGAATTAAGTGATTCCACTGCAAACTCGGGGGTACCCATGAATATAATTCTGAAAGTTTGCTTATTCAACTGTAATTTTACTTTTAAGTTTATTTTTTAAAGTTACCATTTTAATTGCAGTATATGCAGCTTCATCTCCCTTGTTGCCGTGTTTTCCGCCACTCCTGTCAATTGCTTGTTGTTGTGTATTGGTGGTTAATACGCCAAAAATAACAGGAATATTATAATCAAGGTTTACTCTTGTAATTCCATTTGCAACTGCATCACAAATAAAATCGAAATGTCTGGTTTCACCTTGAATTACACATCCCAGACAAATAACCACATCGATATTTTTATATTCTGCAAGCAATTGAGCACCCATTGGCAGCTCAAAACTTCCGGGAACATGCTCAATAATGATATTTTTTTCCTGAACATTGCCTTTTAATAATGTATCTACAGCTCCTTTAAGGAGGGCAGAAGTAATCACTGTATTCCATTCAGAAACCACAATTCCCACCCGCATTGATTTTGCCATTGGTGTTTTAATTGTTGGATCAGATGATAAATTTTTAAGTTTTGTTGCCATTGTTATTAATTAGTAAGAACAAAAATAGCAGAAATCCTTATAAATTTCTGCTATTAATAAAAATAAAATATTGTTTATCAGCTTGCCTTTTCGCCTACAAGACCTTTGGCACGTGCAATATATTTTTCAATTTCTCTTGATTCGAAACTCTTGTAATATTCTTTTTGAATTCGTTCGTAAAGCTTTTGAGCTTCTTCATAATTTCCCATTATTTCATAAGTTAATCCTGCTTTCATTAAAAATAAAGGAGTAGTAAACAGGTTATCATTATTGTCAGCAGCTTTTTTATAATAAGAAAGTGCCTTTTCATTGTCGCCTAATTCCATGTGAGCATCACCAATAGCGCCAAGAGCCATAGATCCGACAATCTGATCGTTACTGTCAAAGCTTTCAAGTTGATCAATTGCGTCTTGGAATTGTCCAAGTTTCAGATAACAAATTCCTGCATAATAATGGGCAAGGTCAGCAGCCTGAGTCATACTGTATTCGTCAATAATATCGAGGAAACCACTGTTGTTACCGTCTCCGTTAAGCGCTAACTTAAGAGAATCTTTTTCAAAGTATCTTTCAGCGTAAAACATTTGCGACTGGGCATCTTTTTCTCGCGGAGCGATGTAAAACTTTTTAAAACCCATATATCCACCAACAACTACAATAATTGCAGCAACCACGTACATAATTACCTTCTGGTTTTTTTCAATAAAGTTTTCGGTTTTAGAAAGAGCTTCCTCAACTTTGTGAATATTTTTGTCGCCTTGTAATTCTTTATCTTTTGCCATTATTTAAAATTTAGAGATGCAAAATTAATTTTTTTTTATTTGTTCCAATGAAAATTCTTCATTTTCTATTCATTTTTAAAGTTTGGCATGTATAATAATGCAGATAATTCCTATTTTTGTAAAAAAGTAGAGCATAATGTATTTGAAGAATTTAAGCATATTGAATTTTAAGAATTACCAAGCAGCCGAATTAGATTTCTGTGAAAAAATTAACTGTTTTGTCGGCAACAATGGAGCTGGGAAAACCAATATTCTGGATGCAATACATTATTTATCGTTATGTAAAAGTTATTTTAATCCCATCGACACACAGAATATCCTATATGACCAGGATTTCTTTATGATACAAGGGGTTTTTGAAAAAGGTGAATCAACCGAGACAGTTTATTGCGGACAGAAACGCAACGAGCGAAAACAGTTCAAACTTAACAAAAAGGAATACAGCCGCTTTGCCGATCACATCGGTCAGTTTCCATTGGTTATGATTTCTCCGGCTGACTATAGCCTTATTACTGAAGGAAGTGAAGATAGAAGAAAATATATCGATAGTGTTATTTCTCAGTTTGACAAAGTATATCTTGATGATCTGATCAATTACAATAAAGCCTTGTTTCAAAGAAATACTCTGCTGAAACATTTTGCAGAACACAGACGGTTCGATAAAGCTTCGCTTGAGATATGGTCGCAGCAGCTGGTGATTTTAGGAAAAAAAATATTTGAAAAACGGGTGAAATTCATTAATGATTTTATTCCAGTTTTCTCGAAGTACTACCAATTTATTACTTCCGGAAACGAAGAAGTAAGTATAGAATACCTGTCGCAACTTAATGGTGCAGATTTTGAAGAATTATTAACTTCAACCGTAGAGAAGGATAGGGTTGCACAATACACAACAACAGGCACGCATAAGGACGATTTGTTATTCAGAATAGGGGAAAATCCGATGAAAAAATTCGGATCACAGGGACAGCAGAAATCATTTATTATTGCGCTTAAACTAGCCCAGTTTGATTATACAAAAGATATAAAAGGATTTAAACCTTTGCTGCTGTTTGATGATATTTTTGACAAATTAGACAATTCGCGTGTATCAAAACTAATGGAACTTGTAAGCAACAACAGTTTCGGGCAGGTTTTTGTGACAGATGCACATCCTGAAAGAATAGATGAAATATTCAGCAAGATAACTACAGAAATAAGAATTTTCAATGTTAATCAGGGCGTAATTGAGCAAAGCAAATAATTATGTCGAAAATACGTGATTTACCTCTTAAACAAGCCATTGAAGAAATGCTTCGAGAATACCGGCTCGAAGACAAATTTACAGAAGTTAAAATTCAGGCAGCCTGGCAAAAAATTGTTGGTAATATTGTTTTTAAGCATACAAAAGCAATATATCTGAGAAATGGAATCCTATATCTTGTATTGACATCCGCAGCTTTAAATCAGGAAATTTCTTATTCCAAAACCAAAATCATTGAAAAAATAAACCGAAAGCTTGGAAAAGCTGTTGTTAGAGAAATTGTTATTAAATAAAATTTCAAACAATAATTTGACAAAAATAATGTTTAATTTTACAGCATAAATCATATTAAAACTAACACAAACAAAAAATTTATTATTATGAAAAAAATATTCGTATTAATTGCATGTTCGATAGCTTTTCTATCCGTAAATGCACAAAAAGAAAAAGTTGAACTCAAACTTTCACTTCGCGATGGAAACGTGATTTCAGGAACATCAACAAGTATTTCAACCGTTGCATTGAACACAGATTACGGGAAACTCGATGTGCCTATTAAAAATGTTTCTTCTATTAAATTTGGAATTACACCTGATGCCGGAAATAAAGGCAAGGTTATTAATCTTGTTAAACAACTTAACGATGCCACCGAAGAAAATAGAGCTGCTGCATATAACGAATTGGTAAAACTACCAATTGGAGTTATTCCTGTTTTAAGTGATTATCTGCTCAGCAATGATTATACAGAATCAGAATATACTGATTATACAGGCGATGCAGCTTTAAATGATTTAAAAAGCACTTTTGGCGTTGATGCTTACGAAGAAAAAGATGTTATTACTATTGATTACGAATATACAATGGGCGGCTCATTTGCAATTAAAACCATCAGCCTAAAAACTGAATATGGTGTTCTTGAAGTTCCAAAAGAAAAAATTGTTGATGTTGAAGTATCTTATACCAACACAGAAAGCGGAGATAAAGTATACAAACTTATGGCATCAAAACATATCAGCTCAAATGATAACGGCGGCTGGTTAAATACTGGCATAAATGTTAAATCCGGTCAGAAAATAAACATTACTGCTTCAGGTGAAGTAACACTCGAAAGCCTTTCGGGAAATAAATACACTCCTGATGGAAGCAAAACGGATTCTAACGATTATGAAAGTGATTACGAAAGTGATTATCCCTCATATGGAAATGTAGTTTATAAAGTTGGAAAAGATGGAACAAGCCATAAAGCAGGATCAAAATTCACAGGAACTGCAAAAGAAAGTGGCGTGATTTTCCTTTCTATTTATGAAACAGTTTACAATGCCGAAAATAAAGGATCTTATAGTGTTAAACTTACTGTTAAGTAATAAGTAACATTTTCGAATTATCTGAAAGCTGTCTTTTAAAAGAGACGGCTTTTTTTTATTTACGAAGTTCAATAATTGTTATTTCCGGTGTCATTCCAATACGACCAGGGAAACCAATAAAACCAAAGCCCCTATTCACATAAAGATATTGATCCTTTTCGTTATAAAGCCCAGCCCATCTTGAATACTTCAAACTTATAGGGCTCCAAAAAATTCCACAACAATTAATTCCCATTTGCATTGCATGTGTGTGACCTGATAAAGTTAACACAATATCCGTTTTATTTAATACCTGAGCATCCCAATGGCTTGGGTCATGGGAAAGAAGCACTTTATAAGGAACAGATGAAATATTTGCGATTGCTTTTTTCAGATCGCCATAACACTTAAAAGGAGGTTTTCCCCAATTCATAACACCCGCCAATGCTATGGAATCATTACCTTTTTTTATAATAACATTTTCGTTAAGCAACGGAACAAATCCCATTTTTTTCTGTATTTCAATAAGATTATTAAGGTTTTCGTTTTTTTCTTCAATGGTGTACCAGCGGCGGTAATCGCCCATATCATGATTGCCCATAATTGAAAATTTCCCGTAAGGAGCTGTCAGTCTTTTAAAAATCGGAATCATTATTTCGGCTTCCATGGATTCATTGTTTACCATATCGCCAGTAAAAACAATCATGTCGGGGTGTTGTGACATTAGAAGATCAAGTCCTTTTTTAACATCATTGGTGTCACGAAAACTGCCAAGATGCAAGTCTGAAATCTGAGCAATTTTAAAATTTTCAAATGATTCAGGAAGTTTTTGTGATTTAACAACAACATGAGACACCTCAAAATTGGTTCGTCCGATAAAAATCCCGTAAATAATGATTACAAAGAAAAGAAATGCTGCAACAATTCCTGTCTTCGAAAATATTTTAAATCCCGAAAACTTTGTTATCCATACCATATTATTTCGGAATATGGTTTTTTTAAGAACAAATACAATAAAAGCAATCAGAAAATCAATAATAATAAATGTAATAAAAAGTATTTTGGGGAAATAAATTGCCATAAAAAAGCCAAAAATCCAGAAAAAATTTCGATATTTCTCAAAATCCTGATCATTGGAAAAGTGTATCATTAATGAAAAGGTAATTGCAAAAGCAATAAATGCAAAACCAAAAATCAGGTAAGATTTTAAGATTCTTGATCTGGTTGTATCTTTTAATCGAGAAGTAAGTCTTTTTATTCCCAGAAATGAAAAAAAATCAATAGAAATAACAAACAGGATAAATAAAATTAATGCAATAATCATAATATTATAATTGAAGGGTTAAGCCATCGTAGGCAAGATGAACATTGGCAGGAAGTTCTTGTTCAACTTCATTGAAAAGGCCAAGCTGATGGCTGATATGAGTGAGATAAGCAGTTTTGGGTTTGAGAATTCGTATAAGTTCCAGAGCCTGATCGAGTGTGAAATGAGAAATGTGTTGTTTTCTTCGTAATGCGTTAATTACAAGCACTTCAGATCCTGAAATTTTCTTTAACTCTTTATCATCAATGTAATTTGCATCGGTAATATATGTAAAATCACCTATTCTGTAACCAAAAACAGGCATCTGATAATGCATTGCTTTAATAGGTAATATTTGAATTCCTTCGATTTCGAATTTTTTGTTTGTTATTGTATGAAGCTCAAATTCAGGAACTCCGGGATATCTTTCCAATGCAAATGCATACAAATAATCGTTACGGATCACCTTTTGAACTTCAATGGTAGAGTATATGTCCACCGGCTTTTTCATGAAATAATTAAAAGCGCGGACATCATCAAGACCACCGGTATGATCCTTATGTCCATGTGTTAAAAGGACAGCATCAATACGTTTAACATTATTCCGAAGCATCTGATACCTAAAATCCGGACCAGCATCAATAACAATAGTTTTGCCATTGATTTCAATCATTACCGACGAGCGCAGACGTTTATCCTTTGGATTAACAGAGCTGCAAACAGAACATTCGCAGGCAATGATAGGTACTCCTTGTGAAGTTCCTGTTCCTAAAAAAGTAATTTTCAAAATAATTATTATTTTTGCAAATATCATAAAAATTAGCCAAAACTGAAACCAACCTTTTTAAATATGAAAAATTTTGCAAACATAAACCCCGAATCAATAAACGAAAATGTATTTAAATTAATTGGTAAGGATTGGATGCTTATTTCCGCTGGAAATAGCGAGAAATTCAATACCATGACCGCAAGCTGGGGAACTTTGGGCGTTTTATGGAATAAGCCTATTGCCATTTGTTTTGTCCGTCCGCAGCGTTACACATTTGAATTTATAGACAAATCAGATTTTTTTTCACTTTCATTTTTTTCAGAAAAACACCGTAATGCTTTAAATATTTGTGGTAAAGAATCGGGGAGAGACTCAGATAAAATTGCAAAAGCAGGACTTCATCCTACAGTTGACTCAAATGGAATAATTTGTTATGAAGAAGCAAAACTTATTCTGGGATGCAGAAAATTATACAGCGGATTTATCGATCCTGAACTTATTCTAGATGAAAGCATTCACAAGCTATACAATAAAGATTATCATAAACTTTTTATTGGTGAAATAAAAGAATGTTTATTAAGCAATCATCAGGATTAATGTTTTTTTACTAATTTTACACGAAATAATTCTTATCATTTTGAGCATCATTTCTAATACAAAACAATCTTTAGGCAATTTTTTCCTCCAACGGGATCAGAAAAAAGTAACCAGGAACAGATTAATTACCAGTTTGTCCGATGTAAAGACCGTTGGATTATTGTTTGATGCATCAATAGAAGAAGATCATGTAGTAATTACAGAATTTGTGAAGTATTTTCAGGAAAGCCAGAAAGTGGTAAAGGCTTTAGGATATGTTAATTTTAATCGCGTACCTCATTATTGTTACCCTAAACTTTCGTACGATTACTTTACCAATAAAGATATGAATTGGTACTTAAAACCTGTTGGAACCAAGATTAACGATTTTGTAGAAGAGGAATTTGACCTGATGATAGACCTTTGTTTAAAGGGTTGCTTCTCCGTTAGATATATTGCTGCACTTTCAAAAGCTAAATTTAAAGTCGGGCGCTTTGGCGAAAAAAACAAGGAAAACTACGATTTTATGCTGGATGTAGCTCCAGATATTTCTCTAAAAGATTTTATACAAGAACTAACACATTACCTTTCTATTATTAACAAGTAAGCCAGATTACCTTTTTCGTTTACTTCTCCAAACTTATTGCTAATTACTGTAACCAATTCCATTTCTGGCAATTGGGACTTAATTTTTGCTTTTTCAATTCTCATAGTTCATTTATTTGAACTGATTCATCAATTTCAGTATGAATATTGAAAAGAGAATAGGGTTGAAGCTAGCTATGCTGAAAAATCATTTCAAGTATCAAAAAGGAGAATTCACTATTTTTCGAATTTCGATGTTTATTATTTCATAATCTGAAATTAACAGAGTTATTAACATTTCTGTTCATAACTTTCATTGAATAATAGCAGATACAAATGTAACACGAAATACAATTGTATCCATTAAAATCACGATTACATTTGTAATTTTTGACAATAAATCATTGCTCCATTTGTAATACTATATACATAAGTAAAAATATTCATTATTTCACATCATTTTAATATTATATTTACTGATAATCTGTATTTTAAAGTATATTATATAAAGTATTAAATTAATGTTTATTTGATGATTTAATTATTAAATAAATATATTTTTAATATACTATAAATCAATTTATAAATTATATTTAATTAAACTATTAGTTTAATGTTAGTGATCATTGAAGATTTATTACAAAAGTAAATTAACTAGCAGTTACTAATGTAAACATTTTATTGATTACTTTTGTCGCAATCAAAATACAATTGTGAAATGACAGACAGGATCCAGCTTATTTTAAAAACCAAAAACATTTCAGCTTCCAAATTTGCTGATGAAATTGGAGTACAACGTTCGAGTATTTCTCATATACTTTCAGGAAGAAACAATCCAAGCTTGGAACTGGTTCAGAAAATTCTTAAACGATTTCCGGATATTAATATCGAATGGATCATTAGTGGTAAAGGAGGCATGTACTCAAGCCCAGATCTTTTTTCTTCTGATACCGAAGATAAAATCTCTTCAAAGTTATTTGAGGAGCAAATAATCAATTCTCCGAAAGAAAAAATTCAGGAAGAACCTGTTGCATCAATTGAAAATAAAGAGGAAATTAGTCTATTTTCCGAAATTCCAATTGTACCAAATCAAAAGGTTACAAAGCCTATTAAAGAAGAAAAACCCATAAAAGAAGAATCGGTTGAGAAAAAAACCGTTACCCAAAGTGCACAAGAGTCAAAGCCAAATCAGGGGAGAAATATTAAAACCATTGAAAGAATTGTTATTTTTTATAGCGATAAATCATTTGAAGATTATAAACCTTCATAGGACAAATATCAAAGATTTTACTTTACGGTAGTTTGTAAATGATTTTCAGTAGGATAATAGCAATCCTATTGACCATTTTATTATTAACAGAGAAATTACTATAGCAGCTATGGAGTCGATATAAGTAAAACTATTATTGATTTGCATGCATTAGATACAATACAAATTAGTAATGATTACAGCATATTTAATAATATTTACTTAAAATGGTAAACTATTTTTGATAAATTTTCTACTTTTCTCTTTGTTTATATTTTTTTTCATACTTTTAACCCAAACTTTAAACCCGGATAATATGAAAAAAACGCTACTGTTTACAATGCTAATTGTGATGTTCTGTTTCAACGGTTTCACACAAATCATTAACAAGAACTGTCAGGATGGGAAAATCTATTTCAAATTCAATGATAATGCTCCTTTTCAGTTTTCTGAGAAAAGCGGCATTGTTGATATAGGAAGCATTGCTTTTCTGAAAAATATTGATGAACAGTTTGGAATAACTAAAGTTTCAAGGCCATTTAAAAACACTAGTGATTTAAAATTGCAAAGAATTTTTCAGGTTGAATTTTCTAACTATAATGCTGTTAACGAATTAATAGCTGCGTTAAGCAATATAGAAATACTTGAATATGCTGAAAAAGTTCCCTTGTTTTATACTACTTATGTTCCTAATGATACTTATTACCCTTTAACAGGAGGAGCATTTTTATCGTGTAACGGAAACTGGCATTTGGATAAAATTAGTGCTGAACAGGCATGGGATATTTCAAAAGGAAATGGCAATATAAAAGTAGCTGTTCTCGACAATGGAATCTGGTCGGATCATCCTGATCTGATAAACAAAATTGTTGATAAAATTGACCTTGCAGATGGAGACCTTATTACTACGCCTCCAACAGCTGACCTCACATGGTCGCATGGAACACATACTTCTGGGTTGATTGCTGCGGAATCAGACAACAATCTTGGAGTTGCCTCTATAGGTTACAATATAAGTCTGATTGCGGTTAAAGTTGGAAGAGACAGTGACGGTGGACTTGTTGCCGGATTCGAAGGAATTACATGGGCTGCTGATCATGATGCCGATGTTATCAGTATGTCGTGGGGAAGTGCACAAGGAGGTGTTACAGGGCAATATGTGATTAATTATGCCTTTAACAAAGGAGTTGTTTTGGTAGCCGCCGCAGGTAACGACGGAACAAATGCAATACTTTATCCTGCTTCCTATGATAATGTTATTGCAGTTGCGTCTACGGATGAAAGCGATGCAAAGTCTTCATTTTCGCAATATGGAGCAAAAATTGATGTTTGTGCTCCAGGTGGTTTTGAAGCAGGCGGATTCTTTTCAGTACTTTCTACAACATACAGCGATGCCAGTTTTTTGGGTGCAGGATTGTTTGGTGTTAGCGGAAAATATGATGTAATGCAGGGGACTTCAATGTCATGTCCGATTGTTGCTGGTCTTTGCGGGTTAATGTTGTCTGTTGATTCAAATTTAACACCAACGAAACTGGAAGAATATCTGAAAGCAACATGCGACAATATTGATGCTCAGAATTCTGCATACCTTGGTCAGATAGGATCTGGGCGTATTAACGCATTTAAAGCATTGCAAATGGTACAGGATTCAATGGCTGCACTTGTAGCAGATTTTATTGCAACCGATGGTACAGCACTTGCAGTAAACGGAAATACAGACTTTCAGGATCTCAGTATTGGTGCAATCACCAGTTGGCAATGGTCGTTCCCTGGCGGGTTTCCATCGTCATCAATCTCGCAAAATCCTTCAAACATAACATATTCTTTACCAGGTAGCTATTCTGTAAGCCTTACCGTAACTGATACTGCAGGAAATACAAGTACTGAAATAAAGCCAAATTTAATTGTTGTTACGGCTTCAGCAAACAGCGCATGGATTGTTCAGGTTTCTGGTTTTGCCACTCAATATAGAGGCATTCAGGATATTTGTATTGTAGATTCAAATGTTGTATGGGCTTCTGCATTTGATGGTTCCGGAGCCGGAGTTTACCTTCAGGAATATACAAAAACCACTGATGGTGGATATACATGGACTCCTGACACAATTGCCGGGGTTTTAAGTCATGGCATTGGAAACATTTCGGCCATAAGCAATATGAAAGCATGGGCCACTCTGTACAATACGACAGCAGCAGCTGGAGGTAAAATAATGCATACTTCCGATGGAGGAGCAACATGGTCACATCAGCCAACAGCTACATTTACCGGTACTGCAGGCTTTCCAAATGCAATTCACCTTTTTGATGCCAACAATGGTTTTTGCATGGGCGATCCAAACGGAGGATATTTTGAAATATACACTACAGTTGATGGTGGAACAACCTGGACCAGAGTACCTCAAGCAAACATTCCTGCCAATCAGAGTGGCGAAATGGGTTGGACAGGAATATATGATGCAAAAGGTGATACAGTATGGTTTGGAACGAATAAAGGTAGAATATATAAATCAATTGACAAAGGCATAAACTGGACTGTTACTTCCACAGGAGCAGCTGATTGCAGTAAGATTTCATTTTCAGATCAATTGAATGGAGTTATGGAATACAAAGTTGTTGATCAGGCAACAGGCGGTTTCAGCACTTTTGTCCTGAAAAAAACTACTGATGGCGGAGCAACATGGACAACAATTCCTAATGCGCTGAATATGTTTAAATCTGATATTTCAGCAGTTCCTCAACGTCCTGGTTTCTATGTTTCTATTGGAGGTTCGTATGCTGTCGGATTACACGGATCATCCTATTCTATTGATTATGGCGCTACATGGACATTACTTGATACCGTTCAATACACAGCAGTTAAATTTATAAGTCCTACTGTGGGCTGGGCAGGTGGATTTAACCTAAATTCATCATCCGAAGGTATTTACAAATGGGCAAATCCAACAATTCCGTCTTCATTAAACGAATTATATGAAAATAGTGTTTATAATGTATATCCTAACCCGGCAAACAATGTACTGAATATTGATTTTTCTTCGGACAATAAAGATATTGTTACCATTAAAATAATTGATATTATTGGAAGAGTTGTATTTCAGTTAAATGATAAAAAATCAACATCTGTTTATCACCGCCAGATTTCATTAAATTCAATTGAAAAAGGTGTTTATTTTGCAATAATTGAAAGCAATGGTAAGATTTATTCTCAAAAAATTGTGATACAATAATTTCTAATTCTATTTTTTTAAGGCTGTCAGATTACTGATGGCCTTTTTTATTTTTAGATTTCGCAGAAAAGAATTATTTTTATGCAGAAATTTTAAATACCTACACATGAAAAAGATTATTATTTTATTTCTTATTTTCTCAGCTTTTTCGCTGAAAGCTCAGAACTGGGATGGATTTTACGAATTGCGACTGCACTTTAACGAGCCAAATATCGAGTATGATTTTAAAGAAAGTACTATTGATATTACAAGTGCTAAAGGCATTGTAAAACTAGATATTGTTATGTCGAATCTCAAGGAATCAAAATCAAATACTGCAACTATAAAAGGTTCCGCCAGTGGTACAGTTTCTGGAGCAACTTTTTCAGCAACAGGCAGTGTAACACTTGCCAGTATTGAAAATGGTAAACAAACCGAAACATGGGCAGGCACAATCACTTTTACAGGAAACTTTTTTATGCAAGGAGCCAATCAAATGGTCAGAGGTCAGATCACAATGATTGATGAAGGAGAAAAGGTTTTTGGAAACTTTGAAGCAAAGGAAACCAGTTCGGTAAAAATTAAAATTACCAATAGTAAAAAAGGACAGCTTTTAGTTAAAGGGCAAAGCACTTGGAAAGATGCTAAAACTGGAGATATCGCAAAGGTTGAAGATAAAATAAATTCACTTGATGCAAGGGTAGAGTTGGAATTGTCCGATGGCGCATTATTCAGGATGAAAACCAACACTAAAGTTACAGTTAAAAAACAAGGAATATATATCGAAGAAGGGGAGTTGTGGTTTGTTCCTAAAAGCACGTCCCTTCCATTTACTGTTTCCGGTCCTGGGTTCAGCAGCAAAGTTACAGGTCCTGAATTTATTGTGAATGTTGGATCAGGAGGCGAAAGCATGATTAATGTACTATCGGGTACTATGAAAATTAAACCTACTACTGGAAGTGAATTATCTGTTGCAGGTGGGAAATCATTAGAAGTTTCAAGTTCCGGAACAGCCGGCACTCCTGAAACCATCGAAATTTCTGCAGTTAAAGAAAAATTCAACAAATCCGATGCTCCTTCAACTGCTTCAGGAAGTTTTTCGTTTGATAATAAATTTGTATTGATTTCGATAGGAGTGGGACTTTTTATAATTATTGCAGTTATGGCGCTCTGGATTGCTTTTCGTAAGCCGAAAAAATTTCAGGGATCCAATTTCTATAACCCCACTGTAAATACTGTTAGCAACCAGCCTCCGATAGTACCTCCGGTTAATCCTGTACAAAATAATTATCCTCCAGTAGTGCCTCCAGTACAAACCAACAAACCTACATATACACCACCAACTCCTCCGATTACACCGGTAAACACTGCAAATCAAATTCCGTTTTGCCCTGATTGCGGAACCAAAGTGAAACCAAATGCAAGATTCTGTCATTCATGCGGGAAAACAATAAGTTAATTATGAAAAAAATACTTTTCCTGATTACAGTCGGACTAATTTTAATTTCTTCATGCAAATATGATGAAGGTCCAGCAATAAGTTTCAGAACTTATGAAAAGAGAATTTCGGGGAACTGGGAAATTGAATATTCTTCGGTAAACGGGCAGGAGATAACACTTCCTCAAAATAAAACAATTGATATTAATTTCAATTATGAATTTACCAATCAATCTCCAATTGTTTCGTTAAGTTCTGGAATATGGAGTTTTAACAAAAGTTTTACAAAACTTGAGTTTTACAACAACCCAACACTCGATAGCCTTTACACAACTTATGAAATTCTGAAACTAAGGAATAAGAAACTATGGCTGAGTAACAGCACTTATGAATATCATTTAAAACTTATTGAAAAATAATATTTTTTCGTATCATTATGACTTTTTTTTTGATCAGAATAACAATACCGATTGACTGAATTTTTAAAACAAAAACTCGGTTATACCGATACTAAGCAAGAAATAGTCTTTGGCCTATTTCTTACTAAGTATTGGTATTAATTGTTTTGAAAATTTCTGAAGAAAAAGCCTGAAAAATGTCCATTAGAGATAAACATCTAAAAAAAGCCTGATTTTTGTCCATTATACCCAAAATTCTTACTTTTCGGAAAAGACTCAATTATAGGTTCTGATGTTTTCCTATAAAAAAAGACTGCAGAAAAATGCAGTCTTTTTTTAATCAGAATAAAATATTAATATTATTTTACTAGTGAGAATCCATCAACAAATTCAGTTGATTTATAAGCACCGGCATCGAGTTTTTCTTTAACTTTCGACAATACGTCAAGTGTGTAATCAACTTGCTCCAAACTATGAGAAGCCGTAGGAATTATACGAATAATTATCTGACCTTTTGGAATAACAGGATAAACAACTACTGAACAGAAAATATTGTAAACTTCACGTATTTCATGTATCAGTTGAGTAGCTTCAGCAATGTCACCTTTCAGATAAACTGGTGTTACACATGATTCTGTTTGGCCAAGATCGAAGCCTCTTTTCTTTAATCCGCTCTGCAATGCATTTACAATTGTCCATAGATGATCTTTATATTCAGGATGATTGCGAACCAGTTCAAGGCGTTTTAAAGCTCCAATTACAAGTGGCATGGGAAGTGATTTTGCGAAAATCTGAGAGCGCATGTTATATTTAAGATAGTTTATAATTTCTTTTTTACTGGCAACAAAAGCACCAATACTTGCCATTGATTTTGCAAATGTTGAAAAGTAAACATCAATTTCATCCTGAACACCGTAGTGTTCGCCTGTTCCAGCACCAGTTTTGCCCATAGTTCCAAAGCCATGTGCATCGTCAACTAAAATACGGAAATTAAATTTCTTTTTTAGTGCAACAATATCTTTTAAGTTACCCAAATCGCCTGACATTCCAAATACACCTTCGGTGATAACCAAAATTCCACCGCCGGTTTCTGCCACTAATTTTGTAGCACGTTCCAGTTGTTTTTCGAGGTTTTCCATATTGTTATGAGGATAAACATAGCGTTTCCCCATGTGCATACGTAAGCCGTCGATAATACAAGCATGAGATTCAGAATCATATACGATAACATCTTTTCTGTCAACTAATGAATCAATGATTGAAAGCATACCTTGATAACCGAAATTTAAAAGATAAGCATTTTCTTTACCAACAAATGCTGCAAGTTCCCTTTCGAGTTGTTCGTGGTAATCTGTTTGTCCTGACATCATGCGTGCACCCATTGGATAAGCAAGACCCCATTCAGCAGCAGAGTCGGCATCAGCTTTTCTGACTTCGGGATGATTTGCAAGCCCAAGATAATTATTGAGACTCCAAACCAAACGTTCCTTGCCCATAAATTTCATTTTTGGCGAGATTTCGCCTTCAAGTTTCGGAAACATAAAGTAACCTTGTGCTTTTTCATAATATTGACCTAAAGGGCCCATGTTTGCGATGACTTTTTCAAAAATATCCACGGTATGATTAATTAAAGTTAATAATTATTTAGAGAATGCAAAAGTAAGAACATTTTATTATTGAATTACTTTAGAACAATTAAAATTATAAACAGCTATCTAAAAAATCTGGAAATTTTATACAAATTAATAAAAGAAAGACCGCATAATTGAGGTGTAATAGCTTTAAATTCAGCATTATTACAAATGTTATTTCAGGAAATTCTGTCAAAATATTTTTGCAAGATTAATGTTACGAAACATAAATTTGTAAGGATAAAAAACACATAAAGCAATTCTAATATTTTAAATCATTCCTAAAAAGCAGAATTAGATAATAATACTGCTATATTTACGTTTTGTAATTCAATCAAATTTCATACTTTTGCAAAATGTTTAAAAAGGCAGCTTATATTATTATTGGAATCGTTCTTTTCACACTTATATCGTGTGGAAATTTTTCCAAATTGCTCAAAAGCACTAACCTCACTGAAAAATATCAGGCAGCTCAGGAATATTACCAGAAAGGCGATTATTTTCATGCCTTACAACTTTTCGAAGAATTGATGACTTATTACAGAGGGACAGAAAACGCCGAAAAGATATATTATTACTATTCTTATTGCCATTATGCACAAGGCGATTATCTTTCGGCAAATTACTATTTCAATAATTTTTCAATAACTTACCCAAACAGCAAATACGCAAGAGAATGCCAGTACATGGCCGCTTATTGTTCCTATATGGATTCTCCTGATTATTCCCTCGATCAAACCAATACAACTTCGGCAATCAAGGAATTACAACTTTTTGTTAACATGTATCCTAAAAGCGATACAGTAAAAATCTGTAACAAATTAATTGACGATTTAAGATATAAACTGGAAGTTAAAGATTATGAAATTGCAAAACTCTATTTTAAAATTGAGGAATATAAAGCCGCTATTACTGCATTAAACAATACATTAGAAGATTACCCTGATACCAAATATAAAGAAGACATTTTGTTTTATATTCTTAAAGCCAATTATATTTATGCTTCAAAAAGCATCGATACAAAAAAACAAGAAAGATATACATCAACCATTGATGCTTACAATACATTGATAGCAAGCTTTCCGCAAACAAAAAATTTAAAAGCAGCAGAATATTATAAAAAAATTGCTCAAAAAGAATTAGTTAAATTTGAAACTGTTACCACAAAATAAAAAAATATGGATTACAAAAAACTCAAAATCAATCCCAGTACTGTTACACGCGATTTAAATCAATTTGAATCAGACACTTCAAACATTTATGAAACGCTTGTTGTTATTTCAAAACGAGCCAATCAAATAGGTATTGAAATGAAGGAAGAACTCAATGGAAAACTTTCCGAGTTTGCAACAGCATCTGATAATTTGGAAGAAGTTTTTGAAAACCGGGAACAGATTGAAATTGCAAAGTATTACGAACACCTTCCAAAACCTACATTAATTGCAATTCATGAATATCTGAACGAACAAATTTATTTCAGAAACCCAACCAAGGAACATAATACCTTTTAATTGATGCTCAAGGGCAAAAACATCATCATTGGCATTAGTGGCGGTATCGCTGCATATAAATGTGCTAATCTGATTCGCTTGCTAAAAAAAGCCGGTGCAGATGTTAAAGTTATAGTTACGCGCAATGCTCTTGAATTTATTACCCACACTACACTGGAAACCTTATCCGGAAATAAAATATACGATAAAGTTTTTGGTTCCGAAAATGATTATTCCACCCAACACATCTCACTCACTGATTGGGGCGATTTGTTTATTGTAGCTCCTGCTACGGCAAATATCATTGGGAAGTTTGCCAACGGAATTGCCGATGATGCATTATCAACAGCATTTATGGCTTTTAATAAACCTGTTTTTGTGGCGCCGGCAATGAATGTAAAAATGTACGAACATTTTGCATTTCAGAAAAACCTGAATATTTTAAGAGAAAAAAAAATTAATATTATTGACTCTTCCGAAGGTTATCTGGCATGCGGTTACGAAGGTAAGGGCAGGATGGGAGAACCAGAGAAAATACTCGAATTTGTTACTTCCTTTTTTAAAAATGATTTACCCTTAAAAGGAAAAAAAGTACTGATTACAGCCGGGCCAACTTATGAGCCTATTGACCCAGTTCGGTTTATAGGAAACCATTCCTCAGGAAAAATGGGATTTGCTCTTGCTGAAAATTTCGCAGCAAAAGGCGCTGAAGTAACCCTTGTTTCTGGCCCAGTAGCACTTTCAGTGAAAAATACTTTGATTCAACGTATCAATATTGTTACTGCCGAACAAATGCTTATAGAATGTCTTAAGTATTTCAAAAAATCAGATATTACTATTATGGCTGCTGCTGTGGCTGATTATACCCCTTCAAATGTTGCTTCAAATAAAATAAAGAAAACCAGCAATAACAAATCTATTGAACTAAAACCAACCACAGATATTCTGGCGGAAATAGGTAAAATCAAAAAAAACAATCAGATTCTTGTAGGTTTTGCACTGGAAACTGAAAATGAAACAGAAAATGCCAAAGCAAAACTCACTAAAAAAAATCTGGATTTTATCGTTCTCAATTCGCTTAATGAAAAAGGTGCAGGCTTCGGATACGATACCAACAAAATTTCCGTTATCCACAAAAGCGGAAACCCAACTTTTTTTGAATTAAAGTCAAAAGAAATAGTTGCCGAAGATATTGTCTCAATTATTATTACTAAGTATTTGAAATCCTTGTAACATGCGTAAATTAATCATATATACTCTGCTCTTTTTTGTATTCGTTGCAAATACAAAAGCACAAGAATTAAATTGCGTTGTATCGGTTGCTACGCCTCAGATTCAGAGCAGCGACAAAAAAATTTATGAAACCATGCAAGCTGCCATTTATGAATTCATGAATTCTAGAAAATGGACCAGCTACAATTATGCAACCGAAGAACGCATTGAATGTACTATTCTTATTACAATTTCCGATCGCAGTGCTGATGTTTTTAAATCTACAATTCAAGTACAGTCGCGCAGACCCATTTATAAGAGTTCTTACAATTCGGTTATGTTGAATTTAATTGATAAAGATTTTCAGTTTACATATATTGAATATCAACCTTTGGATTATAATGATAACGCCTTTATTTCCAATTTAACTTCTGTGCTTGCTTACTACGCTAATGTTATCATCGGTTTTGATTTTGATTCATATAGTTTGAACGGAGGAACGCCATTCTTTGAAAAGGCACAAACCATTGTTAGCAATGCTCAAAATGCACAGGAAAGTGGATGGCGTTCGTTCGAAAGCCAAAAAAACCGTTATTGGCTTATAGAAAATCTTTTCAATAACAATTATGCTGGAATTCGTGAGTGTATTTACAATTATCATAGAAAAGGGCTCGATCTGATGACAGAAAACACAGCTTCTGCCCGTACTTCAATTACTTCTGGACTTGAAAAACTTCAAATAGTTCATAAAAGCAAACCTGGCTCTTATCTTATGCAAATATTTTTCAATTCGAAAGATGATGAAATTGTAAATATTTATTCCAATGCGAGTACAATTGAAAAGCCTAAAATTGCTGCAATCTGTAAGGAAATTGATCCAACAAATTCCTCAAAATACAATCAAATTACCAAGTAGTCAAAATCAATTTTCTTATTTGCTTTTTCTTACCTTTGCATATTAATTATGCTAAAAAATCTGTTTATTTCAAATTATGCTCTCATTGATAATCTCGAAATAGAGTTTAGCAAAGGGCTAAATATTATTACTGGTGAAACTGGTGCCGGGAAATCAGTTTTACTTGGAGCATTGTCATTGATTCTTGGGCAAAGAGCTGACGCTTCAGTTTTGTCAGATAAAAAAGCAAAATGTATTATAGAAGGCACTTTCGATATTCTTGAATGTGATTTCGAAAGCTTTTTTGCCGAAAACAACCTCGATTTCGACAATACGGTAATATTGCGAAGGGAAATTATTCCAACGGGTAAATCAAGAGCTTTTATAAATGATACACCTGTAAATCTTGACAAGATCAAAGAACTTGGCGAAAAACTTGTGGATATTCATTCCCAGCACAACACACTTACGCTTCAGGATTCAGCTTTTCAGCTTGATTTTATTGATGCCTATGCACAGCACAAATCATTGTTATCTGATTACCAGAAAGCATTAATTATTTATTCCAACACTAAAGTTGAGCTAGAAAAACTTATTTCGGAGGAAGAAAAAGCGAAATCAGATCAGGATTATTTTCAGTTCCAATTCAACGAACTAGATGCCGCCCGATTATTAGAAAATGAGCAAAACGAGCTAGAAGCAGAAAAGGAATTGCTGGCACATGCAGGAGAAATAAACACTACAATTGCGAATTGTGTAAATTCTTTGTTGTATAATGATCAGCCGTTAATTGCTAATTTAAAGGAAATAGAAGTTTCGTTGCAGAAAATATTGCCATATTATAATTCGCTCGATGAACTTTTACAAAGAATAAAATCTGTAAACATCGAAATTAAAGATATTGCTTCAGAACTTGAAAGCAAAGCTCATGGTGTAATTATTAACCCTGACCGTATACAGGAAATTGATGAGCGCCTTGATCTGATTTACCATTTTCAACAAAAGCACAGAGTGAATTCCATTTCAGAACTTCTTGCAATAAAGACACAATACGAAAATAAAATTCTCAGCATAACTTCGCTTGAAACTAAAATAATTGAACAAAAAGGTATTTTGGACTTGCTACATAAAAAGCTGCAATCTTTTTCTGATTCACTTTCTGCAAACAGGAAAAAGGTTAAACCAATAATTGAAAAAGGTATAGTTAATGTTTTGAAAAAACTTGCTATGCCCGAATCACAGATTGAAATTAAAATTGAATCTTTAGATCATTTTGGAAATAAAGGCAGAGATAAAGTAAACTTTTTGTTTAATGCCAACAAAGGGGGTGAAATCAAACCCATATCCAAGGTTGCATCAGGTGGCGAGTTATCTCGTTTAATGCTCGCTATTAAATCACTGATCACTCAACACACACTTCTTCCAACTGTGATTTTTGATGAAATTGATACAGGTGTTTCAGGCGAAATTGCTGCAAAAGTGGGAGAAATTATGCGTGCAATGTCTTCGAATATGCAGGTTGTTGCCATTACACACTTACCTCAGATCGCTGCAAAAGGTTTGGCGCATTATATGGTTTATAAAGAAACCGATTCCACTTCAACTTATACACGGATTAGACAATTATCAGCTTCCGAACGCACCAACGAAATTGCGCGTATGTTAAGCGGAGATAAGGTTACCAAAGAAGCCCTCGAAAATGCAAAAGTTCTGATAAACTTTAATAACAATTAATTTATGAACGATTTATTAAAAGGCAAAAAAGGCATCATTTTCGGTGCACTCAATGATTTATCACTTGCATGGAAAATTGCAGAAAAAGCACACAAACAAGGTGCTATTTTTACCCTTACCAATACACCACTAGCAATGCGAATGGGCGAAACCAACGAACTTGCTCAACGCTGTAATTCTATTGTAATTCCCGCTGATGCTACCAGTGTTAAAGATCTTGAAAATGTTTTTGAAAAATCAATGGATTTTCTCGGAGGTAAAATAGATTTTGTTTTGCATTCTATTGGTATGTCTCCTAATGTAAGGAAAAAGAAAGGTTACGATGATCTTGATTATGAATATTTTCTTAAAACATTAGATATTTCAGCCATTTCGTTTCATAAAGTGCTTCAGGTTGCAAAAAAAATGGATGCCATTAATGAATGGGGCTCAGTGGTTGCTTTGTCATATATTGCTGCACAGCGAACTTTATTTGAATACAATGATATGGCTGATGCCAAAGCAGCTTTGGAATCCATTGCACGCAGTTTTGGATATATCTATGGCAGGGAAAAGAAAGTGAGGATAAATACCATTTCACAATCACCAACTCTTACCACGGCAGGGAAGGGCGTTAAAGGGATCAACGGATTGATTGACTTTACAGAACGGATGTCGCCATTGGGCAATGCTACTGCCGAAGAATGTGGCGACTATTGCATTACTTTGTTTTCTGATCTTACCCGCAAAGTTACTATGCAAAACCTATATCACGATGGTGGTTTTTCCAGCATGGGTATGTCGGCACGTGCAATGGAAATGTATAATAAAAGCTTGGAATGCAAGAAATGTAATGATGATCCCGAGTGTGAAAATTGCCCAGACAAGGTTTGATTTTTTATTTTCTTCAAAAACAATTCAGAACAATACAACCTAAAAAAAACAGGCTGTCTTTTTGGGACAGCCTGTTTTTTTTTAAAAGAATATTTACTTTTATTATTATGGTTGCCACCAAAGTTTGGTTGACATATTGTCTCCAATAGAAGCAGCAGCTGCTGTTGCATTTGCTCCATTCACAGTAAATTCCTGCTGAGGATAAGTCATTCGGTTAGGAATGGTGCTGATTGTAATCAATGGTAAAAAATAGATAGGACTGCCATCAGAAGCAACACTGGTTTGTTCACCAGGTTTCAACAGATAACTTGGTTCTCCTGTTCTTCTGTATTCAGCCCAAGACTGATAACCCTGATTGTAGAATGCCAGATACTTCTGTGTCATAACTCTTTCCTTACTTGCAGCAGGAACAGCAGCTAGGTAAGCATCACGTTCTGCATTAAAAGTTGTAACCATGTCAGCACTCCAACCTTCTAAATCAATACAAACTTCTTTCCAATGATCGATAGAGGCTTTGATTCCTGCTAGGTAGTGAGTCTGATCCCAATTACCTAATTCAGAAAGCATGAATTCAACTTCGGCATACTCCATATAAACAGGAGCATATTTTGCATTCAGAATTACAGGAGCATAATCTGAACTGTAAGCAGCAGAGCCATAGAAACTTGGAGCTAGTTTTTTACCCCAATATGCCTGGGTCTGTCCTTCATTCATCCCATAAGGAATTCCGAAGTATTTTCCTGAACCAACTGGCCTGTCTCTTGAATACAGTTGTAACCTTGGATCAATTAGACCACTGAAAGGATTAATTTTTCCATTTAAGGTATCATCTACGCCTTTCAGAATGTTGATAAAAGGCTTGGCAACTGTAAAGTCATTACGTGCTGATGTCCACCATGCATCATAAAGCGGAGAGTTATTTGGTGCAGCTCCTATGTATTTAAAAGCTGCATTATCAGCATTTGAAGTCATAAAGCCAGCAATTCCTACTTCTGCAACAATTGCATTGGCAGAGGCATAATTATCAACATGCGACATTCGCATTGCAACCCGCAAACGAAGAGAGTTAGCGAATTTTTGCCATAATTCCATATCGCCATCAAATATTACATCTCCAGATGTAAAACCACTTGCACTAAGATCCATCATGTCAACTGCATCTTTTAGTTCTGTCTGAAAGCTGGCATATATATCCTTAAGTTTGTCGTATTTTGGTGTTGGTATTGAAACTGTAGGATCAACATTGCCTTTGAAAGCTTCAGAATAAGGAATATCACCCCATGTATCAGCCATTATTTGCATGGCCCATACTTTTAAAACAGTTGCGCAGGCAATCTGATTATTATTAGCGCCATAAACAGCAGCTTTAGCTTTTGTTTCTGGGTCAGTGTTGAGTCTGATGACTTCAATCAGGTTCATTACATCATGATAAATTAAGCGCCAGTATTGGTTATTGACACTCTGACGGATTGCATAACGGTCTTCGGAAGGGTAATTACGCTGCACCCAATACTGGGAATATAGCATACTCTGGCGGCCGCCCCACCATTCGTCATAGATATCATCGCAAAGGCCTTTTTCAGCTGCTGTTAGTAGAGTTGGTGTAGTGACTTCTGAGGGTTGATTTGGATTTTTATTAATCTCATCAAAGTTTTTAGTACACCCAGCGGTGAAGAACACCAAAAACAGACCAAGTGATAGTTTTATTATTGTTTTCATAGTTTTTTCCTTTCAAGATTAGAATTTAAAGCTAACATTAAATCCAAAGCTTCTCAGCGATGGTAATCCTGCACCTTCAATACCCTGGACGTTTCCGGAGCTTGTGTTTTGTTCAGGATCGATACCCTTCATAGCTGTTCCGAAGGTAGCAAGGTTTCTTCCATAAAGACCAATTTTCAAACTATTGATCGGGCCAGTATGTTTAGCAGGGATCGTATAGGAAACCGTAATTTCACGTAATTTTATATAGTCTGCATCAAGTATATTCTGAGCTGCAGGTCCATTGTAATGATCAGTTGTCCATGTGTAGGCATCAATACTGGTAGTGTTCTTGCCAGTTACCTGAGCTGTTCCATCGGCATTGTAAATAACATTACCGTCACCATCAACTGCAGCAACCATGGCGTCAATTACAACACCGTTTTCACGGATGTCACCATTTGAAACAATTGAATTATCTCCATCTACTGAAGCAGCAAGGATTCCTGTATAAGTTCCCCACATTTTGGTTGTAGAAAAGAATTTACCACCATGTTGGATGTCAATAAGTGTACCTATGCTGAATCCGAAGAGTGTAAAATCATTGCTAATACCCATGTTCCAATCTGGAAGCACACTGCCTAAAGATTTTATTGATGATTGCAGATAACGACCGTCAGCATCTACAACTCTGTTACCTTCAGAATCGAAAATAAAATCGGTACCCATAATCTGTCCGTATTCTTCACCAACTTTTGCATTAACTGTTACAAGGAATGGAGCAACGCCCAATTGGAGGTTATCAATACCAGGATACAGTTCAACAACTTTATTCTTGTTTTTTGCATAGTTGGCTGTGATAGTCCATTCAAATTTATTTGATTTCAATTTAACTGGAATAGCAGATAATGAAAGTTCAATTCCCTTGTTGGTAATTTTACCAGCGTTAAGAATTTGAAATGAATATCCGGAAGCTCCAGAAACAGCTACAGGAATAATTTGATCAAGGGATACTTTGCTATAATAAGTAAAATCGAAACTAACACGATTTTTCAAAAAGCGGAGCTCTGTACCAATTTCAGATGAGTTTGTCATTTCAGGCTTCAGCTCAGGGTTATTAAGCGTATTTGGTAAAGTATAGAGTCCATAAGGCTGGAAATGGTAAGGATATCCATCTACATCTAGGAAGTTAGAGTAGTTTAGGCTGGTGCGATAAGGATCAGTATCGTTACCTACTTGAGCGAAACCACCTCTTATTTTGGCAAAAGTAAGCCAAGAAAGTTCCTTAATGGCAGGAAGTTCAGTAAGAAGATAACTCAACGAAAAACTCGGATAGAGATATGAGTTCTTACCTTTAGGTAGGGCAGATGACCAATCGTTACGCAAAGTAACATCTAAGTAAGCCATGCTTTTCCAAGCTAGAGAAGCACTTCCAAACAAACTGTTGATACGTTTCCAACTAATATATTCGCTGGCAACATTGGTAAGGGAATTACTAACCGTATATAGCTCAGGAATAAGAAGTCCTCCGATAGTTGAAGCGGAGTTCAGCTTATAGTTACGATCCATTATATTTCCACCTAGAGTAGCATTCAACTGAAAATCTTTGTTAAGGGTCTTGTCAAGGAGTAAGAGAAACTCTGCATTTAATTCGGAGTTAGATCTAAGCTGCTGACGATAAGAAGATTGGGAAGCTGATCCGATAGCAACACGTTCCTGAGTGCGGAATGTGTAATTATCGAGGTTTATTTTGCCCTGTGCTGTAAGCCAAGAGTTCATTTTATAAGAAAGGCCAATATTGCCATAGTAGCGGTCACGTTTATCATTCTGGTAGTTCATGTTACGATCCCAGTAAGGGTTATTTGAATAAGCAACTGTAGGATCATCCATGGAGGTACGGTTCCAAGAACGCTGTGTTCCATCAGGATTGATATAATCTTTCTGAATCCACATATCCAACTGGCGTTGTCCCCATTGGTTAAAGCGCTCAACTGGATTAATATCGCCATAACCAGTCTCTGGCCGTCCTTTGGCTTTGGAAGAAATATAGTTGATATCAGTGAAAACCTTCAGACCTTTAGTAAGTGATGTGCTTGCACTTAAATTAATAGTATTACGCTCAAGTTTAGATTCAGGCATATACCCAGAAGAGTTAAATGTTCCCAATCCAAGGCGGACCAATGAAGTTTCGTTACCTCCACTAAGAGATATATTATTTGTCCAACCAAGACCTGTTTGGAAAAAGTCTTTTACATCATGCTTTGGAGCTTTCCATTCAATTGATTTTCCAAAGTTTTCAGTATCCCATGCATCAAAACTGTTCCAAGGACGATAGTATATTGGAGCATTTTCATAAGCAGTTCCTGTCAGGTCAATACCATAACCTGAGAGATAATTATCAGCAGTATTGGAATATGCAGGACCAAAACTTTCATCAATGCCATAATCCATACCTAAATCAAATGACTGGTAAGGATTGCCATCGCCATCAACACCCGGTACTTTATAGTATCCAGAATTGTCAGTATATGTTTTAACTTCCCAAGTAGCATCAAGACCACCGTTTCCACCACCATATTTGTTCTGGTAATCAGGAAGGTATGAAACCTGCTCGAAGTTCAAACCGGTACTGTATTCAATACCCAAACTTTTTTTACCGGATCCTTGTTTTACACCTTTTTTAGTAGTGATGAGGATAACACCGTTGGCAGCACGTGAACCGTAAAGGGCAGCGGCATTAGCGCCTTTTAAAACAGATATGGATTCAATATCGTCAGGATTAATATCCTGAGACATATTTCCATAGTCATAACCACCAGCGCCGCGGGCAGCGTCTGTAGTATTAAAATCGCTATTGTCTAGAACAGTTCCATCAACCACATACAATGGCTGATTATTTCCAGATATTGAATTGATACCACGGATTAGAACACGTGATGATCCCCCCATGTTTCCTGATGAAGAGGTTACCTGTATACCAGAAATTTTTCCTGAAAGCTGGTTTGTGAGACTGGTTCCACTTGTTGTCTGAAGAGTACTTCCCTTAATATCCTGCACGGAATATCCAAGAGCTTTCTTCTCTCTTGTAATACCAAGAGCGGTAACAACCATGCCTTCGAGGCTCTGAGCAGAATATTCCATTTTAACATCAACAACATTTGATGTTCCAAGTGTTACGTCCTGAGCTTTCATCCCTACAAATGAAAAGGATAGGGTAGTGGTAGCCTGCGGAACATCTAGCTTATATGTTCCTTTAATATCAGTTTGTGTACCTGTTGTTGTTCCTTTAATAACAACAGATACTCCAGGCAACTCTGAGCCGTCATCGACGCTAGTTACCTTCCCTGTAATTGTTCGCTGCTGGGCATACGTAAATTGTAGCCCGATAAACATCAGCAGCACGATGAATAAGGAAATTTTTTTCATGGTTTTGTGTTTTAGTTAGAACTTTGTTTGTTTGTTTGTTTGTTGATCTTCAAGTTTTTGAATTTAGTGACAAATATATAACATTAATCTGCAAAATTCACTTATTTATCTTTTAATTTTATTAATAAAATGTTGTTTATAACTAAATACACTACATAATTAATTGTGTATTAACTAAATATTCCCATTTTGAATATTCTAAAAAAAAATTGGCACACCTGTTTATATTTTGGTAGCACTCTTTTTTAGATTTTTGTTATTTTTGTAAAAAAAAGTTATGATTCAACGTATTCAATCCTTATTTTTATTCTTTGCTGCCGTAACTGGCATATTTGCTTTTTTTGTTCCCTACTGGACATACGCTGGCATTGATTTCACATACACATTTACTACACTTGGTGTTAAGCTAACCGATGGCTCTTTGCAGTCAGTTTCTATTAGCACAATTCCGGTAATGGTGCTTTTAGCATTGCACGTTGCTTTGGATTTTACTTCAATTTTTTATTTCAAAAACAGAACGATCCAACTTAAAATAAATTCATTTAACATGTTTTTAACATTGATGATCATCGGAACTGTATTTTTATGGGTTCCTTACATGATTAAAGAAAGTGTTGTGGCTGAAGAAAATTGGGGTTTTGGATTGCTTTTTCCGGTAATTAGTTTTGTTTTTTTACTCTTGGCTAACAAATTCATCAGAAAAGATGAAAAATTAGTAAAAGCGGCCGACAGGCTTAGATAAAATTAGTTTTTGTCAGGCACTTTTATCCAAAAAATTATTTTTGGGAGTAACAATATTTTTTACAGGACGGAATTCACTTCGTATAGTGGACCATTTATTATCAAATTTCCCAAAAAGATAGATTATTTTATTCCTGTGCTTTTTTAAGGCATCAGATATTGCAGGAGCACTTATAGGAATTGTGCATGCGCCACCAACATTGCTTCCAGTGAGTTCCTGATTTCGAGCCAATACATCTCGAGCAGCATTTTCAAGCTTATCCAATAATTGAATTGTTTTAGCATAGCGGTTGTTAGCTGAAGTCTCGGTTGGATTATTTTTGGAAACAGAAATTTCCTGATCGAAATTAAAATATTCTTCCGATAATAAAATTTCTTTTTGTTTACTGTTGAAGAATAGATTGTTTACGAAAATTACGGCTTTTTCAATTATGCTTTTTAATTCGATGTAATCACCTTTATATAAACGTATCTTTTTAAGCGTATCTTCTGCAAAAACGTATGCGAATTTATTATACTTTCCTTCTAGTTCGTTGAGGTACGATTTACATAAATCAATAATTCCATTTGAATAACTGTTTTTTGTTTTAAACAGTTCATCTTTGACTCTATTCAGTTTGCTTATTAAAAGCTGAGTGCTTTCGTTTACCGAATTTAGAACAGCAATATCATTCTTCGAAATGGTTATTAATGAATTTACATTGTTATATAAAATATAACCAATTATTTTTTTATGATCAGGTGTAAGTAGTGATTTGGAATCAGAAAGTCCGAAATTACTATGATTCTGGCTAAAGTAAACAATAAGAATATCGTTCAGTAAATCATGTTCGTTAGGGTAGGATAGAATCAACACATTTGATTCAAGCTCCTCAAAAACATTCATTTGAAGATTTTTTCGTGCTTGCTTTACTTCAAAGGGAAGTTCCGTTTTTTTAATCCATTTGTAATAACTGTTATCGGAACGAAAATCCTGTATTTCATTAAATGCAGATTCAATTTCAAGATCATTAATCTGTGAATTGTTAGAATGGATATATTTTCCTGTTAATGCTTTATTATCAATATTATAAGAAAGGGAAACAACTTTTTCTATTCCAGGAAACAGCGAAACCAAATGCTTCATTGCATTAATTAGAGGTGTTTCTGTAAAGGAATATAAGTTCATTTATTAAATTTGGGGGTAAAGATACATAATTATATATTATTAAGCAAATTATTAAGCAATATATTAAATAAAATATTAAGCTTATCATACAAATTTAAGCAACTTAATTGTATAATTAATTAAAAATATATTGCTTAAATTGCTTTTAAACAATAGATACAGTAATATATCTTTGTAAAAAAATCAATGAAATATATTAAATACAATTAAGTAAACTTAATTTTAGTAAAAATGGAATACTATAGCCCTAATCGAAAGAAAGCTGACTGTTTTAAAAAAAACAAAGTCAAAAAAAATGAGGATGATGGTATTTTAGTTAACCGTCTGGAGAAAAATGAAATCATTTTTGAGATTAAGAAAAATCTCAAAAAAAATCCTACTATAAATCGTAAACCATTTTTTAAGAATTTCTCCGATCAAATGAAAGATTTGTTTTACCGCAGAATTAAAACCTTCTTTGAGTATGAAGATTCTGAATTTTCAAAAAGTACGGATAGGCGAAATATTTAATTAAATTTCTTATTTGCAATGGGAAATTTTATAAATTTGGCTTCTGAATTCAATTTTTAAAAAATCTTCGGCACAAATTTTGCCAAGCCAGATTCAAATTTAAAATATCTATTATGAAAACTTCCAAGATTTTCCTCAGTTTGTTCATTTTAACACTCTTTTTATTTTCTTCATGTCTTAAGGACGAAACCCCAACCAAAACTAAAATGGAAGGCGTTTGGGAAGTTACAGGAGCTTATGACGAAGCTGGTGTTAGTATTTTAAATAAAATAAAATTCCCTGTAGTAGCTTTTCATTTAAGCAGCGACAATACAGTTATTAGCACATCAGGCCCAATGATGATGTACGTGGTTTATGGTGGAAGCAAATATACTCAGATTGCATCCGATATTGATCAGGTTTTTAATTATGTAAGTCTTGATTTTAACGGAGGTGAATTTTTTGTAGGTGGCGGACAGCAGGATCGTTTTACATTAGAAATGAAACTGGAAGGATTACCAGGACAGAAAGCTTTAACTACATTGCTTGATATGCTTGGTGTTACACAGGATTATTTCGACCTTGTAATTTATCATAAATTTATGGATGTAAAAGTTGAGTTTGATGCTACAGGCGACGAAATGACTTGGACTTTTGATACTCAAACAACAGCAGTCTACAACACCAAAGACAAATATGGAAATTATTTGTTATGGCAAGGCTGGCCAGTGAATAAATTCTCCAGATGCACATTTGTGCTCACAAAAAGAAGCATAGAACTTAAGGATCTCGTAACTCAGAATTCATAAGTTTTTTAATCAAAACATTTCATTTTTATTTTGCCTGAATATTCTTATGAAATGAGATTATTTCACATAGCATTTTTTATTCTATTGCCTTTTATTGGATTGAATTTATTCAGTAAACACAATAATTCACAGTAATTTACCGATGCAATTAGTGGTTCTGCAAACTGGAATTTTTATCATCAGATAACACTTCCAATTATAAACTTGGATACTATTTATTTTTACCGTAAACCGGAATTGTTGATTATTCTGAGGCTAGGTGGCTGGTATTTTTAGTAAGAGATATAAATTAAAAGAGGCGGGTAAACCCGCCTCTTTTAATATTCAAAGTATTATTATTATTCCAAAGAATGAATTACCAGTCCACTTCTTAATTTAGGTTCAAACCAAGTAGTTTTCGGAGGCATAATGTTTCCTGTGTCGGCAATGTCAATCAATTGTTTCATAGAAACAGCATATAAAGCAAACGCCACTTTCATTTCGCCGCTGTCAACACGTTTTTTCAATTCACCCAAACCTCTGATTCCGCCAATAAAATCAATTCTTTTGTCGGTACGAAGATCTTTTATCCCAAGCACTTCATCAAGAACCAGATTCGAAAGTATTGTCACATCAAGTACGCCAATAGGATCATTATCGTTAAAAGTTCCTGGTTTAGCATTCATGGCATACCACTTTCCATCAAGGTACATACTGAACTCATGAAGTTTTGCAGGTTTGTAAATTTCTGTTCCTTTATCTACTATCACAAAATTCACGTTCAGCTTTTCAATGAGTTGAGTAGGAGTGAGACCATTCAAATCTTTGACCGTACGATTGTAATCAATAATTTTTAACTGATTATCAGGAAAATGTACTGCTAAAAAATAATTATACTCTTCTTTACCAGTATGCATTGGATTTTTCGATTTCTTCTCATTGCCAACCAAAGCTGCTGCAGCTGTTCGGTGATGACCATCGGCAACATACGTATAAGGAACTTTGGTTGCAAACAACTCAGTAATTTTCGCAATTGTTTCGTCGTTATCAATGAGCCAAAAGTGGTGTCCAAAACCTTCATTTGTTACAAAATCGTAAATGGGCTTAGTATTTTTTACTATATTTTCAACAATGGCATCAATTTCTGCAACTGCTGGATAAGTAAAGAAAACAGGCTCGATATTCGCATTATTTATACGCACATGAATCATTCTGTCTTCTTCTTTGTCCTTGCGTGTTAATTCATGTTTTTTAATGATTCCGTTCATGTAATCACCAACATTTGCAGCGGCAACCAGACCATACTGTGTGCGGCCTTCCATGGTTTGTGCATAAACATAATACAATTCTTTTTCATCCTGTTTCAGCCAACCATTGGTCTGAAATTTTTTAAAGTTTTCAACAGCTTTTTCATAAACTGCCTGAGAATGCTCATCAGTACCGGGAGCAAAATCTATTTCTGGTTTAGTAATATGCAAAAGCGATTTTTCGCCTGCTTCTGCTCTTGCTTCTTCAGAATTCAACACATCATAAGGGCGTGATGCCACTTCTTTTACAATTTCTTTCGGAGGACGCAGACCTTTAAACGGTTTTATTATTGCCATAGTGTTTAGTTTATTAGGGTTTTAGTGAAATAGTGAATTTGGGTTTTGGTGAAATAGTGAATTTGGGTTTTAGTGAAATAGTGAATTGGGGTTTTAGTGAAATAGTGAATTTGGGTTATTAGTTAAATAGTGAATTTGAGTTATTAGTGAAATAGTAAATTTGGTTATTAGTGAAATAGTGAATTTGAGTTATTAGTGAAATAGTGAATTTGGGTTATTAGTTAAATAGTGAATTTGGGTTATTCGTGAAATAGTAAATTTGGGTTTTAGTGAAATAGTGAATTTGGGTTATTAGCTAAATAGTGAATTTGGGTTATTCGTGAAATAGTGAATTTGGGTTTTGGTGAAATAGTGAATTTGGGTTATTAGTTAAATAGTGAATTTGAGTTATTAGTGAAATAGTAAATTTGGGTTTTAGTGAAATAGTGAATTTGGGTTTTAGTGAAATAGTGAATTTGGTTATTAGTGAAATAGTAAATTGGGGTTTTAGTTAAATAGTGAATTTGGGTTATTAGTTAAATAGTGAATTTGGGTTTTGGTGAAATAGTGAATTAGATTTTGCTCATCTTCGTTCTTCAATAATTTTTGCTTTTACATAAGAAACTAACCCGGAAAGCATCTTCGAAATTTCTGCCAGTCGTTCCCGTGATATAGTATTTTCTTCGGGTGAAATGTAATTCCGCCTAAAAGAAATAGTTGTACAAACGACACATTCCCGAATTGAACCTTTTGAAATTTTTGAATATCTTATAAATAAGGGTTTTGTTTCGCCATATCCTTCTGCAATATTTTGAGCGATTGATTGCGATGCTCTTCTGAATTGTGATGTTAATCCAAAAAGTTCATGTTGTGGAAATTTATCTGTAAGCTTATATACATAATCAATATAATCTAAGGCTTTTTGATAAACCTGTAAATCCTCAAAATCAAACTTTACCATGTTTTTCTTTAAAAACTAAAATAGGGCTAAGAATATAGAGAAAATAACAAACAGCAAATTAGCAAATCAGTTGAAATTTTATAATTCACATTAAATGCAAAAAAAATTTCAGGTGCCTAATTCACTAATTTGCTCTTCAACTCCAATTACTTATTAACTTGAAAAGTTCTATCTCCATTATTAATAAAAGCAACGATTTGTTTTGCAGAAGCCAAGCCTGCATTAATATTGGCTTCAGAAGTTTCAGCGCCTTGTTTTTTAGGAGTGCTGTAATAGCGGCCTTCGTATTGCAATAATTCGGTATGACATTCGGGAGCAATATCAGAAATATATTTAAAATCGGGACGTTCAGCAAATATTTTTTTCATTCCTTCTTCATCAATTACTTCCTTGCGGGCAGTATTTAGAACGGTTGCGCCTTTTGGCATTTTTGAAAGCAAATCGAAATTAATTGATTTCTTGGTTTTATCGTTTGCCGGAATATGAAGTGAAACATATTGGCAAGTACTATAGAGTTCTTCAATTGTGGCAACAGCTTTAACGCCTTCTTCAGCCATTTTGGATGCATCAACAAAAGGATCATAAGCACAAACTTCCATTCCAAATCCTTTTGCAATTGTTGCTAGCATTCTTGCAACATATCCGTATGCATGAAGTCCTAATTTTTTCCCTTTTAATTCGGATCCAGATCCACCTTTAAATTGTGTTCTAGCCATAAATACCATCATTCCTGCTGCAAGTTCAGCAACTGCATTTGAATTTTGTCCAGGAGTATTCATTGCAACAATTCCTTTTTCAGTAGCAGCAGCAAGATCAATATTGTCATATCCAGCACCGGCACGAACAATGATTTTTAAGTTTTTTCCTGCTTCAATAACCTGGCGTGTTGCTTTGTCGCTGCGGATAATTAATGCATCAACTTCTTCAACTGCTTTAATAAGATCAATGGGATCAGTATATTTTTCAAGAAGAATAAGTTCAAATCCCGCTTCGTCTAATACTTTTTTAATTCCATCAACAGCAACCTTTGCAAAAGGTTTTTCTGTGGCTACGAGTACTTTTGTCATATAGTTGAGAGTTTTTTAGTTTATAGTTAGGAGTTTTTTAGTAATTAATAAAAAATGTGTGGAAATGATATTTCCTGTAATAATTAATGTTTTAATGATTTTTTTAAACCGTTTAGCATTTTTGAAAGTTCTATCAGTTTTTCTCTTGAAACAATTTCAATTTCGTTTGAAATATAATTTCTTCGGAAGGCAATAGTTGAACAAACAAAACTGAGAGGTTAGAATAAAAAGCTCAGAAGCAGGAAATTTCGAAGTTAATTCATAGCAAAAATCTACATAATCAAGACTTTTTTGATATACTGTTAAATTTTCAAAATTAAAATAATCATTTTTCATTTTTTTCAAAATATTAAAAACTGCAAATGAATTAACTCCTAACTCCCAACTAAAAATCTTTTTGACTTTTATGCTTTTTGACTTTCAAATTCTTTCATACAATCAACCAAAGCCTGAACGCTTTCAATTGGAAGAGCGTTGTAAGTAGAAGCTCTGAAACCACCAACTGAACGATGTCCTTTAATACCAACCATACCGGCTGCTTTGGCAAAATTCATGAATTCTTCTTCGAGATGCTGATAACCTTCGCGCATAACAAAGCTGATATTCATTAATGAGCGTGATTCTTTTTCAACTGTACCAACAAAAATTTTGCTGTTGTCCATAGCATCATATAAAAGTTTTGCTTTTGCCTGATTCATTTTCTGAATAACACCAACACCGCCTAATTTCTTTATCCAGCGTAATGTTTCCATAATTGTGTAAATAGGCAAACATGGAGGCGTGTTATACATTGAACCTTCTTTGATATGAATTCTGTAATCGAGCATCGAAGGAAGTACACGGTCAACTTTACCAAGAATATCTTCGCGGATAATTACAAAAGTAGCTCCAGCAGGACCGAGATTTTTCTGGGCACCACCATAAATCATTGCATATTTAGAAATATCCACAGGGCGGCTGAAAATATCTGACGACATATCAGCTATAAGCGGAACAGGAGAATTAATATCCTCATGAATTTCTGTTCCGTAAATTGTATTGTTTGTTGTAATATGTAAATAATCAACATCAGTTGGAATATTTTCAATTTTTGGAAAGTAGTTATAATTTTTATCAGCAGAAGATGCAATTACGTTTACTTCGCCAAAAAGTTTTGCTTCTTTTATTGCCTTTTTAGCCCAAACGCCACTGTCAACATAAGCAGCTTTTTTGTTTAACAGATTATAAGGAATCATACAAAACTGCATGCTGGCACCGCCACCTAAAAACAATACCTGATATCCTTCTGGAATTCCTAATTGTTCTTTGAACAAAGCAACAGCTTCATCAATTACTGCCTGAAAGTCCTTACTACGATGGGAAATTTCGAGAATTGACATGCCAATGCCATTAAAATCGAGGACAGCTTTTGCAGTATTTTCAATTACTTCGCGCGACAGGATACATGGCCCTGCATTAAAATTATGAACTTTTTTCATGTTTTATTTATTTTGTTTGGTTAATATTATTGCATAGCTATATTTTGTCCAAAATTGCAAAATTCTTTTGAAACTTCTTATAAAAAAACAAGAAATTTTAATGAAAAAGAGATATTTACTTAATTCCCTTTTGTTTTTGTATTTTTTTTGTCACAGCTTTTCGATCGCGATCGGCTTTTGATTCTTTCGAATTACGTGCATCAACATCTTTAATATAATTCCATTTGCCATTTTTAAACATCAATGCATCAAAAATATTTGTTTCTGGAAAGTAATACTGGTAAATGCCTTTAAGCTTTGGGTCTAGCGGTGCAACACGGTCAAAAACAATCATTTTTTTCTTTTGCTTGCCATGTACTAAATATTGCTTTTCGTATTTAATAGAAACTGTTACGGTAGAAGAGAATTCAAAGATAACACGTTTCTGAAATTTGGAATTGATTTTAAAAATACTGGAACCAAATACAGGTTTTTCTTTTGAATTAAAAGAAATCACATCAATAATTTTTTTGGAAGTAATCTTGTCATTTCCATCCCAACCCAAAAGTGTATAATATTTTTTTCCAGCATATCGGGTGTAAATTAATTTATAATACAAGGCACCATACCAATTCTGATAATCCAGAAGTTCATTTTCGGGATTTTTTATATTTTCTGAATTATCCTTTAATTTATATAGCAGAAATTTATTTTCTTTTGAATTCCATGCCTGAATGATTCCGAAATACTCATAAGTACCATCAGCTTTTGGCAATACCCAGTTAAACAATTTGAATTTATTATCGGGCGAACGCAATACAGCAATACTTTTAAGAGTATCAAAATTATAATCGAAAGATTTTTTCTGCAACAAAGTACTTTCCAGTAGAATAATTAACTTGTCGTTCGCATTGTACTTCTCAAAATCAGTAGCTGAGGTAAGAACCAGATTGCTGAATTTTTTCAGAGAATCCAGCGTTTCATTAAATGAATTCAAATCCTGACTAAAGGCAACCGAAGTAGAAAGAAAAAAGAAAATAAATATTCTGAAGCGGTTCATGAAATGTGTTTATTATTAAATGTCAAAATTAGCAATTTATTGCCGTAGATATGAATTTATGAAATAAAGAAAAAATAATTACATGAAATCCAAATGATTGACTACTTTTGCTGAATTCCGCAATCATGATAGAATTCGACCTGAACAGCAAAATTTTCGCATTTGATTTACTCTCGAAGGAGATTTCTATGTACTTAAAGGGAAATCCGAATCCGATTCTGGATGAAGCACTTCAAAAATCCACATTAGAAAATGCCTGGTTTACGGATAAAATGCTAAGGTATTCATTAAATGCAATTGCGAGAATCACAACAAAAAAACATCTTGAAAAATGGATGTCATCCTATCCAGATAATTCTAAAAAGTCTTCCGCAAAAAGGATTGTTGTCATTATGGCAGGAAACATTCCCTTGGTTGGCTTTCATGATTTTTTATGCGTGCTCATTTCAGGAAATGTTTTTATTGGAAAACTTTCTTCAAAGGACAAATACCTTCTTCCTGCATTAGCTGGAATACTTAATTCTATTGATCCTCGTTTTAAAAGAACTATTCTGTTTACCCACGATAAATTACCCGAATTTGATTCGGTGATTGCTACTGGCAGCAACAATACATCAAGATATTTTGAATACTATTTTACCAGATATCCACATATTTTTCGTAAAAACAGAAAAAGCATTGCAATATTAACAGGAAACGAGACATCAAAACAACTCGAAAAACTAGCCGATGATATTTTTCTTTATTTTGGACTTGGTTGCCGCAATGTATCCAAAATATTTATCCCCGAAAATTACGACACAAAACTTTTGATTTCAGCGTTTGGCAAATATGCTTCAATTATTGACAACACCAAGTTTTACAATAACTATGATTACAATAAAGTGGTGATGATGGTGAATAAAATTCCATATATTGATGCTGGTTTTTTTCTGCTAACTAAAAATTCTTCGGCACTCTCCCCGGTAAGTGTAATTCATTACGAGACATACAAGAATATCGAAATTGTTAAGAATTGGGTTTCTGAAAATTCAGAATTGTTGCAGTGTGTTGTGGCAGGAAACAAAATAATTTCTTCTGCCATAGATTTTGGAAAAAGTCAGGAACCAAGTTTAACTGACTATGCTGATGGAATTGATGTGATCAATTTTTTAAATCAATTAATCTAAATCCGTTTTGTCCTTTTTTAAGTTTTGTTTTCGAACATCAAAATTTGAAAATCGAAAATCTTCACCCTCATCAGTCTTTACCTGTTTAAAAAAGTTACAATCAAGACAATTTTTCAATTTTTGAGCAAATGTTCCTTGCACTTTTCCTTTACAAAGCGAGCCCACTACCGTCCAGCAAAATCTTCCAGCATTATCACCATGATTTACACCTTTGAATTCACTAGCTATGGAAGAAGGGCAAACGCCCATTTCAGCCACATTACAACCTCCATGTTGTCGGCCACAGTTATTAAATTCCCAGCAATTTTGCCTTTTCATAATTATTGATCTTTTATCATAGTAAGCATCATTTTAAACCTTTCCACTGCATTTACTGCATGAGGGTTGTTTGCTGGCATAATGATGCTTTCGCCTGCTTTTAGCTGATAAGGATTTCCATTAATTATAACTTCAGCAATTCCTTCAATTATCTGAATCATGGCATCAAAAGGAGCTGTATGTTCACTAAGTTTCTGGCCTTTGTCGAATGAAAAGAGCGAAACATTTCCGGTTTTTTTTTCCAGAATGCGTTTACTTACAATTCCATTTTCAGAATATTCAACCTGAGTAATAAAGTTGAAAATAGTTGAGTGATTGAATCCTTTGGTTTCCATAAGTTTATTTTATTAAATTTTTAAGTGATAAAAGGGGATATCTATATATCATTTTGGGACCGGAAAAGCGCATTACTTTTTTAATTTTTTCCTGCATTTCAGGCTTAAAGCAATGAACTTTACATTTTTTGCAGGAAGGTTTATTGCAACCAAATTTACAATTTTCCAATCGTTCATGTGCATATTTAATAAGGCTATGGCATTGATCACAATTAAAGTTTGAGCTATTATGATTTGAATTGCAATACAATGTAATCATTGCACTTACAGTCCTTTTTTCTATATTTATTTTATTAAAAAATTTCATAAAAAAACCTGAATATCTTTAAAAAGTAATAATACCAGATCATTATTTTTCAAAGATACTCAGGACAAATTAAAATAACAAAAAAACTAATTCAGAAATACTTTCAAATCATCGTCAACTGAACCTATTGGTGCAATTCCGAATGTTTCAACAAGTACTTTAGCAATATTTGGCGACAAGAATGCAGGCAAGGTTGGACCTAAATGAATATTCTTAACACCCAGTGATAGCAATGCAAGCAAAACGATAACTGCCTTTTGTTCGTACCAAGCAATGTTATATGCAATTGGCAAATCATTGATATCATTGAGTTCAAATACCTCTTTAAGTTTTAGAGCAATCACTGCAAGCGAATACGAATCGTTGCACTGACCTGCATCCAATACTCTTGGAATTCCACCGATATCACCCAAAGGAAGTTTATTATAACGATATTTAGCACAACCAGCGGTGAGAATTACTGTATCCTTAGGAAGTTGTTCGGCAAACTGTGTATAATAATCACGTTCTTTCATACGGCCATCGCAGCCAGCCATTACAAAGAATTTTTTTATTGCACCAGATTTAACTGCTTCAACTACTTTGTCAGCAAGAGCAAAAACCTGAGCATGTGCAAAACCGCCTATAATTTCGCCATCTTCGATTTGGGTAGGAGCGGGGCATTTTTTTGCCAATTCAATTATTTCAGAAAAATCTTTCATTCCATCTTTTGGACGGTTTGGCAAATGTTTGATTCCTTCAAATCCCACAGCACCGGTAGTAAAAACCTTATCGCGATAAACAGCATTGGTTGAAGGAGGAACCAGACAATTGGTTGTAAAAAGAATAGGACCGTTGAAAGTTTCAAATTCTTCACGTTGTTTCCACCAAGCATTACCGTAATTTCCAACAAAATTTTCATACTTTTTAAATGCAGGATAGTAATGTGCAGGAAGCATTTCGCTGTGCGTGTATACATCAACACCCGTTCCCTGTGTTTGTTTTAGCAATTCTTCAAGGTCTTTTAAATCGTGACCTGAAATTAAAATACCAGGATTATTTCTGACTCCGGTTTTTACTTTCGTAACTTCAGGATTTCCATAAGTAGAAGTGTTTGCTTTATCAAGCAATGCCATGGTTGTAACACCGAATTTTCCGGTTTCCATAACCAAAGCAACCAGTTGATCTGCAGTAAGCGTATCATCAGTTATTGACACCAATGCACGTTGCATAAATTCCCATATCAATTTATCTTCAAATCCAAGATTGTAAGCATGTTCAGCATATGCAGCCATGCCTTTTATACCAAACAATACAAGATGACGTAGCGAACGTATATCTTCATTTTCGGTTGACAGGATACCAATACTTGTTGATTTTAATTCAAACTCTGCAGCATTGTCAGAATACCAAGTAGCTGAATCGTGCAAATGAGCAGGAATCTGCCAGCCGGTATTCAGTAATTCATTTTTAATGATCTCACGAAGTTTAAGACCTTCTTTGATTTTTGAAACAAAAACGCTTTTGTCAAAATTCGCATTGGTAATGGTCATAAATAAGCCATCGAATACAAATTTATTGACTTCTTCATTTTCAATACCCTTCTTACGGGCTTCAGTACTGAAAATTGAAATTCCTTTCATTACATGAATGAGCAAATCCTGAAGATTAGCTACATCATCTGTTTTTCCGCATACTCCGCGGACGTTGCAGCCGATTCCTTTTGCTGCTTCCTGGCATTGATAACAAAACATTGACATAATTTTTTTTTGATTGGTTAGTAAATAGTTAATAGTTATTAGTTAATAGTTATTAGTGATTAGTTAATAGTTATTAGTGATTAGTTATTAGTGATTAGTTATTGGTGATTAGTTATTGGTGATTAGTTATTGGTGATTAGTTATTGGTGATTAGTTATTGGTGATTAGTTATTGGTGATTAGTTATTGGTGATTAGTTATTGGTGATTAGTTATTGGT